>JAWXCF010000015.1:0-27132 GCA_034440515.1 Bacteroidota bacterium
AACTAATACACTTCTCATAAATATCTAGCCAATTGTAATTTCCTTAAGTTTGGTTAATGGAAAATTTTTTTTTAATTGTTTTTTAAGCCATTATTTATTACAAGAAACTATCTTTTACTTGAATTGTAGAATTTGTAGTAGTGTCATAACTCAATTTTGTATCCAATATTTGGATATTTCAAAAAGAATTCAATTAACTTGTTTAACTTCTGGTTGATGCCAGACATCACTTCAACATCGTCATAAATTAAACTAAACGTATTTAATTTACTTACAAGACAAACAAGAAGTTGGACTAGTATGAATGTCTATTTGATAATATGAATAGGCACCAAAGCTTGTTAAAAAAAAGCAAATTATTAACAAATAATTACCGAGGTACATAGTTTATTACTTGGACGCCAGTTTGTCTAACTGTATGTTTTAATCACTAAAATTAATACGCCTTAGACGTGTATCAAAATTAACATTCATTAAAACAGCTAAAACACAAAGAGATAACTTTGTTTTGTTAGTTTCAAATATTTATAAAAACAAATCATTTTCATTTTTTTTCATTGTTTAAAGTTTGCAGCGTGACGTCCTGCTATATATCCAGTAGTCCAAGCAGCTTGAAAATTAAAGCCACCTGTTACGCCATCAACATCTATTACTTCTCCGCAAAAATATAAACCAGTTACATTTTTAGCCTCCATACTTTTCTGATTTATAGCCTTTAGGCTAACTCCACCAGCTGTTACAAATTCGTCTTTATTGGCGTTTTTTCCATTAAAGTTTACAGGCATTCTGTATAGTAATTGACTCAATGCATTTAGTTGTTGTTTATTTAGATCGGCCCAATTTAATTTAGGTTCAATTATTCCAGCTTTTCTAATTAAATAGAGCACTAGCCTTTTTGGTAATTTATCTATTACTGTATTAGAAACCAATTGCTTAGCCTTATCTTTCTTTAATTCTGCCACAAAAGCCACTGATTCGTTTTCTGATTCGAATTGCATCCAGTTTATCCAAATCTTTCCGTGATAATTTTCTGCGGCAAACTCCTTAGCTGCAAACGCACTAAGTCGTAATATGGCTGGACCACTTAAACCCTTATGGGTTACTAATATGGCTCCTGTAGTTGATATTTTTGTTCCTGCATATCCTACTTGTACCTCAGTTACACTTAGACCTGCTAATTCCTTTAATTGCACATCATCTACCACTATGCTAAATAGGCTAGGTGTTGGTGGCACAACTGCTATATTGAAGTTAGCTAGCCAATTATAAGCATCAACATTTGGATTACCTCCTGTGCAAATTATCAATTTATCGGCTGTGAAGGTTTGCCTATTAGTCTCAATAACATATTTTCCTTCTACCAATTCAATCTTAGTAAAGCCAGTATTCAAATAGAGTTCTACTTTTAGTCGCTCGGCTTCTAGTTCTAGACACCTTGCAACTGTTTCACTGCTATCAGTTATGGGAAACATTCTGCCATCTGCCTCAGTTTTTAATGTCACTCCCCTACTTTCAAACCAATCAATACAAGTTTGAGTGTCAAAAACGCTAAAGGCTGATCTCAACTCTCTGTTACCACGTGGGTAAGCAGCAGTTAAAATGCTATGATCAAAACAAGCGTGAGTAACATTACATCTGCCTCCGCCAGATATTCTAAGTTTACTGAGCGTTTTGCCTGATTTTTCTAGAATCCCCACCTTAGCTGTATGATTTGCCTCTGCTGCAGAAATCGCTGAAAAATAGCCAGCTGCACCAGCTCCTATTGCTATTATATTGAAATGGTGTTCCATTTTGTATCTTGACAAAAGTAGAGCTTGTTCAAGTTATTAATAGGTTAATAAGGTTTATGTACAGTGTACATTGTATTTTCGTCACGATTTATGCTTAAAGTCATGCCTGAAACAAGCAGCAGAGTAGATGAAATGATGGAGTTGATTGAGAAAATTAATCCTTTCCGAAGAATGATTAATTCACCCGGTCTTGATAAATCTTTCGAAATTGTAAAAGAATATTTTCCTGAAACCATAATTCATGAATATCCCGCAGGAAATTCGAGTGAAGATTGGGATTGTCCCCCGGCATGGGAAGTAGTAGAAGGTTATTTGAAAGATGAAAATGGTACATTAATAGCAGGTACACATGAGCACTATTTATTTGTAGCGGCTTATAGTGAGAAGATTGATGGTTGGTTTACCAAAGAAGAAATTTCTAAAAACTGCCGTTGTCACCCTACTATCAAGGATGCTTATTTCTTAGAGCATAGAAATGCTTATAATCACGCATTAGTAAATTGGGGAATAACTATGCCTCAGAATACTTTTGACCAATTATCTGAAGATAAAAAGTATCATATCTATATAAAAACCAAAATTAATAAAGATAGCAGCATGAAAGTAGCTGAACTCTTTTTACCCGGGAGTTCAGAAGAAATCATCTCATTTACTGCCCATATTGATGAATTATGCAATGATAATTTAGCGAGTTGTTGTGTCGCATTAGTATTGTTTAAATATTTAAGTCAACTAGAAAATAGAAAATACTCTTACCAACTACTTTTAATTCCTGAAACTATAGGTACATTTTTTTATGTGACCAATAATATGGATAAAATAGAAAATACTGTTGGGATGATTAATTTGGAAACTTTAGGGAAAGGAGAAAATTGGCTTTTAAAGGAAGCATTAACACCTAATAGTGAAGTTGAATTTGCCTTAAAAATGGCACTTATAGAATTAGAACAAGAATTTACTGAAAGTAACTTTTGGGGAGGATATGGAAATGATGAACGTGTATATGAATGGCCTACTCTAAATATTCCAAGCCCGGCACTACAAAGATTTCCTTTTAGGGAATATCATAGTAGCCACGATACACCTGAAAATTTAGACAAATGGGCTTTGGGAAAAGCATTTGATATA
This sequence comes from Bacteroidota bacterium, assembly GCA_034440515.1. GTDB lineage: Bacteria > Bacteroidota > Bacteroidia > CAILMK01 > CAILMK01 > JAWXCF01. The sequence continues at coordinate 2,919 of JAWXCF010000015.1, forward strand.
TTATTTAAATGCATAGAGATTCTAGAAGAAAATATGATTCCAGAATATATAAACTTAACCCCCCCTTGGTTAAGTAAGCATGGACTTTATTTTGATAGTATTGATGATAAGGATGCTTTCCATAAATTTAATAATTTGATTTTATTTAATATTAATGGGCATAATTCAATTTTAGATTTAGCCTTTATAACTGATTTGAAGTTTTCAAAAATTAAAAATTGGCTAGATAAATTCCTAGTTAAAGGTTTTATTAAGTATAATAATTATGAAATTTAATAAACTAAAACACCTATTACTATTTGGTGGTGGCAATACATTGTTACAAACTGCAATAAGTTGTAAAAAAAATAATTTAGACATTGCAGTATTCACTAGTTCAAGGCATGCTGATGAAATTATTCTAGCAGAACTTAGTTTAGCACAACATTGTGAAAATGAGAACTTGCCAATATTTATAACGGATGACATTAATGTCTGTGAAGAATTGAATACTTATGATTTATCAAACAGTTTGGGAATTGGTTTTGGTGAGGCTTGGAGTTTCAACAAAGATTTAATTGAAAAATTTCAGGGTAAATTATTTGATTTGATGGGTATTCGTTTACCGAGATATAGAGGTGGAGCCCATTATACTTGGCAGATACTTAGACAAAATAAGATAGGTGCCTGTTTTTTACAAGAAATCAATGAATTCATGATTCAAGGTGAATTTGACAATGGTGAAATTTTAAAAAGTAAACAATATTTTTTTCCTAAATCTGTCAGAATTCCGAAAGATTATTTTGATGCAGCTCAAGAACAAGAGATTACTTATATTCAAGAATTTATCGATGAGCTTACACAAGGTAAAGAATTTATTAAACACGATTTGCCTGAACATTTCTCTATGTATTTTCCTCGACTACATACAATTAATCAAGGATTAATAAATTGGAATTGGGATACGAAAGATATTGAACACTTTATTTGTGCATTTGATGAGCCCTATGCTGGAGCAAGTACACAACTGAACGGCGAAAAAGTACATCTAAAGTCAGTAAGTTCAGATAATGAAGATGGTCCTTTTCACCCATTTCAATTTGGACTAATATACAAAATTTTCAATGGATCAGCCTTTATTGCCACTAAATCAGGTGCCATAATAGTAGATCAAATTTTAAATCAATACAAAGAAAATATTATATTGAATCTGAAGCATGGAATGAGATTATTTACACCAAATGATTGGTTAGAGAATGCCATGTTATATTCACCTAATTATACACCTACCGGATTAAAATAAATCATGAATCATAAAGTATTAATTCTTGTCCCATATAAAGTTAGAGATTTTGGTGGTTACACCTTGGTTGCTTGGCATTTAAAAAGAAAATATAATATTGAAACACAGCTTACAAACGCATATAATGTCATTTTAAAATTAGCAAAATATAAGCCTGATTTATATGTGGTTGATCATTTAACTTGGGATTTCAAAGTTGAAGAGCTAAAATTTTGTAAAGAAAACTATATCATTACTTGTATGTATCCAACAGAAGGTATGGTAATGAGACCACATGAATTGATGCTAAATGCTGGTCAACATCATGATTCTGAGAAAGTATTAGACTATTATTTTGCCTGGGGAATCTTTCACAAAAGGTTATTAAATGAAAATGACTTCATGGTAAATACCGATAAGATTAAAATTATAGGTACTGCTAGATTTGATTTTTATAATAACAATTTAATAGAGAGCGGATTATTTTGGAGTAAGGCTGATTTTGAAGCAGAACATAAAATGGTGAATAAAAATGCACCCATTTTACTTTGGGCTACAAGTACACCTTATGCAGCAAGAGATAAAGATGAAATAATTAAAAGATATACTAGCAGATCAACTTACACAGTTGAAGAAATAGAATGGGTATATAATGATAATCAAGCTCAACTGAGTAATAATTTGAAGGTTATTGAACATTTGGCAATCCAACACCCTGATTGGAATATTGTCATTAAAGTTCACCCGGCAGAGTGGTTAAATCCCTACAATGAAATAGTTAGTAGAATTCCTAATGTTTATTTGGCAAGTAATAGAGTTATAACTGATTATTTGGCTCATACTGATTTATTGCTTCAACGCAATTGTACAACCAGTACTGAGGCATGGATTATGGGGTTACCGGTCATTCAAATGGAGTTAAAAGAAAGTCCTGATCCATTTTTTGATAGCCATCGAAAAATGAATGATGTAACATATACACCTGAAGAAGCTGATAATGTTGTGACTTCCTACATAAATGGGGCATCTATACCTTTGAATATTCAAGAAGAAAGAGAAGTATTTATAACAGAGTTATATTATAAAGTAGATGGCAGATCTTCAGAAAGAATGGCTGATCTGATAAATGAATTGGTCAATGAAAAATTCAAATTGGGAAATTCAAAAGAAGAAAAGAATTTAAAACTTCAAAATGTTTTGGATAGAATGGAATCTGAAAAGAATGCATCTAATAGTTCTAAATTGAAAAAAGCACTTGGTATTCCACAAAAGACATCTTTGAAATTTTGGAAATTAAAAGCCAAGAAAGAGAGGAAAGGTCAAACGGGAGTTGGGGAAATGGAAATTACCCAAGATATGGTTGACCAACAATTCGAACTTTATGATAGTTGTTTAACAGAGATTTTTCTGCAATAAAAAAATATAAAGCATTAAACGCTTTTAGTAGCCGTAATTTTTAAATTAAGTTAATAATTGTGTACACCGATTAGGCTTTTATTAATCTTTTAACTTTGCATATACACAAATAAAAACTTATATAATGGATATTAACGAAATTGGATTACATCTAAGTAATCAGTGGATGAAGTCTGGTATTGTACAAGGTGATTTAGTTTTGGTTCACTCGTCGGCTAAACCATTAATGATTAAGATACAAGAAGAATTTGAATTAAAAATAACTCCTCTAGAAATATTTCAATCTCTACAATTAGCTGTTGGTAGTTCTGGAACACTTATATTTCCCTTGTTCAATTTCACAGCATGGCCTCAAAATAAAAAATTTGATATTAGAAGCACTCCTAGCGAAATGTGGGGGCTAAGTGAGTTATCTAGAAATCATCCAGATTCAATAAGAACAGGGCACCCTATTTACAGTTTTTCAATAATTGGAGCTAAATCTGATTTATTTAAAAATATAGATAATGTTTCAGGCTATTGTCAAGACTCCGTATTTGCATTATTAAAAAATTTCAATGGAAAGATTGCCATAATTGGGCTACCAGATCAAACCAGTATGACCTCATACCACTATGTCGAAGAAGCAAATAATGTCCATTACCGGTATTTCAAGAATTTTATCGGGACATATATAGATGCACAAGGCAATGAATTAGAAAAAACTTATAAACTTTTTGTAAGAAATTTAGACATAGGTGTACATAAATACAAACCCTTTTTGCGAACCTCAATTAGGTAAAAGAGGTCTATATCCCAGTTTAGGATCTCAAACTAGTAATTTACAAGTAGTTGATAGCCTAATGTGGTTGTTAAATATGTGCGACGGTATAAATACATTAGTAGATATTGCATTACACAGCAAGCAGGATTTATACTATTTATATAAAGCATTAGACTCTGCTACAGAACAAGGTTTAATAGTCAGAGCTGGCAATAACTAACGTCAATTGAAATATTATGAAATACACGGTTTTAGGTAATAGCGGTCTAAGAGTATCAAGACTTTGTCTAGGAACTATGACATTTGGTACTGAGTGGGGATATGGCGCTGATAGAGAAGAAAGTAAAAACCAATTTGATGCCTTTGTCAGGGCAGGTGGTAACTTTATAGATACCGCAAACTATTACACTAAAGGCACTAGTGAAAAGTATCTGGGTGAATTTTTACACAGTAATAGAGAGGAGCTGGTTATTGCTACCAAGTACACTCTGAATACAAATGCCGCAAATCTAAATACTGGTGGTAACCATAAGAAGAATTTGGTACAAGCTGTTGAGTCTAGTCTTAATAATATGAAACTGGATTACATTGATATATTATGGGTTCACGTATGGGATTTCACAGTTAGACCACAAGAATTAATGCGTTGGCTTAATGATTTGACTGCAACTAGTAAAGTATTACATATCGGTATAAGTGATACGCCAGCTTGGATTATGGCAACTTGCAATACTTTAGCTGAGTGTAATGCGTGGGAACAGTTCAGCGCTATACAGGTAGAGTACAGTCTATTGCAAAGAACTCCAGAACGTGACCTTTTACCAATGGCTAAAACATTCAATATGGGAGTAACTGCTTGGTCTCCATTAGCTGCTGGATTATTAACAGGTAAATATTTAACTAATAGAGAAGAGAATAGCAGAATAGCAGAAGACAGCAATAGAATAAAAAACAGAAATGTTGCTGTAGAGCAGGCAGTAGTTGATGTAGCAAATGAAATAACCGAAGAACCTGCCAACGTAGCTTTAGCTTGGATATTACAACAAAACAACTCGTATATACCAATTATAGGTGCAAGAACTGGGGCACAAATAGCAAGTAACACAAAGGCTGTTGAACTTGTTTTAGATCAAAATCACATTGACAAATTAAACGAAGTAAGCAAAATAAGTATGGGTTTTCCGCACGATTTCGTAAGTACAGATAGCGTAAAAAATGTAATATTTGGTGAGAAAAAATTTGATTTAAATAGATAAAAAAGCTTTTAAATATCAAAAAGTCTTTCATAAAAAAAGCCCTTAAAAATTTTAAGGGCTTTAAATTTATTATTAAAATAGTTCTATTAATACAGCAGATGTATAACACCTTTTAATTCTTTAAAATCAATATCATAGACGTCTGTAGTTTCTATTTTGTAAACATATGTGCCAATAGGACATCGTTTATCACTTTTTAGATAAGTTCCTTTCCAAGCTTCCTCTATATTATTAGATTCAAAAACTTTTTGCCCCCAGCTGTCAGTAATTATTATTTTGTATCTATTGTAGCCAGCACCAATTGGTTTCCACTCATCGTTAGTTCCATCATCATTTGGGGTGAACGCGTTAGGTGCAAACAAAGAGTATACTTCGTAAACTGTGTATTTCATTCTAAATGTATCTGTACAGCCTTTACTATTAATAACAGCAAGCGTAATTATGTAGTCACCAGTATCTTCATAAATGTGTTTAGGATTAATCTCTATTGAAGTTTCATTGTCACCAAAATCCCATAAATATTGAATTGCGCCTTTAGAAGTATTTTTAAATGTTACAGTTGGGTTTAATATGTCAACCAATCTTGGGTCAGCAGTAAATGATGCTATAGGAACAACTTTCACTTCTACTATTGTATCAAAATCATCAAAACAACCTTTATCTGTATATACAGTCATTTTAATTGGATAACTGCCTGATACATCATATCTGTGAACTACTCTTTGTCCTGAAGAGTAAGTTGCCCTAGTTCCATCTCCGAAATCGTATCTATATTCCGATATAGTGCCAAATTCCAATTGGGTGGCATCTGTAAAAATTGTTATATTACCTTGACATACTGGGTTGGTAGTGAATTTAGCAACAGGTAATGGAAATACCCTAATAAATGAGTCTAAGAAGGCAGAACATCCTCCATTAGCTGCTGTAATGGTCAACCTAACACGATATACACCAGGTGTATCAGTATAAGTCATAGTTGGTGTTGCAGAACTAGAAGTAGTTGCAGAAGCATCACCAAATTGCCATAAACGAGTTTGTATGCCACCAGGAACTTCGCTACTATCTACAAAATTAAATTCTTCGTTGAAGCAAGATCCGTTGTAATAGAATTTTACTTTAGGCAACGGATAAACGACAACTATTCTCACCAAACTATCAACACAACCACGTTCTGATTTTACAGTTAATACTACCCTGTAGTTACCAGCAGTATCGAATATATTTGATACATTTTTACCTGATGCAGTTCGACCGTCACCAAATTTCCAATTCCAAGAGATTGGTCTAGCATTTGGCAATGCAGGAGAGATGTCAAAGAAATTATAAGTATTCTTTTCACACCGCTCAGGTGCGTTAAATGCAATTCTAGGTAATGGATTAATATAAATAGTAGAATCAAAAGTTACAGGACAACCTCTATCACTATATACTGTGACTTTAATAGGATATGTACCTCCTACTCTAGGGAATTTGAATTTTGGGTTTTGCAGTGAACTAGTATCCCCATTTACTTCCCACTTCCACTTCACTATCGAACCTGGGGTATCTATAGTAGAAAAATCTGTAAATTGAACCAAGCTATCACCACAGGTTTGAAAATATCCAATTCTAGTTTTAGGTAAAGGAAAGGTCCTAACTAGCTTTACGATAGAATCTACACAACCCTTATCAGTTGTAGTTTTTAATATTACATTCCAATTTCCAGCACGACTATATTTTTTAGTTACTGAACTACCATTTCCTGTGGTACTATCACCAAAGTTCCAGTTCCAACTAACTATATTTCCAGTAATAACATTGCTAGTACTAATGAATATCAAAGTGCTATCGAAACAATTGTTATTGACACTAAATTGAGATTTTGGATTAGGTTGTACAATAACAACATCTGAATATGAAGAAACAGAACCATTAGTTGCAGTTACTGTCAATTTTACTGTATAGTTTCTAGAAACCGAGTATCTATGAATTGGATTGGCTAATGTAGATGTCGAAGTATCGCCAAAGTCCCATAGGTAACTTTGGACGGTAGCTGGTTTAGAAAAAATTACATTACTAGTAAATTGAACATCTCTACCAAAACATACAGGTGCGTAGGTAAAAGTAACTTGCGGTGCAGGTAATATTTCGATAGATTTCACTGAAGTTGAAACGCAACCTCTTTGGGTATAATTTATCTGAGTAATATTAAATGTACCTGCCTGAGTGTAAACGTCTTTAATGACTTTACCATTATTTTGATTACCATTCCCTAAGAACCAAAAATATGTGTTTACAGTATCTCCTAGCAAAACTGTACTAGTTGAGGTTATAGTTACTGTATCATTTTCATAAGCTGTTAATGGATAAGTAAAATTACTTGCCGCCTTTTGATATATTGTTATTGATTTGGAAGTAGTGTCAGAACAACCATATCCATTAAATACAGCTTGCCTAACCGTATAACTACCAGAATTTGCAAATTGGTGAGAAGGGTTTTGTAATGTACTTGTTCCTCCGTCCCCAAAATTCCAAAACCATCTGTTCAAAGTGTCAGCTGGTTGACCAGAATTCGATCTACCTAAATCTGTAAATTTAATTAGAGTATCCTCACAATCATCAGTAAACGAAAAATTCGCCTTAGGTGCGGGATAAACAGTTAGTATCTTAGTAATACTGTCTTGACATCCATTAGTATTTCTTGTAATCAATTTTACCTTAAAGTTCCCAGTCTTATTATATTTATGATTGGGATTAGTAAGTGTGCTAGTATTTGGTACATTGTTAGTACTGTCACCAAAATACCAGAATCTATTAGTTATAGATCCAGGCGTAACATCTGTAAATTGAATTGCAGTGTCTTTACAAGCATTTCTAAATGTAAAATCTGGTTTAGGAAGTGAATGTATAGTTATATCGCTTTTCCATACAGTCTTACACCCAAATTTTGTTTCAAGTGTAAGTGTCACTGTGTAAGTCCCTGCTCCAGGGAATGCGTGCTTTAAAGTATCTTTTCTCTTAGTATATGTTTCTGTATTGCCAGCACCACCGTGACCAAAATTCCATTTCCAAGAATTTAAAGAAAATGCTGCTGAACTTGCATCGTAAAAGATTGCAAGAGAGTCTTCACAATTATTAAAGTAGGTAATTCTAGCTTTTGGATTATCATATTGAATAACGTTGTTTAAAATCAAGCTGTCACCACAACCGCCGGCTACATTGTTTGTTACAATTAATTTGACTTGATTAGATCCAGGACTTAGTCGCTTTGTTACAGTATCTCTATTTACAACAGTACCGTCAGGAAATCTCCATTGATATGATTGTATAGATGAACCTGATGCATTAGATGATCGAGCATCAAAAAATATAGTACTATCTTGACACTTATTTACCACATTTGCTTTTGCTGTTACTTTGTTATTAACGACAACTGCTACTATAGTTTTAGATTCGCAGCCTCTATTATTTCTGACTGTTAATGTTACATTGTAGGTGCCTGCTGTAGTCCAAGTTTTGGTGGATTGTCCATTATTGGTAGTAGAAGTTCCATCTCCCCAGTCAAAACTGAAAAATTCTACGCTATCAGTAGTTTTATTAAATGTGGGTGTAAATAATTTCTCAGATCTTGCACATACTGGATTTGCAAACGTAAAAGTAGACGGTGGGGGTCTTCTAGCAATTACATTTCTTGTTATACTACCTGTACTGCCATCGCTAGCAAGTACAGTCAACCTCACAGTGTAGGTACCTTGTGCGGCGTAAGTTCTAGATGCTGAAGTACCAGTTGTACTAGTTGCATCGCCAAAATCCCAAGTTAAACTGGTAATGGTACCAACTGTAGTAGTAGATGTACTGGTAAATGTAAATGATGAATCTGAACACTGTTGCGACTTAGTAATGGTGAAACTGGGTGTAACCGCAGCCCAAGTTGTAGTTGCAAACAGACTAAACAGACTTAGCATTAAGAGCCTTGCCGTGAATATTCTGTACATATTTCCTCTAAAAATTATAATAGCAGTTATAGATGATTAATTCCCAATTTTCAAAGATAAACATTTTTAACGTGTTTATTTAGCTATAAATTGGCAAAAAGATAGCCTTACCCGATAACAATACCGACGAAATAAAGCTAAGAAAGGTTGCAATATCTATTAATTGCAATAAGAATAACTATGTTCTTAATGAAATGATACAATCTCAAAATAAAAAACAATGACTAAATACCAAACTTCTCTTTCATAATCTCTTGCAATGCATACATTTCATCTCTTAGTTTGGCTGCCTCTGTAAATTCCATTTCTTTGGCAGCTTTTAGCATTCTGTTTTGAGTAGCTTGTATGGCCTTTTCTATGGCAGGTTTACTCATATACTCAACTATAGGGTCTGCTACCATCGCTAATTTAGTTTCTTCCTCATAGCTCTTATATTTATGCTCCTTTTGCATTTTAGAATCTGCAACACTTGTTTGTAGCATTATTTGCTCTTTTGTTTTTGTTATGGTAGTTGGAGTTATGCCATATTCAATATTATGTGCTATTTGTTTATCTCTACGTCTATTTGTTTCGTCTATGGTCTTTTGCATACTATTAGTTATCTTATCAGCATACATCAATACTTTGCCGTTTACATTTCTTGCAGCACGACCTGCTGTCTGAGTTAATGAAGTTTCACTTCTCAAAAATCCCTCTTTATCAGCATCTAAAATTGCAACTAAACTCACTTCTGGCAAGTCAAGTCCTTCTCTTAATAAATTGATTCCAATTAAAACATCAAACACTCCTAGCCTTAAATCTCTTAATATTTCCACACGTTCTATAGTAAGAACTTCACTATGTATGTATCGACATTTAATACCCAGTTTTGTAAAATACTCAGCTAGTTCCTCACTAAATTTTTTACTTAACGTGGTGACTAATACACGATCGCCATTCTTAACCCTTTCGTCTATTTCATCTAATAAATCATCTATTTGGTTAGTACAAGGGCGTACTTCAATTATCGGATCTAATAGTCCAGTCGGTCTAATAACTTGCTCTACAACTACTCCTTCTGTTTTGGACAACTCGTAGTCACTTGGTGTAGCACTCACATAGACTATCTGATTGGCCATTGCATCAAACTCATTGAACTCTAGCGGCCTATTATCTAAAGCAGCAGGCAACCTAAATCCATAATCTACTAAAACTGACTTTCTAGCCCTATCACCACTATACATAGCCCTAACCTGAGGAACCGTTTGGTGGCTTTCATCTAGAAACATAATGTAGTCTTTAGGGAAATAATCTATTAAGCAAAAGGGACGCATACCGGGGTCTCTTCTATCAAAGTATCTACTGTAATTCTCAATGCCATTACAATATCCCAATTCCTTAATCATCTCTAAATCGAAATTTACACGCTCTTCAAGTCGCTTGCTTTCTAAGAATTTACCAATTTCTGTAAAGTATTTAGTCTGTTCATACATATCGTGCTTTATTTCAGACATTGCATCTTGCAAGGTTTCAGGCGCAGTAACGAATAAATTGGCTGGAAATATGGCAGCTGAATCTGTTTTATTCAAGCGTTTGCCTGATTCAGGATCTATTATTTCAATAGCTTCAACATCGTCACCAAAGAAGTATATTCTTATAGCAGTATCAAGATATGGGGGGTAAATATCGACAGTGTCACCACTTACTCTAAATGTACCAGGGTTTAACAGTGCATTAGTTCGTGAATACAAGCCATCTACCAATCTAAATAATAATTTATTTCTGGTCATTGTTTCGCCTTTCCTAATTAAAGTACTGGCATTGCTAAAAGTAAGAGGATTACCCATACCATATATACAACTCACTGAGGCAACAACTATTACATCTCTTCTACCACTTAACAGGCTGGTAGTTGCACGTAGTCGCAATCTTTCTATTTGCTCATTAATACTTAAATCTTTCTCTATATAAGTATCGGAAGTAGGAAGATAAGCCTCTGGCTGATAATAATCGTAATAACTAACAAAATACTCAACTGCATTATTTGGAAAAAACTGTCTGAATTCTCCGTATAACTGTGCTACAAGAGTCTTATTGTGGGTAAGAACTAGAGTCGGTGCATTTATTTCTTGGATCACATTAGCCATAGTAAATGTTTTTCCAGAACCAGTTACCCCCATCAGTATCTGATGTTTATCGCCATTATTTAGACCCCCTACCAGTTTCTGAATAGCTTGAGGCTGATCGCCCATCGGTTTATAGTCACTAACTAATTCAAAATCCATAACCTTGATAACTATCTATCCACATTAAATGTTACAAACAGCGAATTTATTTTATCTTGTAGAGTGCTCTGACTTATATACTTCAGCTATCTCTTTGATACTTTCGTTTAAAGGCCTGAATGTAAAATCAGGAAATTCATTTAAAAATTTAGCATTTGAATATTGAAATACTTTTTGTGCATTACTTGCTAATTCTCTCGAAATAAATACCTTACCACCAAATATTTTTGCTTTTAATTCTGCCATAAAGGCTACTGCCATACTTGCATTTCGTCCAACCAATTTATAAGGTGATTTTACTCCTAATTCTTTAGCTATAGTTGTAAATAAATCTTTGAATAAAGCATTATGCCCAGCACTTAGAAACCTTTGCCCCTCTATATTGCTATCCATTAACAAGATTAAAACCTTTGCAACATCTCTAGCATCTACAAATGCATTGCCCCCGGCTGTGTAATATTTTAGTCCATTAGCTACAGTATTAAATATTTCTGCTGAGCCGGATTCCCAGTTGCCCCAGCCAAGTATGATACTTGGATTAATTATAATAGTTGAAATACCTTCAGCTTGTGCTCTATATATTTCTACTTCACTTAGATATTTACTTTCAGTATATGGATTTTCAAACTTCATCGATTCTATAAAGTTTTCTTCTGTCGCTATTTCTCCATCTACCCTACCTATTGCTGCTACACTACTAACGTGGGCTATCCGCAATACCCCATTGTTCATTGCAGCATTTACTAATGCTGTTGTACCATTTACATTTATTGTTAAAATTTCATCTCGATTTCTATTTTCAAAATTAACACGACCTGCCGTATGATATATTTTAGTAATCTGATATTCTAGCATCAACTCGTCTAGAAATTGACCATTGGTAATGTCACCCTTCACCCAAATGAGCCTTTCAAAAAAGGATGAGTGAGTTTTTTTCTCAAAACGAGCTAAGTGATTCCAAATTTTCTCTGCAGATTCTTTTCCTGTATTATGATATAGACAAACAATATCATCTGTAGAATTTTGCAAGTACCATAGTAGATAACTACTTAAGAATCCACCTGCACCTGTTAATAACATCATATAATTACAGGCTAAAATACACACTATCGCTGTTCTTATTCAAATATCTTTGCCTAATTACTATTGACTTAGCAAAATCATAGCTTAACACTATCACATCTTCTATGGAAATTCTCCATTTTTTCACTCCTGTTGATCATTCTAAATTTAGAAATCACCCTGTTTTTCACGAGGATAGCTTTTATCAGAGCATTATGTTTTATGATGGACTAAATGAAGATTTTGAAGATAGAAAAATTGCAGTGATAGGCATAAAAAAACCTAATGAAGATAATGAAATAGGTTACGAAGTAAGAAATTACCTGTATAGGCTAAAACGCAAAGAAAATGCAGCTGAAGTAGTTGATTTTGGTGATTTCACAATGGATTATCAACAGAAATCATTTGAATCTTTAGGGTTTACATTAAGTGAGATAATAGCGAACAATATGACACCTGTCATAATAAATGGTATGCAGGAATTGACTTATGCGCAATATTTGTGTTTCGCTTACTTAAGGCAATATACCAACTTAGCGGTTTTTGATAGTAATATAGATTTTGATCTGCAAGAGCAAAATTTTATATCTACAGACAACTATTTGCAAGCTATGCTGATAGCTGAGCCAAATTATCTATTTAACCTTTCTATACTGGGTTATCAGGGTCATTTTGTTGACTTTAGCAACACTGATTTTCTAGGTAAACTAAATTTCGATTTGATAAGGCTAGGCGATTTAAGAAAGAATAGTATAGAAATAGAGCCTTACTTACGATCAGCTCATTTAGCCAGTTGGGATTTAGCCATTGTTAGGCAAAGTGATGCACCCGGTGCTTTTAATCCTAGTCCTAATGGCCTTCACGGAGAGGAAGCCTGCCAACTGAGTAGATATGCTGGTCAGGGAAGCAATATGAGATCGATAGGTTTTTACAATTATGGTAGTGAATCCGATAATAATGGTCAAACTACCCATTTAGTAGCACAAATGATTTGGTATTTTATAGAGGGTCATCTAAATAGGTACGCTGAAAGTCCAAATGAGAACATAGAGGATTTCTTAAAATATATATCTCATTTAAATAACCACGAATACCAAATAGTATTCTATAAAAGTAAACGGACAGATAGATGGTGGATGGAAGTACCTATAGTTGACCAAGAAACAGAGAATAATGTAAAATTCTATTTGCCTTGCAGCTATGAAGACTATCTACAAGCCAGTCAAGACGTGATACCTGATAGATGGCTTAGTGCACTTAGAAAGTTGAGCTAAATGTTATTCTAACTATTGCTTAACTATTTTACCATTATAAACCTCACCAGTTTGCGAAGTGATTGTTAATATGTAATTACCTATTGGTAAGGTTGTAATATCAATATTCAAAGGGGTACCCTTCGCAACGCTTATACTTCTGCTACTAATAGGTTGGCCTAACATATTAGTTATGTTCAATTTACCAGTTACATTGCTTGGTACAACTAATTGAATGTAAGAATTGTTAGTAGAAGGATTTGGGTATACGCTGATTGTAGTAGACCTGCCAAAAAGCTTAGCTATATTGGTTAGAGCACTTGATTTATTTACAAATTTATTTAAATCAAAATAATAGTCGTTTGATTTATCAACGTCAAAAAAGGTATTTCCTGTTGGCCAAACTATTACAATGTTTGAACCATCCTTATGAGTATAATCAGAACCTTCCAATTTGCTAATTTTAGTTTTGGTAGCCGCATAACCACCTTTAGGAATTGCCGGAATTACTATGGTAAATTTCTTACCACTGTCTCTTTTTTCAGAGTTGCTGAGTGTATTTATAGAGTAATAAAAATCATAAGTTCCCCCTGGAAAATCATCAGGTCCGTCATTATAAAATGTATCAATCACCGTAACAGGTGCATTTAGACTCAATGTATCTGGAAAAGATATCTTAAATCGAATATCATAATTTCCACCAGCATAACAAGCAGAGGATGTTACCAATACAGAGAGAAGCAGTGTAAACAGTTTACTCATATAAATTTTATATATATTCAAATATACGAAATATTTAAAAAAAAGTTCTATTTTATGCACTTATATCACACTTACTACCTACAGATAATAATAGATAATGCTAGTATATAAAATTGTTAAGTGCCTAAAGAAAGAAGAGATTAGACACTTTAAGGTGTTCAGCAATAGATATTCTAAAGTTGAAGAAGTCAAAATTTCGAAATTATTTGACCTAGTTAGAGAGAAAAAACATATAACAGATCTGGATGGTGTTATAGCAGAATTATTTGATAAAGATACTCTTGACCACAATGAAAAACATAACGCGTATTACAGATTAAAAAATAGACTTAAGACTGAATTAGAAAAAAGTTTAATTAATCTTCACAACGACGTAGACGACCGTGTTGTAACAATGAATCTAATTACTCTAAGCACGCTATTTGGATATAGATCAGAGTATGAATTAGCACTTTACTACCTAAGAAAGGCTGAAAAATTGGCGGTAAAAAACGAGTTTTATGATTTATTAGATCTTGTTTATAATCATATAATTGCTTTTGGACATACGCTTGATGAAATAGACCCAGAGGTGTACGTAAAAAAAATAGAAGACAATAAGATACAATTAGAGCTAATTAATCAGGCAAACCATACCATTGCCATCATTAGCTACAAGCTTCGCCGTAGTAAGTATAATCCAGAAGAGGAAGACGTATTTGAATCGTTAACAGAAACTTTAAATGAATTGAATCTATCTGGTAGTGCGAAAAAGTCGCCTTCTATTCGATTTATAATCTACCAATGCATTAGAGATATCTATTTGCAAAAGAAAGATTTCCAACAATTACAAGAGTATTTAACCATCACTTTTCACGAATTTGAAAAGGATGAACTGTTTAATAAAAACAATCATACACAAAAAATTAAAATGTTGTCTTGGTTAGTTAATGTGCTAAACATAAATAAGCAATGGGATAAGGCATTAACCTACACTGAAAATTTACATAGTGAGTTGCTAAAATATAATAAGTTACACTATGATAGTTTCATTTGGACTTATAACCAGAGTTTAGTAACTAACTTTATGTCTACAAATAAGTTGTCTGAAGCTGTACAGAAATTAGAGGAAATTAAAGATTTAGCTACACACCGTGGGCAAATGTTTTACGACTATGCTATATTTTTAAACTTAACTTTATGCTATTATTTTATGGGCAAGATTGGAATGTCCATCAGGACCCTAAGTAGTCTATTGTCTAAGGATATGTATCCTAAATTAACCCCTGATTTGCAATACAGTATCAGTTTGCTAGAAGTAATTTTACATTTTGAAAATGCGAATAAGGACTTTGCAGAGTATAAACTAAATGAATTTAAAAGGGTGTTTAGAAAGACAATTGCAAAACCTGAAATGCTGGAGGATAAAAATTTTATAAAAATATTGTCAGGTTTAATTGACAGACCTTTTCCATTCAGAGACAAACTATTGGTAAAGCAAATGAATCAATTTGTAGAGGCTAGTCACGATTTAGAAGTTGGGTCTAACAGACACGTCGATTATAAACTGTGGATTCAAAGCAGATTACAAAAATTAAGCTATTACCAATTATTATTAGCCCAGCTGAACCCAGATTTGAAATTAGTCTAATACTATAAACTTATTTTTTACTTAATTTACTAACTATAGTGTCAAATTCAAACTCTTCATCAGATTATATTTGTGCAATTATAATAGTTACGTAAATAATAATTCTATATGGCCCACACAGCTTTATTCAGTAAGCATCAATCACTTAATGCTAAAATAGTCCCATTTGCTGGCTTTGATATGCCGGTATCTTATACTGGAATTGTAGATGAACATAATGCTGTGAGAAATGCAGTAGGAATGTTTGATGTATCACATATGGGTGAATTTATAGTTGAGGGTGAGCACGCTTTAGCTTTATTACAAGAAATAACCACCAATGATGTTACTCAATTGTTTGCTGGCAGGGTTCAATACAGTTGTTTTCCTAATGGAAACAAAGGCATAGTGGACGATTTATTAGTATATCAAATGGATGAAAATAAATACCTATTAGTGGTAAATGCTGGTAACATAGCAAAAGATTGGGCTTGGGTGAATAAACACAATGAGAAATATAATTGTACTCTAACCGACCTAAGTGACGGTATGAGTCTATTAGCAGTTCAAGGACCTAAGGCAATAGCAACCCTAAGCAAGTTAACAACTGAAGATCTAACTCAAATACCTTACTACCACTTCAAAATAAATACTTTGGCTGGGGTTGACAACGTTATAATCTCTTGCACTGGTTATACTGGTTCAGGTGGTTTTGAATTATATATGCCTAATGATGTGGCAGAACAAGTGTGGGATGCAGTGATGGAGGCTGGTGAAGAATTTGGCATAAAGCCCACTGGTTTAGGTTGCAGAGATACTTTAAGGCTTGAAATGGGATATTGTCTGTATGGGAATGACATTGACGATACAACCAGTCCAATTGCAGCTGGATTAGGTTGGATAACAAAATTCAACAAAGAGTTTGTAAATAAAGTTGAATTTGAAGCAGAGAAACAACATGGTTCAGCTAGAAAATTAGTCGGGCTTAAGTTTGACTCTAAAATTATACCTAGACAAGGCTTTGATGTGGTAAATGATGCTGGTGAAACAGTTGGAACCATAACCAGTGGTACAATGTCACCTAGTTTAAATTACCCAATAGCTATGGCTTATGTTAATGCTGAAACAGCAAAATCTGGTGCACAATTACAGGTAAAGATAAGAGAGAAACTTGCGAATTGCGAGGTTGTTAAATTTCCATTCTACAAGGTATAGTTTTGAAAAAATAGTTTTTTTGTTCTATTTTTAGAAATATATTAAACTGATTAATATTATTTATTATTTTCGGTCGTTTAAAAAATAGCTTTATTTTGTTATTTAATCAAAAACAGAATACCAAATATTGTGGTAGATAGCGAATTAAAACTGCTTCATAACTCTATTAATGAAATGAATTATGTAGAGGTATGTGTCTCACCTGCTCTACTAGATTCTTATCACGCCAATGATAAGTTAGTGGTCGTAATTGATGTTTTTAGAGCAAGTACTGCAATATGTACTGCAATAGGTTATGGTATTCAAAGCATTATACCAGTAGCAACAGTAGATGAGGCATTAACTTGGCAAGATAAAGGGTATATTACTGCAGCAGAACGAAATGGAGAGGTAGTAGCTGGCTTCGAATTTGGAAATTCACCCTTTGCCTTTCAAAAACCTGAATTAATTGGTAAGAAAATAGTATTGACTACAAGTAATTGTACAAAAGCTATAAACAAGGCAGAAAAAGCTGGTGTCAATAACATAATTATATCATCATTTGTAAATCTATCTGCTACTGTAGACAGAATAATTGAGCTAAACACAAACGTGCTATTACTGTGTGCAGGCTGGAAAAATCACGTAAGCCTAGAAGACACCCTATGTGCTGGTGCCATAGTAAATAGACTATTAGACAGAGGACTTAAGACCCGTTGCGATGCTGCAATTATGGCTTCTAGAAACTATCTACAGGCTGAGTCTGATATTGCAGGTTATTTGGTCGGATCATCACATCAACTTAGATTGGGCCATTTAGGTTTGGACGAAGATTTAGAATATTGTTTACAAATAGACCAATGGACTAAAGTACCACAAATGGTCGGAAATGAACTGGTAGCTGGTAGTGTACATAGTTTAATAGCCTCTGCATAAAATTGTTTATACTTTACAAACTTAATTAACTGATATTTCTTAAAATGGGAATCTTACCAAAATCATTTTATGAAAGTAACGACGTATTAAGCCTGTCAAAACAATTGCTAGGCAAAACCCTACATACCAATATAGATGATCAACATACAGCTGGAATCATAGTTGAGGTTGAGGCTTATCTTGGAACAATTGACACTGCTTGTCACGCTTGGAATGGTAGAAAAACTAAGCGAACTGAAATACTATATAGACAAGGAGGCCTAGCATATGTGTATTTTACTTACGGAATGCACTATATGCTTAATTTCACGACTGGCTATTTAGAAAACGCAAATTGTATATTAATACGAGGCATACAACCGATAATTGGTGAAGAAACTATGAAGGAGAGGCGAAAACAATCTAAAGTAAGTTCAGATCTCACAGCTGGTCCTGGCAGATTAACTCAAGCCCTATCTATAAATAAAGATCACTACGGGGAAGATTTAACTAGTGCAGAGGTAATATGGGTTACAGATGAGAAATATTCAGAATTTGAACATATTGAACTTGAAACAGGGCCAAGAATTGGGATTGGTGAATCAGGTCCAGATGTGTTACAACCTTGGCGATTTTGGATTAAAGGAAACAAGTATGTAAGTAAAGCACCTAAACTAAAGCAAGCTATTACTCAAATACAAAACCCAGCCTACTTTCCACCAGTAAAGTTAAATAGACTTAATAAAAAGAAATAAATTTAACTAGTTATACTTTACACTTAGTCTATGCTTACCATCCAGTTATATTTATCTGGAAGTCTGCCCATTCTTATATCTGATATAGTGTTTAGCACCCATTTGCTAACTGGTCTGTCATCAACCGAAGGTAATTCTAAGTCCACTCCATTATATCCGATAGCAGATATAATTGCAATAGTAGCAGCTGTGCCCGCACCAAACATCTCTTGCAATGTCCCTGCAGAGTGAGCTGCAACCAATTCATCTACACTAACTTTACGCTCTTCTACAGTGTAGTTATTATCTTTAAGTAGCGTAATGACGCTGTCTCTAGTTACACCTTCTAGCACGTTACCATTTAGTTCTGGTGTCACAACTATGCCATCTATTACAAAGAAAACGTTCATAGTACCGCTCTCCTCTATATACTTATGCTCTTTACTATCTGTCCACAACAATTGTTTGTAGCCTGCCTCATTACCTAAATTAGCAGGGTATAACGATGCTGCGTAATTACCACCGCATTTAGCTTCTCCAGTACCACCATTAGTAGCCCTAGAGTAATACTGCTCTACCTTCACTTTAAATGGAGCATCATAATAACTAACTACAGGGCAGGCTATTACCATAAATAGGTAAGTATCGCTGGCTTTTACGCCAACGTACTCATCAGTAGCTATCATAAATGGTCTTAAGTATAGTGAAGAGCCCTCACGTTCTGGAACCCAAGCTTGATCTAAACTTACAAATTTGCGAATACCATCTAGAAATATATCCTCATCTATTTGTGGCATTGCCATTCTTACAGCGCTTTTATTCATTCGCTGCATATTCTTTTCTGGTCTAAATAATTTCACCTCTCCATTTGCCCATCTATAGGCTTTCATACCCTCAAAAATTTCTTGACCATAGTGCAGAGAAGTTGTTGCAGGACTTAGCATTAGCGGTCCATATGGTACTATTTTGACATCAGTCCAAGCTTCTCCATCGAAACTTGCCATAAGCATATGGTCTGTGAAGGTTCGTCCAAATGGAGCATTTTCTATATCAACATTAGGTAACTTGCTATTTGATACCTGTTCTATTTTAATTTCGTGACGCATTTGAAATGGCAATTATGCCGAAATATATAATTTGAATGTTACCTGTAATGTTTTTACTACAGAATCTATGAGTAAACTTAACTTTCTTAAATCTTTGTATCAAGAGAATATCTATCAAATTGACATACCAGATGCCAAGCAAGATAATACTGAAACAGGTGTTTCTCAAAATATAGAAACTACAAATTTAAGACTTGAAATCGAAGAAAATAAAAATTTACCTGAACCTCAATATGTTAATTTGATAAATAATTCTCAGGTATTAATACTTTTTAATGAGTTACCTAAGGAATCTGAACTAAAATCATTGCTAATTTCGATACTTTTAAACACCAAAACAGATAAAAGTCTAAGGCAATTTGCAACAAAAAAAGACAACCCAAACCATACCTTAAACAATTGGTCTCTACATTATACTGGACCAAATATAATAGCCTTCGGGATAGACGATAGTGAAATGCCCCTACATAGTCTGGTGCTAATAAATGGCAAGAAAATTCTAAGGCTAAATAGCTTATCTAGTATATTAACAGACAACAATTTACTCAATGAAACCATATTGGCTGTACAATCAGCATATAAATAAATCCATCAACAGTCAACTTAGATATTCACTTTCGCATTTATATTTATCACTATGAAACAACTAATATTCGCAACCCATAACCAACATAAACTAAACGAGGTACAACAATTGGTACCAGAGTGGCTAAAAATAATCAGTTTGATAGAAGCTGGCTATCAAAAGGAAATTCCAGAAACTGGAGATACCTTCAGGCAAAATGCATTAAATAAAAGTTACTATGTGTGGCGAGAAATTAAGGAAGACTTGTTTGCTGAAGATTCTGGATTGTCTGTGCAAGCGCTAAATAATGCCCCTGGTGTATTTTCTGCACGATATGCTGGAGAAAAAGCTACAGACGCTGAGAATGTAACCAAACTATTGCAACAACTAGAGGGCGTAGAAGACCGTACTGCCGAATTTACAACCATTATTAGCTTGATATACAATGGTAAAAAATGGGAGTTTGAAGGTACTATGCGTGGCACAATAGCTACTGTTGCTTCTGGAAGTTCTGGTTTTGGCTATGATCCTATATTTATACCCATTGGACAAGAGAAATCATTAGCTGAACTGGGGCAAGATTTTAAAAATAAAATAAGCCACAGAGCCATTGCCGTGCATAAAATGTTAGATTATCTAACTGATAGAGAATTAGGTATTAGCTTAATGTATCAGGGTAAGTTTGCTTAGAACCTATTCTTCCACATCATACTTTCTATAGGCTTCGTGGTTCTGCCATTGTATTTTGCGTTGCCTTTATCTTTATAGGAAGTACCAACCTCACCGTCAACTACAAAGTATATTAATTGTCCTATCGGCATACCTGCATATACTCGTATGGGTTGTACAACAGTTATTTCCAGTGTCCAAGTGTTGCAATAGCCAACATCACCTTTACCAGCTGTTGCGTGTATAAATATTCCCAGTCTTCCCGCACTGCTTTTACCTTCAAGAAAGGGAACGTGACTGTGGGTTTCAGTATATTCCTCAGTTACACCTAGGTAAAGTACACCTGGTTGTAATTCGAAGCCTTCATTTGGTATGTCAAAGTGAAGTATTGTATTATGACTTTTAGCGTCTAATATGTTAGAATCATAAGTAGCTAGGTGTTTACCTAAGTGAACGTCATAACTATTAGTACCTAAACAGTTTCTGTCATACGGTTCTATTAGTATTGTCCCTTTTTCTATTTCTTCTAGTATTTTAATATCTGACAGTATCATATTATTGGCTCTATATTTAGCAATGGTCTTCACTAAACTAAGTGTTCAAATCTCTATGAAATATCTCAATTTACCCATTTGAGTTATCAACTTATTCAGATTCTATTTTCCAAATGCAAATTTTCCTGTCATCGCCGGCACTTATTAAAAGCCCATTCTGCAAAGCCATCAGTTTATTTACAGAATGTGTGTGCATTCCTAAATATTTTGTCTTATCAAGTACTTTTCTTAATTGAATTTGTCCAGCTTCCATTTCCCAAATTTTAATAGACTTATCTCTAGACGCTGTTACAATATGGTTAACTAGTTTTGGCTCGCTTAAGTTTACCATATCATTAATGGTAAATAAGTGTGCTGGAATATTTAGCAAATGGTCTAAACCAGCATCATTGATAGCCCATTGTTTTAGTTGAGCATCTCTGCCGCCACTTATCAGGAAATCTTGCAGAGTAGTTAGGGCGAAAACACTGTTTTTATCAGCTTGCTCTATTATTTCTACATCAATTTCAACTACGTCTTCATCTATTATTTTAAATATTCTTATACATCCGTCACTCCAACCAGTGTAAAGTTTACCTGCCAGTCTGACTATACTTCTGCCACTTTTTCTACAGGGCAGAAGTGCTTTTCTAGTAGTTAGTCCATTCAAATCTGAATCAAACACATAGAATTCACCAGCTGAAGTTAATGCACAAATGGTTTTCGCATTTACTGAATACAGCTTAAAGACATCACCTATCAGCTGAATTTGTTGAATAACTGCACCTGCTAAAGGATCTAATACATACAATCCCCCGCCCCGTGTACCACATATTATTCTATTGTGGACGTCGTATATCAGACTATATATCGTCTCATTCACCTTGGCTACCATTTTGCCAGGTAGATCAGGCTTATTTACATCCCAGCTTATTATATAACCGTCACCACCACCACTTATAATCTCTACATTATTTGAGTAACCAGGGTATTTAGCTAATGCATACACTGCATCCTTATGACCTACTAAGGTATTAATTAGTTGAACGGATTTTAACACGATGCTTTACGATTATAATTTAAATAAATGAAAAATAAGTATTTTGACTTTTGTGTTGGTTTCTGTCCGACATTTGCACCCGCATTTATATTTTTATATGCCACTACTCGCAAATAAAATAATCAGTCCAGGTACCAGTCTTGGAATGTGGGAAATTACAGAAAACTCTGATTCTTTGAAATGGGAATTGCAATGGGGTAAAGATGACATAAAAGCTTATCAAAGTTTGAATGACCCAAAGAGAAGTATGCAATGGTTAAGTAGCAGAGTATTGTTGCGCAAAATGATGAATACATCAGAATTCATTAATCTACAGATAGACGAATTTGGCAAACCGTATTTAAAAGATAGCAAACTTAAATTAAGTATTAGTCATAGCGAAAATTTAGTTGGGGTCCTTATCAGTGAGCACGAGTGTGGTCTAGATATTGAGCATATGAAGCCAGAGCGCATTGAAAAGTTATGTACAAAGTATATGACAGAGAACGAACTGGACAACTGCAATATGAAGGAATTTCGTATGGAGAAATTATACTTATATTGGAGTGCAAAAGAAGCATTGTATAAGTTATATGGAAAGCGCAAAATTGACTTCAAACAAAACTTAAAAATATACCCCTTTGAGTGGCACCCAGGTGGTGTAATAAGGGCTAGAATAGAAAAATCCAACTATCTAAATGAGTTGGTAGTTAGTTATGATGTAATAAATGACTACATAGTAGCCTATGCAGTAGATATGGACAAATAGTTCTATTTCTTTCTTCTGTTAAATAGACTCTTAATATTTAATCTTAAGTCATTGACACGCTCACCTGCTGTCCTAATGGCTATCTTAGTTTCTCTAACAGAATCAACTTCTCCTTTAGACCCGGTAATACTGTTAATAATGCCGTCTATTTTGTTTTTCATAAATCTACGGGCGTAGTACGACCCTGCAATTTTCAATGCACTTAATATGAGACCGCTACCTCCTGCGGCTAATGGGGTTGGAAGTACAGAATTCAATATACCTGCAGCTATCAGTCTAAGTGGACTAGCAATTAGCGCAGCTCTACGAGGATTTTGAGTAAAATCGGTATTCGAATTCCCACCATCTGGATGAAATTTATTGCCAAAGTACTTATTGTCTATATAATCCCAATGACTGGTAATAGATGCGGCAGACTCTTTTCTTATTTTATCTGCGTGTTTTATTCTCAACCTTAATTCTGTTAGGTCTGTAATTTTTTGTCTAGGTAACAATAATTTTATTACTGTACCATCGCTTAATGGCAAATTGTTTCCTAAATTATTTGATGTATTTTCCATCTAAATTATATTATTATTAGTTTCTTCTTCATCTTCATCTAATATAGTAAGATTCGAAATTATGCTATTAATTAGAGGTTTTTCAATGATGTTTCCTCGTAAAGACTTCATTAATACACCCATAATGAATAGTAAGATAGTTATGGACAAGAAACCAAGAAAATTGCTCTTAAACAGTATTCCCAAACCTAGAGCTGCTGATGTTAAAAGGAATAATGCAGCAATTGCCCAACACACGGTAGAAACCAAAATGCTAACAGTTTTACCAGAATTGATAGCAATTAACTCTATCATCTTCATTTTTTGATACTCTATGGTACTTTCAATCCATACTTTTATTTGTGCCGGCAGTTCTCTTAGGGTAGTTAAATCACCAGCCATAGTTGTTTTCTTATGTTGTTCCATAGTTTTAAAGTTTATAGTTGCAGTTGTAAAAATAGCGTTTATCAAAATCAACTTTTTAAAAAATAAGGGAATGAGAACTTAATCCCATTCCCCTTACTATTAATT
>JAWXCF010000016.1:0-3962 GCA_034440515.1 Bacteroidota bacterium
ATTAATATGTGATTGTCATAGTAGAATTTAATTAATACAGAGTCAAGAATTTTTTTGTATTTTATAACTTCATTATAAATCCATAAATCTTCTTTCAAGCAACCTTAACAAAAAATTTATCGTAATTATAAAAAGTAAACAATGAGAAAGAAATTATTAGTTACCTTACTTTCATTAACGATTGTAACTATTTTGTCAATTACCTCTTGTAAAAAGGATGAGGTTGCAGTAGGAACTGACAGGAATTTATATGATATGGCAAGAGCTACAGCAGGTTTTACTTGGTATAAGAATTCATCAAATCAATTAAACAGAAGTTCAGGTAGTGGTCATCCGCAGCCTTTTCTAAGGACAAGATATAATAGCATTGCGGCTGCAAAATTAGATTCAGACGGTAAAATAGTAGCTGGAACAAATTTTCCAGAAGGCTCACTAATAGTAAAAGAATTAAATAATAATTCTGGTAATACAGAGAGATATGCTGTGCTATATAAAAATTCGGGCAACCCAGATGCAGATGCTAAGGGTTGGGTATGGGGATATGTTAATTCGGACGGCAGTGTAGATATTCCAGCATCTAAAAAAGGTAGTTCTTGCATTGGCTGCCATTCACAGGTCGAGAATATTGACTATATGCTGATGAATAAGTATTTTTAGATAATTAGTCTTAAAATTGAGATGATCTACAATGGAAAAGAAATCCCTCTTTTTACAATTTATTCGTTTAACTTTATGTATTAGATGAACGTCAATCGTATTTAACTTGCTTCATTATGCTAGAATGAATTACAGTTCACATCAAATAGATTTAACAAAACAAGACTGTCACGAAATTGTCTAATTTAAGTCCTATTTCTTTGAGTAAGTAATGTTAAAACTTATGCAAAAGGGAATTGCTAAACGGTAGAGAAAGCATCTTCTTCTACCTAGAATCTTTACCATACATCACGTGCATCATCCAAACGTGGGGTGCACTAATGGCTGCAATAAATGCAAATATTAAGGGCCAAGAATTTGAGAGATTAAGGTTGAGATAATTCGCTAATAGAAAAACAACTAAGCCCAACACCCAAGCACCCAAACTAAATGGTGTAGCCTTGCGGATTAATGAAGCAGTATTACTTCGCAACCCCTTGCGTAGGTGATACCAGCCCCTAAAACTATGACAACCCACAAAGTATAAGGCAAAAGCCAGTAATAACGGAAGATTAAGACCAATGATAACCACTAAAAATGTCGCCAGCCACGATCCGAAAGTTTTTTTAGGAATCATCAAACCAGAAATTCCCATTGCCATAATAGATATGTAAAGTAATAAAGATTGATAGGAATCTATTGCTATATAGTAAGCATCAAGCTGGTACCAAGTCATATAGGGCGATAAACTGGTATAATGACCAAATAATATTGTCCCCAATACACCTAAGCCCCACATCACAGATCGAAACGGTGAGTATGCATCCCAATCTCTAAGGTCGGTTTCCCCAAAATGCCAAGCAGAATAGGCTATAAATAAGCTAAAACCCAATGCAGGAATAATCCACCACAATAAGCCGACAACCAACATAACAGCTATGTATTTCACTGTAAAATTAAAGACTCGCTTACCATTCATTTTTCCGTCTAATGCAACCCAATGGTCAATAGCACCGTGTGGAATACCAGGAAAAATAAGGCCAAGCAATAATAACCAAGGGCTGATAATATTTAAAATATTTGGCTGATATGTATATAGTATAGAAAGAATAACTGTTAGAATTGCGATACGAAATGATAAAGCTGTACTACTTTTAAATAAATTGGTTGCTTTCAAGACTAGTGATTGAAATGAGATAGCTATTAGAGCATTTATAAACGGGAAATAGGGCAAGCTTAATATGATGTTGATATCTTGACGTGGTGTTGTTTTTTCGTCTAAAAATCGCAAAATACTGGCAGTGTTTTTTTTATGAAACAACTTCTGAAAAATTGGTTTACCCAATTCTGGTCTGTTGCTCAATACCCTTAACAGAAGTTTGTCGTAAAATATGAACCTCGACGGGTGATAAGGTGTTGGAATTGGTGCATTTGCAATAACTGCTTCGGCAATACAATTGGCGTGCTCCGCCATATTTTTAAATGCGTAACCTGTAGTGCTTTTTACAACACCAGCGCGAATGCCTAGTGGAATTAACGAACTATAAGTTGGGTGAAATTGCTCTTTTGGATTCAGTGCTAGCGTCATAGGTATTCTACCTACTTCTGTCTCAATTATGCTAAAATGACCATAGCGAGAACCGATATATTCCTTTAGAATTGTTTCTGCATTTTCGGCTTTAATTATATCTTTTCCAAATCTGGTTAACTCAATCAGTCCATTATGACTACCAGTAGGCAATGTATATACAAACTGTGTGGCTGCATCTTGTGCCACTTCAAAATCCATTAGTGTGCAGGTATTTTTAGTAAAGGGTTCAGTTGTTTGCACTCGGAATCCATAAAACGATTGCCAAAGCGTATCATATACGGTAGTTCGATCTTCGAACTCTTGTGTTGATAATGGTCTTGAATCAAATACTAGTGGTGCAGCGTAGGTCTTACCCAAAACAGTAACTTTAGTTATTCCCTCGGCTAGTTCTACAGCATCTGTATGTTGGGAAAGCCAAGTAACCTGTGGGTCAACAAGATGTTTCATCGCCGCATAAAAATCAGCGCTCCTAATCTGCGAATAACGATAAGGCGATAAACTCTCGATACAGTCTATTCCATTGAATACATTTTCCCAGGAATGAGAAATTAGCGATTGATGCTGTTGCCAAAGGGTATCAGTACCATCACTCCAAAAGCACCAAGTGCGATCATTGGTATTCTTAGCATCTGGCTCTATCACCAATACTTTTCTATTAGTCATCCATCCCTTAATGTGCAGGGCGTGAAGCAACATTAAACCTGCTCCGCCAGCACCAATAAAGATTGCATCGTAATGGTTATCTTCTAAATAGTCTAGCGTTATCAAAACATTTTGGTACATATAAAAACGCTCTCGCAATATGATATTACGAGAGCGTTTTATGTTGTTATATTACAATATTACTTTGAAACAACCACTACTTCATCAGTAGTACCTTCACTTATTGCAATGCTATATACTACTAGACCGAAACCAATCTTGTTGATAGCATCTGCAATGTTGTAGAATAAGTTTACATTGTTTGGGTTCCAGCCTAAACCAGTATTTAACCAACCACCGGCCATACACATATAACCGATTGGATAAATAGCCCAACCAACTAGTACAAACCAAGCTAACGAACGTACACCACGTGCAACTATCGGGTTTCCGCTTTTATCAGCCAATTGTTTAACCTCGCCCATCCAAGATGTGTACAGAATGTAAACATAACCTACTGTAGAGATTGCACCCCATAGTACAGAGTGAGCAGTTGAACCATCAGTATATGCCTCACCGATGTAACCTGCTACTAGCATTACTACCGCAGCTAGAATTAGTTTCCACAATAAAGTTAGTGTTGCACCAGCAGCCTTAGTTAATAAATAGAACTCTACACACATTAGCGGCACTGTAAGTGTCCAGTCAATGTAACGTAGGGCAGTAGGGTTTTCACCCGTGCTGGTGTAATAATCGCGCATATAATAATAATGGACTGCTGCGATACCTGTAATAAGTCCAGATACCAACATAGATGTTTTCCATTTGCCCTTTACTCGACCTCTTTCGAAGAAGAAAAATACGGCTGAGGCAAGCATTGCCATATAGCCTACGAAGAATGTGAACGCCACCGGGTCGTTGACAGGAATCTTGACGATGTCAAGGAGAATTGAAGTCATAATAATTACTTAATGTTTAATAAAAAAATATAGTTTCAACGCAAATTAGCAATTCTTTGTTCATATCCAAACCGAATTTTAATAAAAATTTGCTAAATGATAAACATCAATTAAATCAATGCATAGAGATATAG
>JAWXCF010000017.1:0-24641 GCA_034440515.1 Bacteroidota bacterium
ATATACAATTATTTACAAAAAATATACAATTGTGTAAGTTTGGCTAACATTTTGGTGTTGCATTATAAATTTTATCATCGGTACTTTGTAGCACAATCATAAAGAACCGTATTAATGTATTATTTTAACTTAAGAACCTTGGTACTCAGACTATTTTTAATAGTGAGTACAGCAATCTTGCTAGTATTAGTTTCTCAAACAGCTACAGCGCAAGACTACTACTCTGAAGACGAAAGTCACGCACCGGATGACTCTATCTTCATTTCGCAAATGATTATCGACAAAATACCTGAAAAGTATGATTTGAAGCAAAAACAAGAATTGCTAGAAAAGACAATGACTGCAAATGGTATAAGATGGGAAGAATACAACGAGGCCGAAGGCAAGCTGTATGTAACCTATAATTTGGAGATAACTAAAGATCTGAAATTATATGATCGCAAGGTGAAAATACTATACACTATAATAGTAGATGAAACCAATAGAATAGTAGTGAATGTATATGGCGCTGAAAGAGTAAGAAGTGCCGATAAAAACTACTGGAGAATAATGGAGGCTAAGACAAAACCTAAGGTGCAAACAGTTCATCAAAATTTTGTAAAAGATTTGCAGAAAAACTTTAGAGGTAAACAGGTTAGCCCTAACTATATAAATCCCGATCAGAGCTACGCTCAGCAAAGCAATACTGCTAGACCTGTTACAAAATAGTATCGAGATAGGAAGATAAAACACTCTTTAATCAAGGGCTACACCTCAACTATGATAAGTATTTGATGCGTAGCCCTTTTTTATTTCTGTATTTTTAGGCTCATATCTAGGCTTTTTACAGAATGGGTCATAGAACTACTGCTAATGAAAGTAGCCCCACATTTTCCATACTCTCTTATATTGTGTATGGTTATTCCGCCAGAAATTTCAGTCTCAACTCTGCCATTTATTAGGTCAACAGCTGCTTCAGCTTGTGAAACTGTAAAATTATCCAACATTATTCTATCAGCTAATCCTATTTCTAGCACTTGCATTACTTCAACCAAACTTCTTGTTTCAACCTCAATTTGCAAGTCAAGTTTATGTAGGAATCTATAACCATTTGCGTCTTCTAAAGCTTGTCTTATTCCACCAGCTGCATCTACGTGATTGTCCTTAAGCATTATCATATCATATAACCCGCTTCTGTGTTTATGCCCACCGCCTACTGTAACTGCCCATTTCTCTAAAAATCTAAGATGTGGGGTTGTCTTTCTGGTATCTAATAATCTAGTTTGAGTTCCCAATAAGTTTTGTGTCAATGCAGATGTTTGTGTAGCTACGCCGCTAAGTCGCTGCATCAAGTTTAGGGTAATCCGCTCTAGTTTTAGTATATCTCTAGTATTTGCTTGAACTGTAAATACTATATCTCCTAGTTTTATTGGGTCTCCGTCTTGTTTATGTATAGTAAATTCATTGTTACTAGCGTAGGTGTCAAATATATATTGCGCTATAAATAGGCCTGCTAATATCCCTTCTTCCTTAACCAATAACATAGCTGTATCGGTGTTAAGTTCTGGAATAGAAGACATAGAGGATACGTCGCCCGATCCTATATCTTCATTTAGAGCTATTTCTATAAATGTTTGAAGTTGAGCATAGTCGATGCTAGCTGGAATGTAAGAATGCATATATGTGAAACACTAATGTGATTACAAATATGACTATTCCTTTTCAAATCCCATTTCCACGATTAATTGTTTACCGTTAAAGTCCCTACTGTAAACAAACGTACGGTAGTTACCTTTTGCAGTTTCTAATAGATAAATAACATATTGTCCACCTTGTTTAGATTTACCTCGGTGCATTATGGTTACATTTTTTATAGTATTATTAGTAATAAACTCACGTAGAACGTGCTCGGCCTGGGTATGGCTATAACTGTTTGTGTTTGCTTCAAATTTAAGCTCGACTACAGTAGCTAGGTTTTGTACTATTGGGCTAATGTTTTTATTTCTGAATGCTTGAGCCAATTCATCAAATAAATCTGCCTTTGCAGTCAGACTTAATAGACAAGTTAATACAAAGCCAAAAATTATGAAATATTTTTTCATCAGTAACATAGTAACACCTATTTATGTACACAAATTATGCCATCAAGTTGTTGCACAGACTACCTTTGCTATTGTTATATTTAAATAAAATTACCTTATGTCTCAGAAAGTTGCCTTATTAATATTAGATGGTTGGGGTTTAGGTAGTGAAGACCAAAAATCAAATGCTGCTCTTGCTGCAAATACACCCTATTTAGATTCACTATTTGTTAACTACCCTAATGCACATTTAGCTGCATCAGGTGAAGATGTTGGATTGCCTGACGGGCAAATGGGTAATAGTGAGGTTGGCCATATGAATATAGGAGCAGGCAGAATAGTATGGCAACAGCTTGTGTTAATTAATGCGGCATTTGAACAAGGAGCAATTAAAAACAATCCGGAATTTGCTGCAATGATTAGTTATTGCAAAATAAATCATAAGCCATTACATCTAATTGGACTGGTTAGCGATGGTGGAGTACATAGCAGCATATTACACCTTGAGTCTATTTTGACCCTATGTCACGTAGCTGGATTAAATGAAGTATATATTCACGCATTTACTGATGGACGCGATACAGATCCAAAGTCTGGCTTAAAATATTTAACTCGACTACAACAACATTGCGATGCAACAACTGGACAAGTAGCCAGCATTATTGGCAGGTATTACGCTATGGATAGAGATCATAGATGGGAAAGAATTAAAAAAGCTTATGATGTATTAGTAAACAGAGGGGGAGAACATTATACTAATGTGCAAACGGCGATTTCTAATAACTATGAAAGGGGAATAACAGATGAATTTATAGAACCAATGGTAGCTGTAAATGAGGCTGGTGAAGCTATACCAGGAATACAAGAAGGAGACGCAGTATTTTTTTTTAACTTTAGAACGGACAGAGGTAGGCATTTGACTAAAGTACTAACGCAAAGCGATATGCCAGAGTACAATATGAAAGCCATACAACTGTATATGGTTACGATGACTCAATATGATGAGACTTTTAGTGGTATTCACGTTATGTTTCCAGAGTTAAAGCTTTTTAATACAATAGGCGAAGTTTTACAAGACGCAGGGAAAACTCAACTTAGAATGGCTGAAACAGAAAAATATCCCCACGTGACTTTTTTTATGAATGGCGGTAGGGAGACACCATTCAATGGTGAGCAAAGGCTAATGGTAGCTAGCCCTAAAGTAGCTACTTATGACTTGCAACCAGAGATGAGTGCCTTTGAATTAACTGCAGCGGTATGCAAACAAATAGAAGAACAAGGGCAAGATTGTATTATTTTAAACTTTGCTAATCCAGATATGGTGGGTCACACAGGTGTATTTAATGCGGTAATCAAGGCTTTAGAAACTATAGATACTTGTACTCAAGAGTTAGTAAATAAAGCAATAAGCCAAGGCTACGCTATATTGATGATTGCTGACCACGGTAATTGCGAATATATGGTCAATGCAGATGGTAGTCCTAACACAGCGCATACTACTAATTTGGTTCCTATCTTAATAATTAATGATTCTGATCATCGGCAAATACGTTCAGGTAGATTAGCTGATGTAGCTCCTACAATGTTAGACTTGTTAGGAATAGCTAAACCTTTAGAAATGACTGGGCAAACTCTATTAGTTTTACAATCTTCCTAGTATATTCATTACCTCAGTACTTCTAATCTTAGCATTTGTGTGCTGCCGTCTAATAGTTGTAGTTGTACCATAAAAAAAACCTGGCATAATCCAAGTTGGTATTGTCATAATAGTGGCTTGACCAGCAGACTGCCTAGCAATAGGTGTTGCGACTACCAACCTACCTGCCATATACATCAGGGTGACTTGTTGCAATGCGGGACTTCTGGCACCTATTGGTCTAATATAGACCTGCCCACCGCTGGTAGCTAGGTTGGGATATAGGGTATAGTCTGCGTGTGGCTCTACCCTAGGCAATTGTATGCTAACGGGTTGCAGCTTAACAGTTGGTCCACCACCATTGCTGGTATAATACAGTTGGATTGTTGATAAATCAACTAACCATAAATACATATGATCTTTATCGGCGAAGTCAAACGATTGGCCAGCACCCCAATTACATAAACTAGAATTAACAAAGGACTGTTGAAGCCCCCAAGTCTTGCCCCCGTCGGTCGATTTCAACTTAGACCAGCCCTTTTTATATGGGTAGCTTTCATTCCTTTCAAAAGTATAAAGATATAAGGTACTACTATCGATAATATTGAGTTCACCACCCATAAAATTTAAATATTTACCGTTACAAATATACGATGGTATGATTGAGCGTACAGACCAGTTTACGCCACCATCGTGGGTAACAAATAGATAAGCAGGTCCGTCTTTATCAAAACTGTGTAAGGTAAAACCAAGCTTTGAATCAAAAAAGTAGTACTTTGATGTTGGATCTAACACACTTTGATGCTTATAACTTAATCGGACGTGTTGACATCTAAAATGATAACCACTATCTGACGATATATATAGACCCCATCGATTATTATACATCCCTCTAATGTAAAAACAATAAAGAGTATTACCCATTCTTTGAAAATTCATTATGGAAACAGTACCTCCGGGTTTTATTGAATCCAGTTCAACCCTAAACGTATCTTGCATCTTATTTTTAAATATGAATAGACACCAATCAAAAGTTGATAAGGAAACTAAATGATCAATACCAAAATCTTGTAATGCCGTACTCTGACCAAAAGGTATAAATTGAAGATTTAACTTGTAATCTGCAATCTTTTTAAAATTAAAATTACGCTTATCTAATTCATATATTCCAGAACCACTTAAATGAACTGGAAACGCAAATATGGTATAATATTTAGATCCATATTTAGTTAAAGATGTAAATGTGTCCTTCATCCTCTGCCAAGTCTTACCTGCATCTATTGTATACTTATCGTGAACCACCAATGTATCTTTTCCAATGATAATTATTTTAATGTATCGATAATAAGGATTGGTTATTTTTACCCATTGTGCATTTGCAGATTTTTATAAACAAAATGTTTATTAATACTACAATTATTGCTAAAATTTTTATTTTCATATTATTTGTATCTATGCAGGGGAGTTGAAGTTGGAGAGCAGGTTTTGCAACCTATGTATAGGTTGTTAAAGAAAATTTCAGGTTGGGATGGGAAATTATTTTTGCCGTAATTATCTATCAATTAAACCTCCACAATTTATTGGATGAATGGGAATGGGTGTATTGGAATTAGTAACTGGATAGCAAGAATAACAACCTAAGAATAGATTAGCATTCAGATACGGAATAGTAAAGGCATCTGGCACCAAGTTAAAATCTATAATATGGCAATCTACCGGTTCAGGTATGGCGCCTGCGTTACTAGAGTTTCCACTGACTGCGGATATGAAAATCTGCTGGTAGGTAGCAATTTTTATTATCTAACCAAGGGTCATTGCAATATAATGAGTCGTTATTGGCAAAAAACTTATTATAAATAATATGCGATGCCCAACCAGGTTGGAAACCTGTACAAGCCTGACATCCACCTGCTAAGTTGTATTCGCTGAAGGCAAGATCTCTATGGTTGTTTAGGAAATTGCAGTTATTAATTAATAATGTTGCCCCGCCTAATTCTTTAAAAGTAGTTAAATTTTTCGTTAAGTAATAATTTGATGCGCCACGCGACCCTGCGAATATACCAAGACTAGCATTTCTAATAGTGGAATTGCTTATATCTAATTTACCCTAAACATTTGCGCCAGTGTAATTATTAGGGCAAGCATCGATATTTCCCCAAACCTCTATACCTAGCCACTTACCGCACAAACCAATATCAAAATTTATAATATCCAGCTTGATGCCGATAACTTGAGGAGGGTTATTAAGAGGTTTCATTTGAGGTGCCTGATTAATATTTCTAATTTAAGATCATTGTCATAAATCAAAGCTAATAGGTAATAATAATTTTTATTATTTAGCTAAAAATTATTTAATACTAACATTTTTAAGAAACTAGTCTAAATTGTCAGTTTAAATAATCAACTGCCTGTCACAAAGTTGCATTTTTTTAAACTAATTCATACATTTAACACTGTAAGTTTACTTATGCATTTACCAAAATATGAAAACAGATTAAATATTAATTAATAAAGAAAACTATACTTTATATTTATAACGGATTCATTATTACATCTTAATAATCACCTAATGAGGCTTTAAAGTCCTTTGGTGACCAATTCAACTCATTTCCCTTTTGGCTAATCATACTACAATCAGATGGTCTAGCTGCCGGCATTTGAATTGATAATTGCAAACAAGGATTAAGTAATGAAGTATCTAAGTTGAATTTGTCGCATAGTTGAACCCCAATTTCAAAGCGACTTAAGCGTTGTGGACCAGGCAAATGGATAATGCCTCTAAATTTAGATTTTAATAGGTTGGATATGCCCAAACAAATGTCATTTACATTGGCAACGCTCCTGTATTCGTCTGTAAATACAGAAACCAAATTTCCCAGTTTTAATGCATTAAGCATTGGTCCAATAAATGAGTCCCTCCCATTAATAGAATTGCCTGCTAATAACGGTAATCGTGCTATAATGCAATTAGGCAAATGAGATAAAGCATATTGTTCGAAGGTTAATTTGTGTTTACCGTATACATTTAGAGGGTTAGTTTGAGAAAATTCTGAATAGTTTCCCTTCTTGCCGTCAAATACTAAATCTGTAGAAGTATATAGGAATGGTATATTTAGGTTATGGGCATAGTTTGCCCACTTTATTGCAGCTAATACATTGACATTGAAGCTTAACTGAAAATTTACCTCGCAAGTATTGGGATTACTGATAGCAGCAAAATAGCAAACAAAGTCAGGTTGAAAGTCAATATCAATTTCAAACTCGGTAAGATTTAGCCGAGTATATTTATCTATGCCTTCAATTGTACCTTGGTGTATTATATTGTGAATATGGTATTTAGACTGAAACAATCTATTAAAATGACTACCTAAAAACCCAGATCCACCTATCAATAACAGTTTTATCACTTTATTAGAAATTCCTGTGTAGAAATAGATAAGTTCCTGTAAGAATTGTCTAAAATAGCCTTGGTCCATTCTTGATTATCCAAATACCAATGAACGGTTTGAGATATGCCAGTAGAAATGTCCATAGCTGGCTGCCAATTCAATTCTTTACTTATATAGCTAGTGTCTATTGCGTAGCGGTAATCGTGACCTTTTCTATCTGTGACGTAAGTTATCTGGCTAACATACTTTTCATAGCTGGTTAAAGTTTGCATTGATAATTCTTTGCAAATGAGATGAACCATATCTATGTTTTTAACCTCATTATTTCCGCCAATTAAGTAAGTATGCCCGATAGTACCATTATGTAGAATTAGATCTATTGCAGATACGTGGTCTGTAACGTGTAACCAATCTCTAATCTGCAGACCTAGACCATATACTGGTAATGGTTCACCAGCCAGTGCACGAGTGATGATAAGTGGAATAAGTTTCTCTGGAAACTGAAAAGCACCATAGTTATTGCTACAATTAGAAATAATGCTTGGGAACTGATAAGTATGGTGATAAGCTCTAACCAGATGATCGCTAGCAGCTTTAGACGCTGAATAGGGAGAGCGTGGGTTGTAATTTGAGTTTAAATCAAAATGTCCATTATCTCCCAACTGACCAAAAACCTCATCTGTACTGATGTGGTAAAATAATTTATTAGTAAGATCAGCCCAATTTTGGCGGCAAAGTTCTAATAAATTAGCAGTACCGTTTACATTAGTTAGAATAAATCTATTGGGATTTATTATGGAATTATCAACGTGAGATTCAGCTGCCAAATGTATAATTTTACTTGGAGGTCTTAGTTTCCAAACTGATTTTAATGATTCAATATCAGTAATATCGACTTTGCACAGTACAAAATTTTTTGCCTGATTAATACTCCAAAGATTGCTAACATTACCAGCATAGCTAATGCAGTCTATTCCAGTAAACTGATATTCAGGATATTTATTTACCAAATGTTGGGTCAAATTTGCCCCAATAAAGCCAGCACAACCAGTTATCCAGATGTTCATAATTGCCCGATGAGTACTACCCCACCGTCTATAAGTTGATATAATTCACCAGTATCAGGACAAGTTGAAATGGTATCTGTACCTATAAAATGAAGTTGATTGCCAAATTTATTCACCCAACTGTAATGTTTGGTAGGTATACCATAACAAAGAGAATAAGGTAATATAGACTTAGTTACCACACTGCCTGCACCCACCATTGCATATTCGCCAATGGTATTTCCGCATACTATGGTAACATTAGCACCTATGGTGGCACCTTTCTTAATAAAAGTAGGTTTGTACTCGTGTTTTCGCTCTACAAATGCTCTGGGATTTAACACATTGGTGAATACCATACTAGGCCCTAAGAAGACATCATCTTCACAGATAACTCCTTCATATATAGACACGTTGTTTTGAACCTTAACGCCATTACCTAATACGACATTATTGGCAATAAATACATTTTGACCAATATTACAATTTTCACCAATTATAGCACCGGGCATTATGTGTGTAAAATGCCAAATTTTGCTGCCTACGCCAATAGTTGCACCTTCATCTACTATTGCACTGGGGTGTATATAGACAGACATATTGAATAAAAAAAGGGTTTACTTATTACTAAACTCTGGCAAAGATTTGAAATAGGCTAGTGTACGTTGTAATCCCTCTGCCCTATCTATTTTTGGCTCCCAACCTAATAATTCTCTGGCCTTAGTGATGTCTGGCTTACGTTGTTGTGGGTCGTCAGTAGGTAATGGCTGATAGATGATTTTACAATCAGTATCTATTAGTCTAGCTATTTCTTCAGCAAATTCTTTAATTGTAATTTCTGAAGGATTACCAATATTTACAGGCATACTATAGTCACTCATTAGTAATCTGTATATACCCTCTACTAAATCATCTACATAGCAGAATGATCTGGTTTGGCTACCGTCACCATATACGCTAATGTCCTCTCCCCTTAGGGCTTGACTCATAAATGTAGGAAGGGCTCTTCCATCATCTAGTCGCATTCTAGGACCATAAGTATTAAATATTCTTATGATTCTGGTCTCTAACCCGTGAAAATTATGATAGGCCATAGTTAGAGCCTCAAGAAACCTTTTGGCTTCGTCATATACACCTCTAGGACCAACAGAGTTTACATTTCCCCAATACTCCTCTACTTGAGGGTGTACGGTTGGGTCACCATATATTTCTGATGTACTGGCTACTAAAATCCTAGCATTTTTAGCTAGGGCAAGTCCTAAACAGTTTAAAGTACCTACAGAACCAACTTTCATTGTTTGTATGGGCATTTTCAAATAGTCTATCGGACTAGCTGGCGATGCGAAGTGTAACACATAGTCCAGAGAACCAAGTACGTGAACAAATTTTGTTATATCGTGGTGATAAAATTCAAAATCTTTATTAGGAAAAAGGTGTGAAATATTGTTGACGCTTCCTGTTAGGAAATTGTCCATTCCTACTACTTTAAAGCCCTCTGCTATAAATCTATCGCAAAGGTGTGAGCCTAAAAATCCAGCTGCACCAGTTATTAATATTCGTTTTTGATCAGACATTATTGTGTATTTTGAGCTAACTATTTTGATGCCAAACTATTCTGTGTAATTGGCTTTCTGCCAATAGATATGTAATGATAGTTTAAAGCCTCTAAATCGGCTGGTTCAAATAAGTTTCTCCCATCAAAAATGGCTTTATTTTTCATATGATTTGTCAACCTATCGAAATCGGGGTTTCTGAATTCACTCCACTCGGTCATTATCATCAATGCATCTGCACCCTTCACACATTCGTATTCATCTTGACTAAATGTAATTTTATCTCCCATCAATTTGCGAACATTATCCATCGCTTCCGGGTCAAATACCCTTACAATAGCTCCTGCCTCAAGTAGCGCTTCAATATTATAAAGTGCTGGTGCTTCTCTTATATCGTCAGTATTTGGCTTAAAAGCTAGACCCCAAATAGCTATTGTTTTACCACCTAGTTCTCCATCAAAGAATTCTTTAAGAGGCACCATTAGCTTAGTTTTTTGGTCTTCATTTACCTCCATTACAGATGTTAATATTTTAAAATCATAACTATGTTCTGTACTGGTTTTAGATAAAGCCTGGACGTCTTTAGGGAAACAACTTCCCCCGTAACCGATACCAGGGAATAAAAATCTTTTACCGATTCTAGTATCGCTACCTATACCTTTTCTTATATCATCAACATTAGCACCTACTAAATCGCACAAATTTGCAATCTCATTCATAAAAGTAATCTTAGTTGCTAAGAAAGCATTAGCTGCATATTTAGTTAGTTCTGCAGAGCGCTCATCCATAAATATAATTGGATTACCTTGACGGACGAATGGTTGATATAATTTCTCCATTACTTCTCTACCTCTATCTGTACCTACACCTATTACTACACGGTCTGGCTTCATAAAATCCTCTACCGCAACACCCTCTCTTAAAAACTCAGGGTTACTAACTACGTCAAAGTCAACATTAGTATTCTCTGCTATTGCTTTTGATACTTTTTCTGCAGTACCTACCGGCACTGT
The DNA here is from genome assembly GCA_034440515.1 of Bacteroidota bacterium. Taxonomy (GTDB): domain Bacteria; phylum Bacteroidota; class Bacteroidia; order CAILMK01; family CAILMK01; genus JAWXCF01. The sequence continues at coordinate 10,698 of JAWXCF010000017.1, forward strand.
ACTTTTATCTACTATTACCGTATATTCTTTAAGGAGTGGACCTAAATCTTTGGCTACACCCAATATGTATTTTAAGTCAGCTGAACCATCTGCACCAGGTGGAGTAGGTAAAGCTAAAAATATAATTTTAGCTCCTTCAATTCCTTCTTCTAAATTAGTAGTAAATTCTAGTCTTCCTGCTTTAATATTTCGTTCAAATAATAAATCTAATCCTGGTTCAAATATTGGAATCTGACCATTTCTCATCATTTCAACCTTTTTTACATCTATATCTACACAAGTTACTTGGTTACCTGTTTCAGCGAAACAAGTACCAGTTACCAAACCAACATAACCTGTTCCGACAACTGCTATTTTCATAAATTAACAATACAATATGTGGGCAAAAATAAGATTGAATTCAAGTAAAAGTTTGTTTTGAAATTGTTATTTTAAATACTTACTTTCTAACAGATTATATTTAAATATGCTGTATATAGCTCGAAATCCGTCTTTATAATTAATTTTTTTGCCCTCAGCATAAGTTCTTCCATAATATGAAATGCCAACCTCATATATTCTTATGTCTTTCAATTTACTAATTTTAGCAGTTACTTCAGGTTCAAATCCAAATCTAGTTTCTACCAAATGTAATGATTTTAGTTTTTCAGCTTTAAAGAGCTTGTAGCAGGTCTCCATATCAGTCAAGTTTAGATTAGTCAACATATTGCTTAGAAATGTCAAAAATTTGTTACCGATTGTGTGCCAGAAAAATAGAATTCTGTGGGCATTACCCCCCATAAATCTAGAACCATATACAACATCTGCAAAACCATCTAAAATAGGTTTCAGCAGTATATTAAACTCTTGCGGGTCATATTCAAGGTCAGCATCTTGTATTACAATTAAGTCTCCTGTGGCAAACTCTATACCTGAGTGTATTGCTGCTCCTTTACCTTTATTTACTGGGTGACTTATTAATTTGATTGTTTCATCAGGGTGTTGACTTATGAATCGCTCTACAGCTTGAATAGTATCATCAGTTGAGCAATCATTTACTATTATTATTTGCTTAGATATGTTGTTTAATAGATTCACTGCCAGTACCTTTTCTAATATTAGGTGAATGGTCCTACCCTCGTTATATGCTGGTACTACTATACTTAATGTTTGCACGTATTATTTGCTTTGTTTTTGGGCTTTGTATTGCTCTACAGTCTTTTTGATATATTCCATTTGTTCATCGTCCATTTCTGTATGCATAGGCATACTAAGCACTTGTTTACTTAGTGCTAATGAATTGGTTAGTCTATCTATATGAAATATACTGTGGTCGTGGTAAGGTTTACTATTGTGGATTGGATTAGGGTAATACACTTTATTGGGAATACCAGCATCATTTAAATATTTACTTATTTGGTCTCTTTCCCCATCTAATACTTTTAAAGTGTATTGGTGAAAAATGTGAGTAGAGTTTGCTGACCTAACAGGAATTTGAATTCCCTGCATATTTGCAAATAACTCATCATAAAAATCAGCTAGATTATTTCTATCACCTATATACCCTGTATAGTGCTTTAACTTAACACTTAACCAAGCCGCTTGTATGCCATCTAACCTGCTATTTATACCTATGGTCTCATATTCATATTGATTGCCCATACCGTGGTTGGCAAAAGTTTTAATCTTATCAGCTAAAGTAGCATCGTTAGTGAACAAGGCACCACCATCGCCCATACATCCAAGATTTTTACTAGGGAAGAATGAAGTACAGCCTATATGCCCAATGGTTCCAGCCTTTTGTCGTTTTCCGTTACTGAATGTATAGTCAGCACCTAGTGACTGTGCATTATCTTCAATTATAAATAAACCATACTTACCTGCTATTTGAGTAATTGCATCCATATCACAGCATTGTCCAAATAAATGGACAGGTATAATTGCACGAGTATTCTCAGTTATGGCTTCTTCTATTGCGCTTGGCAATATGTTAAACGTATCTGCATCAACATCTACTAGCACTGGAATGTGACCCATTAGTCTAACAACCTCTGCAGTTGATACAAATGTGAAATCTGGTGTTATAATTTCAGAACCATCTGGTAAGTCTAACGCCATAATTGCCAGTTGTAAGGCATCTGTACCATTAGCTACACCAATTACGTGGTTAATGTCAAGAAATTCAGCTAGTCCGTTTTCAAATTTGTTCACATAAGGCCCCTTAATAAATGCACTTGAATCAAATACATCAATAAAAGCCATCTCTATATCTTCTCTAATTCCTGCGTGTTGCCTTGCAAGATCTACCATTACTATTGGCTCCATTAAAATTTTATACTAAGATCTATTTTATTAAAAAAATTAATAATTAAGCAAAGATAAATTATTGGATTCATTACTCTAATAAATTTGCAATAATGACTAAGTCACTCAGTTTTCTAACAATATTAATTTCCTTACTTAACTGTATAAGTAGTCAGGGTCAATCAAAAAAATATAGTAGGTTAGATTCGCCCGTAGTAATTCATTATTTTCAAGGACAAATAGCCTATCAATTGCCTGTAGCTGACCTAAAGAATAGATATGGTGGCTTTAGTTCATTTGGGATTGCGTATCACTACAAGTCTGCTAAAAACATCGCTTTGGGTGTGGAGTATAATTTTATATTTGGTGAAAATGTAAAAGAAAACCCATTAGAAAGTATTTCAACATCAGTAGGTTACTTAATAAATAGTAATGGGCAATTACAAACAATGAGGTATCAAATGCGGGGAAACCTATTTCAATTAGATGCAGGCAAAATATTTCCGATTGGCTGGCCCAACGTAAACAGTGGAATATCTGCAAAAATAGGAATAGGTGCTATGGAGCATAAAATAAAGTACTACTTAGCTGGTAATGCTCCCCAACAAATATCTGGCGAATACCTGAAAGGATATGATAGACTAACAGCTGGTCTTTGTCTAAATCAAAGTATTGGTTTTACACACTTTAGCACCAAAAACCTGCTGAATTTTAGCTTTGAACTTGGTTCCTATCAAGGTTTTACTTCTAGTAAGAGATCTTGGAATTTTGACAGTAATGCCTACGATGATAAAAAAAGATTAGACGTAAGCATTTACGCCAAACTTGGCATTTTGATACCACTATACGGTAAACAAGGTGTAAATGTATATTATTACTAAATTGGGATGTGGTTATTGTTATATAATATCGCATTAAATCTATATCAGTTAGCTATTAAGATTGCTGCATTAGGTAAAACATTGCGGGCAGTTCAGCGACAATATGGTGAATCAACAGAACATTGGGACAAGTTAAAAGGAGCATTAGCTGAAAGAAAATCTGAACATAAAACCCTTTGGATCCACGCTGCGTCACTTGGAGAGTTCGAGCAAGGAAGGGTATTATTAGACTTTATATTTGATCATTATAAAGAATATTTCGTTTTACTAAGCTTTTCTTCACCCAGTGGCTATGAAATAAGAAAGACTTACCCAAAGGCCCACTATGTATGCTATTTACCAATAGATAGTGCAAAACGTGCCAGAAATTGGGTAGAATTGGTAAAGCCTAATCTATTTATTGGGATTAAGTATGAGTTCTGGTATCATTACTTCAAACAATTGTACTTAACTAAGGTGCCTATAGTAATGATTTCAGTTGTAATGCGCCAAAATCAGATTTACTTCAAATGGTACGGTTCATTACACAGGAAGATATTGAGTTTTGTAAATGTATTTTTTATGCAAGATCAACAAAGCTTAGAGTCGCTAAAGTCCATTTGCCACAATAAACAGATTGTATTAAATGGTGATACTCGTGTAGATCAAGTATTGAGAATAGCCGAAAATGTCAAGCCAATACCTTTGATTGAGAATTGGTTAAATGGAAACAAAGCTGTAATAGCAGGAAGTATATACGAGCAAGAAAACTTATTTATATCAAAACTCTACAAACAAGGTATAATAACCGATAAAATAATACTAGTACCGCATCAGGTAAATGATAGAAATATTGCACTTATAGCTTCACAATGGGGAGAGAATGTACTCTTATTTTCAGAATTGTCTATTGATAAGATTCAAACCTGCGATGTACTCATTATTGACATAATAGGTATTTTAAGCAATTCGTATCAATACTCGAGTTATTGTTTTATAGGAGGTGGTTTTGGAAAAGGAATACACAATACATTAGAGCCTGCCGCATTTGGTAAGGCATTAATATACGGTCCAAATTATCATAAATTCCCTGAAGCCGAGCATTTTGTTGAACACAGGGGTGGTTTTGCTTTTGAAAATTACACCCAACTAGTTGAGATAATAAAACATTTGGAATTAAAAGAAAATATGGAAGTAGCAAAAAACGTCACCGGTGAATATATAGTAAACAATGCTCACTCTACAGAGAAGATAATGAACTGGTTAACTGATAATAAATTGTTATAGAAAAACTATAATTTACCAACTATGCTGGCATCATCAGGCTTTACTCTACTGCTGTAATAGGATACATATTTACCGTTTTCATCTATCAAAAACTTGTTAAAATTCCAACCAACTTCAGCATCTTCTACGCCATTTAGTGCTTTGGATGTTAACCAAGTGTAAATGGGATGTTGATTTTTTCCCTTGACGTCAATTTTATTTGTCATAGGGAAAGTTACGTGAAACTTAGAGCTACAAAATGCTTTAACTTCTTGCTCAGTACCAGGCTCTTGTCCACCAAACTGGTTGCAAGGAAAGCCTAATATAACTAAGTTGCCTTTATACTTCTCATATACAGCCTCTAGAGCTTCATATTGATTGGTAAATCCACACTCACTAGCTACATTTACAAAAAGTATCTTTTTGCCTTTGTATTGAGACAATTTAACCTCTTTACCGTCTATATCAGTATAAGTATAGTCGTATATACTTTTAGGTAGTTTAGTTACTTTTTCAGCAAGTTCTGATTTATCCATATTTGGCACCCCAAATAATTTGTCTTTAGCAGCGATAAATAATGCAGGGATAGATACCATAATTATTACTTTCATTAATAATGATTTAATTCTCATATTGTTTCAATTTTGCTTTTTACTTGTTCCATTTGCCACAATGGTGTGCTGGTTGCCCCAGCAATACCGACAGTTTGACCAGCAGTAAACCATTCTGAATTTACTTCAGATGCTGAACTAACAAAGTGTGTATTAGGGTTTTCTTGCTTACAAATACTATAGAGTACTTTACCATTACTGCTTTGCGTACCACTTACGAATACTATTTGATCGTACAGTTTAGAGAAATTTCTTAATTCGACATCTCTATTGCTTACCTGCCTGCAAATGGTATCGTTAAATTTAACCTCTACGCCTCTAGCTTCTAAATCCTTCTTAACTTGGTAGTAGTTTTTGGTATCTTTTGTGGTTTGACTAAATAAATTTACTTTCTCTGGAAGTTCTACATTGTCTAGCTCAGCAATGTCCATAAATACCACCGCTTCTTCATTTGTTTGTCCCTTTAGTCCCTTTACTTCGGCGTGTCCGTGCTTACCATATATGAACACAGGCGCGTCGTTTTTATCGTAGGACTCTTTTACTCTATTTTGTAATTTTAATACCACAGGGCAAGAGGCATCTATCAATTCTAAATTATTCTCTAATGCTATTTTATAAGTATCAGGAGACTCCCCGTGAGCCCTAATCAATACTCGTTCATTGTGTAATTCTTTTAACTGGTCGTGATTTATAGTAACTAGGCCTTTTTTCTGCAATCTAGCTACTTCTTCATCATTGTGCACTATATCACCGAGACAATACAATTTTCCCTCAGCATTTAGCCATTCTTCAGCCATTTCTATGGCATACACCACCCCGAAACAGAAACCACTATTTGGGTCTATAGTCGCATTTAGATTTAACATTGTAAATTCAATATGAGATTCGAAATTAATGCTTATTTATTGTTAACATATTTATACTCTATATGGTTTGCAATTTTTTCCAAGTAGCCCACCATTCACATATTTTTGCATTAATTATATTATCCATTGCATTAACTAAGCCAATAAATGCAGGTAAATGAATGATGTCAATTCCTGGTAAATTCATACGTTCTGAAATTTTATTTATAGCTGTCAATAGTCCTACTTCAGATTGATACTGATAAACCCATTGATGCAATAGAAATCTATCTAAAAGCTGAGAAAATTTAAATGAATACTCTGGTTTGCTTGAAAAGCAAAAAGCAGAAACTTGTTGTATATCACAATCACTTAGATCTTTATAAAATTTATCTGCCCAAGATTTATCGTGGTTTAATATCCATCTATCTAGCAGCAACTCAAACAGAATATGGGCAATAAAAAAGAGCTTTACATCGGAAGTCGGCAGACCTAATTCAAGCCAAAGCAGTTTAATATTTTTATTTTGTTGTGTGAAAATATCGGAATTATGAAACACCTTGTCTGTAAGCAGATGCCTATTCCAGCCCTGATTTATATGGAAATGAGAAATTATATCAGGGTTAAATACATCTATTTTTTTCAACTTTCTATCAACCACACTGACCAAATCTGGCAAAGCCAAACCACAATTAAAATATTCATTATCAGTGCTATCAATATAATAATGAGATAAAAAATTCACAATATTCTATGGTTATAATTGACAAATAAAAATAACGCTCTATGATTTGTTCTGCTATTTTTGTAAGCGAAGATGATTAATTTTATTGAAGAACTCAGCTGGCGAGGTTTATTACATAACATTACGCCTGGACTAGATGACCAATTAGCTAAAGAAATGACTGTTGGGTATGTGGGCTTCGACCCTACTGGCGACAGTTTGCACGTAGGTAGTTTACTGCCTGTTATGATGCTTACACATTTGCAACGTGCTGGGCACAAGCCTATAATAGTAATAGGTGGTGCGACTGGAATGATAGGTGACCCCAGTGGCAAATCTGCCGAACGTAACTTATTGGACGAAGAAATACTCCGTCAAAATGAAACAGCCCTAAAAAATCAATTGTCCAAGTTCTTAGACTTCAACTGTGGTAATAATTCAGCATTAATCGTGAATAATTACGATTGGACAAAAGATGTCAGCCTACTTCAATTTCTTCGTGAGACGGGAAAACATATCACCATCAGCTATATGCTAGCTAAAGACAGTGTACAGAAAAGGATAGAAACTGGCATTAGTTTTACTGAATTCAGCTACCAATTACTACAAGGTTTTGACTATCATTACTTAAATGCCAATTATAATTGCAAAATTCAAATGGGTGCAAGCGACCAGTGGGGTAATATAACCACTGGTACAGAATTGATAAGAAGAATGTCCAGCAATGATGCATTCGCTGTAACCTGCCCACTATTGACTAAACCAGATGGAAGCAAATTTGGTAAAAGTGAAGGAGGAAATGTGTGGCTAGATAAGGGTAAGACAAGCCCATATAAGTTTTATCAGTTTTGGTTAAACATTACAGACGAATTAGCAAGCGATTTAATTAGAAAATACACTTGCTTAAGCCAAGAAGAAATAAGAAATATAGAAGAGCAACACGAAACTGAGCCACATACTAGACTGATTCAAAAGGCACTGGCTGAAGATGTAACTAAAAGAGTTCACAGTCAAGAAGATTTAGACCTAGCGATAGAAGCGAGTAATATACTTTTTGGAAAAGGTACGGCAGAAGCTTTAATTAAACTGAGTGAAGAAGACTTCCTAGCGGTAATGGAAGGTGTGCCACAATATGATTTGTCTAAAGATGAACTAGACATTGAACTTTCCATTCTAGACCTATTGTCACAAAAAACAGATGTTTTTCCTAGTAAAGCAGAGGCAAAAAAGCTAATTCAAGGGAATGGATTGAGCATTAATAAAGACAAATACAGCGATATAAATGGTATGATTAATGCAAATAGTTTGATTAACAATAAGTACGTATTGGTGCAAAAGGGTAAGAAGAACTATTACTTAATCACTTTCAATTAAATATAACATAATAAACAATGATAACTAAACATCTTTACAAAGTTCTGGCTATAAGCATTATTTTGCTAGCTAACTACGCAGCATCTGCCCAAATACCTTACGATTCGGTTAAAAAACTAATTATCTACACTGGTGTAGAAAAAGTAGATGGTTTAACTAAAGATCAACTTTACGATAGAGGAATAGAAGTGTTGCGAACCATATACCCAAATATGGATAGTAAAATATTTGTAAAGGATAAAGTTAAGGGAGAATTTGTGTTAAAGGAATTCGTAAAATTTAAATATTTAGATCCTAAAAAGAAAACACCAATAGTTGACCCTAACTTAATTAAATATAAATTTACCCTTTTGTATAAAGATGGTAGGTACAAATATGATGTCAGTGATTTCTACATAGACAAAGGGTATAAATATGGTATGGAAAAATATTACTTAAAAGAAAAAGAAACCCTAAAAGATAGACCTGAGGAAAAACTTCAGTTTATGGATAATGAGATTAGAGACATTATCACCAGATTTAACGAGGGAATGAAAACAGGAATAGTTCCTGAGAAAAAAGAAGAATGGTAGGCATAAAATAAATAGTGATTTTTAGCATTTATAAATATTAATTTAGTAATTTACTTAAATCTATAAATTAAATATTACATTAAACCGACAATCTACTGTCGGTTTTTTAATTTAAATATCTATGAAGGCTAAAATATTTACCTGCATTATGCTATTATTTCTATTGATATCAGCATTTGAAGTTGGTGCACAGATAGACAAACCAAAATTTATATCCCCTAAGGCTAAAAAGTTATTCCAGTCGGGTATGAATTATTTTAGACAACATAATATAGACGAAGCTGAAAAAGCATTTACTAAGGCAGTGGAACTAAGCCCTGAGTTTGAGGAAGCTTGGCTGATGTTAGCTGATGTACAATATGGTTATAATTTAAATAAAGCAGAAAAGACTTTGGTAAAAATGCAAGAGGCATTACCCACTAATCCTAAAGCAAAAATGGGCCTGGGGCTAATTTACCTAAAGCAGAAAAAATTCCAATTAGCCAAAGAACAATATAAATTGGCAATTGCAAACGAAAATCTAAGTGATGAAGAGCGAAAATCTGCTAAAAGACAATTTATATCTGCAACAGTAAAAGATAGTCTATATAGCAACCCAATTCCATTTAAACCAGAACAGTTAAGCGATGAAATAAATACAAATTTGGAGGAATATTTACCAAGTTTTGATATTACAGGAAACCAACTTCTATTTACAAGAAGGCTTGGAATACCTAGTAATTATAAGACTAGGTATAATGGCGATTTTCAAGAGGACCTGCACATTAGTTATAAATCTGAAAAGGGGAAATGGAGTAGAGCAATACCACTAGAAGGTCAAATAAACACCTTAAATAATGAAGGAGGTAGTTGCCTGTCGCCAGATGGTAGGTACTTGCTATTTACAGGTTGCGAACGAAATGACGGTTTGGGTCTTTGTGACTTATTCATAAGTTTCTACAGAGGTGGTGAGTGGACTAAACCCATAAACATAGGCGAACCTATAAATACTAAATATAGTGAGAAACAACCGAGCATAAGTGGCGATGGAAAGTGGTTGTATTTTGCCAGCAACGGAGTGGGAAGCTTGGGGAAATTAGACATTTACAGAGCAACTATTTCTATTGTAAATCAACAATTACTATTTGGTGAACCTATTAATTTAGGTAATGCTATAAATACACCAAATGATGATCAAACACCGTTCATTCACGCTGATGGGCGAAGTCTATATTACACAACAAATGGACTACCAGGGTTGGGGCAAAACGACTTATTTATCAGCCGATGGGATGGTAGCAATTGGTCAACACCTAAAAATTTGGGTTACCCTTTAAATACAGAGTTAGACGAACAAGGATTGGTGGTAGAGCCAGCAGGAGTATATGCCTATATGGGGACCAACAATTTAAATAATACTAAAAATAACGACATCATTAGGTTTGCGTTACCCTCTTTTGACTCTCCAGACCCAGTAACTTATCTTAAAGCCAAAATAGTAGATGCGGCTACCAATGTATCTATTGTTGGATATGTACTGCTAAATTCTATACTTGATACCAGAGTATTAACACCAGATCAAAGCATTAACGACTCTGTTCATTTAATTATGGTGCCTTATCACAGTACATTAGCATTGTTAAGTGGGGCAAAAGGATACCTACCCTATTCAGAAAACCTTGATTTATCTAACTATAATTCTACAGAACCTTTTAACAGAACTATAAAACTAAAAAAAATAAAGGCTGGTGAAAAAGTTGCCCTAAACAATCTGTTCTTTGATGTGGATAAATGGGATTTAAAACCTACATCAATATCAGAACTGCGAACTTTAGTTTACTTCCTAACCAGTAATGCAAACATAAATATTGAAATAAGTGGCCACACTGACCAAACTGGAGATGCCAAAAAGAATATGGTGCTATCTGCAAAACGTGCTAAGGCTGTTTACGATTATTTAATACTAAATGATATTAAAGCTAGTAGGCTGACATTTAAAGGTTTTGGTAGCACACAACCTCTATTTAAAGGACAAACGGATGAGTCGTATGCCAAAAATAGAAGAACAGAAATTAAGGTATTGCCTTGATTTCGTATTTTGCAATTTATTTCTGACTTTAACCAAATTATCACTTGTTCAAATTAGTCAAATTATTCTGCAAACTAACTTTTGTCACGTTCTCAATTGTGTTGCTACAAACACTGAAAGGTGTTAGTCAGCCTGCATTTATTAGTAAAACAGATATAAAATTAGATTTTGAACCAGCCGGTTTACTAGAAGACCTAAAGGGGAATTTATATGTCGCTGGAAATGGTCACATAGATAAAGAAGGAGTACAATTCATTTGGCTACTGCAATATAACAGCACGGGTAAGGAAGTATATAGAAAAAAAGTAGGTAAGGGACTTAGTATTCAACTAAATAAAATGATATTAGGTAAAGATGGCGACCTAATATTAACGGGTAGCAGCTGGAAAGGTCCGTGGAATGCACCAGATAAAGCCAAACAAAACGTATGGTTGGGAAAAGTAAACACAGCGGGCGAATTGAAATGGGAACAAAGCTTTGGCGGGGCTAAAGATGATAGGGCTAATTCGTTAATAGAACTACAAGATGGTAAAATAATAACCGTAGGTAGCACAACCAGTAAGGGGCTAGGAGAAACAGATATCTATATAATTAAATGGTCTGCAAGTGGAAAAAAGCTGTGGGACATAACGGACGGAAGTGGAAAGTCAGATATTGGTATTGCAGTAGCAGATGCACAAGACGGCACTTTCGCAGTTACAGGCACCAGCCAAGCCGCATTTGGATTTGGTGGTAAAGACATTTACATAGCTAGAATAGATACCACAGGAAACAAGAAATATGACAAGATAAAAGGTGGTGGCGCTGACGATGGTGCCATTGACCTATACTATAATACCGACGAGAGCTACACTATATTCGGCTACAACAATAGTAAACGTGACTTTACCAGCGGCTGGATATTAAGAATAAATAAAGAAGTAAAAAAGTGGCAAGCCGAAGGCTTTTTCCCAACTGGTAAAATGTGCCAGCTATTCCCAGTAACCATAAAAAAAACATATCGCTCTAGTGATGGATTTTTTTGGGTGACTGGCTCTGGTTTTAGCCAAAGCGAAATACAAGACGACGACATATACGTGGCATCTTTTAATCCGGAGGGCGAATTGCAAAGTTTTGTAACTTATATATCTTTAGGTAATGATATTGCAATAGATGTATTAGAAACTAAGGCAGGAGATTTGTATGTGTTGGCGCATAATGCTGGTACCTATTTTTTAAAATATAAAGCCTCTGGCCAATAGTATAATGAATTTTTATTTTAAATTATTCTTAGTTCCTTGTATCTTATTGATATTTACCAGTGGTATGGGTAAGAAACCTGACGGTAAACGGATAAAATACTTAATAGGAGAGCGAGAAACTATTGAGTATAAGTACAATAAAAGCAACCAAATAGAAACTGAAATACGAAAAACATGGGGAGTGGCAGATACGGTAAAATATGAGTATGACCAAACTGGTAGGCTCATAAATGTATATCTAAATGAGTCTGAACTGCATAGCGGTATGTATAGAACATATAGCTATTATTTGCCAGAACGCATAGAGATAAAACAATTTGAATCTGATGAAAATGGTATATATAGGGAACGATATGTATATGATTTAAATTTTTATGAATTATATCCTGATTATGCCACCATTTATGAATATATAAATAAAGAAAAATTTATAGAAGGATATGCTCGATTTGAATACTCGTCTAAAAAACAGCTGCAAGTAATGAAATACTATGATAGAAAAAAGAAACCTATTCAACAATGGACGGTCAACTCTGATTCTAGCTGCACATCATTCCCAAATGCACCTGGGTATGAAGAAATCAATAGCTTTAGTGACAACAGCATTTCACAGGTTCATAACTCACTAGACACCAGCGCCTTATTTGAAAATTCATTCGAGTATAAAGTATTAAGCCAAACTAAGTCAGACAGTCTATTTGTCAATCACTCAGGTTATAAGATTGTGTACCTCAAGTAGGTTGTTTATCTACCCAATTAGGATCACTCATATTTTTCTTAATCACACTAACTGCACCGCGGGCAGTAATTAGTTCGTCCCTATTGTTTTTGGCATTGATTAAGTCTCTGGTGTAGGCACCACCTTGCTCTACTATATATTCACCCATAGCGTCTCCAATACGTTGTACCAGTTTAAATTTAGATATGTCGTCAAAATCTATATCTTGAAAATCATTTTCGTCTAAACCGTGCAGGCTATCTGCATCTAATTGAATTAAATCTGTAATGTCTCTGTCTGGCAGTTTGTTTACTGCTATTGGGTCTAGGCTCACCTGGAATCGACGATAATCAAGATTCATATACTGCTGCAATAATACTCTTATGGTATCAGTATTCAACTCACTAGCATCTTGCCCTGACTCTTGTAATACATATTTTAACCAAAAGCCTGCATCGAAGAATCCTTTAGGGTCACGCACTTCTTTAGGTCTGATGAATTGTAAATTAGTACCAGTACCAAAGCTAAATACTACCATTTCATCGGCTTTATACTTACCCTTACCCGAGTAATGTATGGCTTCCATTATGGCTGCTAGGCTTGGGTTATTATGAGAAGTTACGCCTCCGTCAACAAATCGCTCAAATGGTGAGAAATAGGTAGGAGCACTCATAGTTGCCTCCATCACAGCCCTAAGCAACACATCTTGATAAGTGCCAACGTACTGGCCGTCATTTTTAAAACAGGTAAAGAAAATTTCCTCACTAGCTGTTACGTCTTTAGCTGTGATAAGCAGGTCTAAGTCTGACGAAGCACAAACGTCGCGAAGGGTGTTATCGAAAACTTTCTTCTTAAGTATGGTTCTAAAATTTATCTTATCCCACTTAGGTGGGTTCAATATTTGATTCGCCAATATGCCACGGGTCTTAAATACCTTATTTACATATAATTCATATTCGACACCAATTTCCTCTGCAGTCATTCTCATAGCCAATAGACCAGCTATTAGTCCACCAGTACTGCTGCCAGCAACCATATCAAATACTTCGTGTATGGGTTCACCCATTATCTTCTCTAGCGACTTCATCATCTCTATAGAGAATATGCCCCTGACGCCGCCACCGTCTAAACATAGAATTAGTTTATAATGCTCAGGAATGTTGAGTTTCTTTAATATTTCGGCTCGTTTAGATTGCGATATAGTCATAATAATACGAATATATGTAGGACATAGAGTAAAACATCGCTTAAAAAGGGAAATTATAATGATAACTTTGCCAACCCATAAACAATGGGAATGGAGAGATGGCCGAGTGGTTGAAGGCGCACGCCTGGAACGCGTGTATGCGCGCAAGCGTATCTAGGGTTCGAATCCCTATCTC
>JAWXCF010000018.1:0-14880 GCA_034440515.1 Bacteroidota bacterium
GTCTTTCTGCCCTATTATCGTCATTTGTTCTTGGCTCACGCGGTGGTCTTTCTGCCCTATTATCGTCATTTGTTCTTGGCTCACGCGGTGGTCTTTCTGGCCTATTATCATCATTGGTTCTTGGCTCACGCGGTGGTCTTTCTGGCCTATTATCATCATTGGTTCTTGGCTCACGTGGTGGTCTTTCTGCATTATTACCTTCTGATCTTCTACCATCATTGGCATTATTCTTATTCCTTTGGTTAGGGTTTCTATTTGGTGCATTCTGAGGTCTGCCTTCTTGCCCATCTACTTTAGGCTTTTCATTAGACCTATCTTTTGGTTTTTGTGTAATGTCTTGCGGCTGACTGGCGTTGTCCCTTCCTCTGTTTTTATCTCTATTATTTGCCTCTCTATTAGCAGGTCTATTGGTATTTGGTTTATCACTTCGCCTATCAGTTCCACCTCTAGCTTCTATAGATTCAACTTTATTAATAGCAGACTCTAGTTTTTTCAATTCAGGATCATTATCAGCATATCTATTTGGGTTTTGATTCCCCTGGTTTTGCCCTCTTTGATTATTCTTATTCTTGCTTTTGTTCTTGTTTCTATTGTTTTTGCTTTTGTCAAATCTATCTAATCGATCTTCCCCTGCTGAGCTTTTAAACTCTAGTTCTGGTATTCCTATTACTTCCTCCTCAAAGATTGATTCCTCAAGGTCATCTACCTGTTTACCAGACTTATTTATTTCTATTAGTCGCCATACCTCATCTACCTCTATCGGGAAAAATCTAATTGCTACATCTTGAGTATATCTGAACCAAACTATCTTCTTTAATATGTCAAATTTTTCAGCCTTCGCTGGACCTTTCGCAGTTTCTAATACTGTATTTTCTGACGGAAACTCACTTAGAGCCTCTACATATGTATCTAACTCAAAGTTCAAACAACACTTTAAACGACCACACTGTCCGCTCAATTTAAGTGGGTTTAAGAACAGGTTTTGATATCTTGCTGCAGTGGTTGGCACACTATTAAAGTCTGTAAGCCAAGTACTACAACATAGTTCTCTGCCGCAACTGCCTATTCCACCTAGTCTGCCGGCTTCTTGCCTTAAACCTATTTGGCGCATTTCTACTTTAATTCGAAATTCTTTCGCCATCTGTTTGATTAATTCCCTAAAATCAACCCGTCCAACTGCTGTATAGAAAAACGTAGCCTTAGTTCTATCACCTTGATACTCGACGTCGCTAATTTTCATCACCAATTCCTGCTGTTGAGCCATTATTCTAGCCCGCATCATAGTTTCATATTCAAGAGACTTTGCCTCTTCATATTTTTCTATATCAGCTTGATTGGCAACACGCAATAGCCTACGTATAAGTGGGCTATCTATGTCCACCTTATATTTACGCATTTGCAATTCTGCCACCTCACCCTTTACACTTACTATACCTGCATCGTGACCTTGTGTGGCACTATCTACTATAACTAAGTCGCCCACCTCTAAGTGATGATGGTACAAATTTTTAAAGTATTCCTTTCTGGTTCCTTTAAATTTTACCTCAACAAATTGGTGCTTTTCTATCTCAGCCTCAGTATAATATACATTACTTAACCAATCATATACATCTAGCTTACCACCACAACCGCCTGTGGCACAGCTTCCATTATTTTTACATCCAGCGGGTAACCCTTTTGTAGAAGGGGTACTACATACACTACAACCCATACCTTATTTCAGGAATTTATTAAACATTTATAAAAATTCAGTCAATTACATTCTATTGTTTGATTCTGATTAAGAACCAATTAAATAGTAGTGTTTTTTGATCTGAGTAAAAAAATAAGTAAGAGACTGTAATCTAATTTGATGACTCAAACATTGAATTCAACACCTAACTTAACCCAATACTATCGGGCAATCGCAAAGATAATATGAACTAATGAGAAATGGTAAAATAGTGAGTTGCTAGGCTGTAATCGGTTTTTTTATCAACCTATTTATGTCTAAACTCAAATTAAACAATATTATTTTAGGATTACCATTTCGTTCTATGTGATAGGCTGCGTCGCTTAGTTTTTTGGTTAATCCTTCGATATTGTCTGGTCTAATGAAAATTGAAAATTTCTCTACAAATATCTTTTCAGCTGGTAACAATCGATTCAATTCTTGTAAACTTTGATTACTTAGCAAACACTCTCTTAATATGTGCAACCCATAGTCTAGAAATGCTCTCAGATTTTCTCTACCAGTTGTTGACATTTCATCAACCCATTTCAGAATGGCACCCATATTTAAAGAATAGCTCATACGCATCCATTCTATAAATATTTTGGTGTGGTCGTCTTCTGTAATGCTATAATAATTTATAGCTTTATTACAATCTCCGTCTGATAGTTGTGCCGGGGCTATTGCTTCGCTTTCAGTAATTCCAAACTTACTTATCAGCATTTCGACAATGCTTAGTGTATCTATTCGCGGAATCCTCATTGGTTGAGTCCTACTGGTTATGGTACTTAGCAGGCCGTCCTCTTTTTCAGCTACCAATAGTATTAGTGTCTTTGGTGCAGGTTCCTCTAGTGTTTTCAACAATATGTTGCCCACTTTATCCATATATTCTGGGTGCCATATTATTATTACTTTATACCCACTCATTACTGGGGTAAGACTTAGTGACCTTATTATTTCCCTTATTTCTAATGCAGTTATATTCCCTTGTTTGTTTTCAGCTTGTAGTTTTAACATCCAATCTTGATAGGTCATATATGGATTATCAGCTAATGCCTCTCTCCATTCTTTATAGTAATTTTCAGAAATAGGCTTTGCATCTCCTTTATTTACCAAGGGAAAACTATAATATACATCTGGGTGTTGCCTTTTCATCATTCTGAAACAGCTGTCACAAGTTCCACAACTATCTTCCTCATTTCTATTTAGGCAATTTACATATTGAGCATAAGCTAAAGCCATAGGCAGGGTACCATAGCCAGACTTACCAGTAAACAATTGGGCGTGGGCTATTCTGCCACTATTTACCATTTGTATCAATGATTTTTTAAGTTCTTGTTGCCCTATTACTTGCTTCAATTGCATCTTGCAAATATATCAACTACCAGCTTTATGTATTATTGTAAATAATTTTAAGGGTATAGTTTAGCTTGTGGTGTTCTTGTTAGAAGATAATGATTATAGTTTCCCTCCCGTAGAGTTGGCAGATTCTAATGGGCTGCTAGCAGCAGGTGGAGACTTAAATTGGCGTAGACTATTAGAGGCATACATTCACGGCATATTTCCTTGGTTTAATGATGATGAAATTCCACTATGGTGGTCACCAGACCCTAGATGGGTATTTTACACCGACCAAATTCACATAAGTAAAAGTATGAAGCGGTTTTTAAATAAAAAACCGTATGAAATATCCAAAAACAAAGCTTTTAGGGAAGTAATGATGCATTGCTCAAGTGCTAATGACCGAGCAAAATCCGGTACTTGGATTTCAAATATGGTAATAGATGCCTACACTCAACTGCACGAGAACAACTATGCCAGCAGTATAGAGGTTTGGGACAACGAAGAACTAGTCGGTGGAATATACGGAGTTGACTTGATGCCATTCTTTTTTGGTGAGAGTATGTTCAGCCTGAAGCCTAATGCTAGTAAGTATGCTTTAATTATGCTAGCTGAGGAACTACGTAAGAAAGGATATATAATGATAGACTGCCAATTGCACAATGCCCACCTAGAGTCTATGGGTGCAGTACCAATAGACAGACAAATGTTCATAACACTATTGTGGAAGCATTTACATCAACTACACGTCTAACTCTTTATCATCTTTTAGTTGGACAGCTTTCTTTGATTTGCTCCTCATTCTAATATTTAACATTTCTACAGCTAGTGAGAATATCATAGAGACATATAGATAATTTTTAGGCACCTCTATAGCCAACTGATCAGGTAATCCTTCTATGGCTAGTAGTACTCCAATCATCAATAGAAAGCTAAGCGCTAGCATCTTAATAGTAGGGTGTTTGTTTACAAATCGACTGACAGAACCACTAAATACCAGCATAATAATCATACTGATAATTACTGCAATGACCATAATGAGTACGTGTCTAGATAAACCAACGGCAGTTAATATGCTGTCGAAACTGAATACTATGTCAAGAATTACAATTTGAATTATCGCTTTGCGTAACTTTAATTGCATACCAGGTTTTGTATCTGAATCTCCCCCCTCTATTTTATGATGTATTTCATTTATGGAACTCACCATTAGAAAAATTCCGCCTACAAATAATATGATGTCTTTAAATGATAAAGAATAACCTTGAAACTCAACGATTGGTTTGGTTAAACCAATTAACCAAGTAATGCCAAACAATAAGATAACTCTAACAATTAGTGCTATACTTAGTCCGTAGGCTCTGGCTTTCTTTTGATCTTGCTTAGGTAATTTACCTGCTATAATGCTTATAAATATTAGGTTATCTATACCCAATACTACTTCCATAAGTATTAACATAAGCAAACCGCCAATGCCTGATAGGGTAAATAGATAGGATAAGTCTTCTGTCAACATAAGAAATTAGATTAATAGCTATAAATAAAGTACAATTTTACTCATACTTTATGTTTATACAATTGCCACCAAGGAACAAAAGGTTTATCGTGGTGTTCGAAATGGTAGCCAAAAAAGTAACAAGTCATAAAGGCAACAAAATGTTGCTTAGATAAACTGCCAGATTTATGTATGTTTTTATGGTGATGCTGAACCCTATGGGGTTGATACGTGCCGAAATAAAATAGTTGTAGTGTGCTTAAAATCAATGGTAGGGTCCAAAACATTGTTAATTGCCATTGGTCAACCCATATTGCTAATACATTAAAAGTAATAGCCATAAGTACGATTTGATATAATTTAATGTAGTGTTTAGAAAACTGAAAATACCAAATAAAAAAATTTCCATTGTGATAATCTGGATCTTCGTTTGTACCAACATAATTGTGGTGCTTGTGGTGATTCTTTAACAAGAATGGAAAATAATTGAAGGCAATTAGCCCTGCACATATGTAACCAATTATATTGTTTAAGTGCGAGTTGGTGTTGACTATACCGTGCATAGCATCGTGTGCAGTAATGAATATGCCAGTGTATAGATGTGTGAGTATTAGCGTAAAAAGTAAAGTCTGCCACGAATACCAATTTAAGTCCGTAGCAGAAAAAGCTATATAATTTACAACTAGCCAAGTGGCCAATATAGAGCTGGCTACCAATACACCATATCTATTTATAATATTTATATGTGATTGAAATTTTGTCAAAGTGATATAAAAAGAAATAAAACAGGATATTGTTTAATAGACAAAACCGTAATAAACACTATTTACAGTATTCATTACGGTTTTGTTAATTTAGATTTGGTTGCTTAGATCGTAAACGTGGAAATTATTTCCCCAAATAATTTTTTATTATTTACGAGCTGATTTACCATCATTCGCAGCAACTACTCCACTTAACATAATAAGAATGTCATTTTTAGGGTCAGCGCTGATGTTTGTCTTAATAACTGATGTACGTCTGAATTTACCTACGTGGTCAGCAGAATTAAATTCATACTTGATAGTACCTGTCTCACCTGGCGCAATTGCTGTGTGAGGATACTCAACTTTAGAGAAACCACAAGGTTTTTCTACTGCTACAAATTTAAGAGGTGCACCGCCTGTGTTGGTAAACTTAAACTCACAAGTTGGTAATTCTCCTTCTTTGATTTCGCCAAAATTATGGCTCATTTTTTCAAATACACAAGCAGGACCAGCTGCACGACGTGTAGAGAAACTGAATGCTACAGTTAATACCAATAGCATTGTGATTGATTTGATGAATAGTCCTTTCATTTTCTTAATAATTATATGGTTTTAAATGATTGGGGAACGCCTTTATAATGAAATGCAAGTTGCAAGTTATGAAAAACTAAAAAGAAATAATGTACCCGTAGGGTAACCCACGTTTAAAAGTACTTCTTTCTAATTTGTTGCAAGTTACATACATAGGACAAAAGTAGTGCACACTTAACATTAAACCTTTATTAAATTATACAAACGACTTACTAAAAGCAATGAATAGCCTAAAATTGTCATAATTAGCCCAATATAGTCCCCATATTTTGCGTAAAAACTAAGCCCATTATTCGAAATTATACTGGCCTCAATATATCCTTTTTCATCCCAACCTAATGATTTTATTACCCTTCCTTTATTATCAATAACAGCTGATATCCCAGTATTAGCACTTCTAATTAGGTAAGAATTGTTTTCTATTGCACGTAGCCTGCCATAATTAAAATGTTGCTGATAGCCGTCTGTATTTTTCCACCATCCATCGTTTGTAATAATGGTAATAAAATTCGCTTTTTTCTGCATAAATTGCCCAATATGCTGTCCAAATATTGATTCATAACAAACTAAAGGTGCTGTCATTATATTATTTTTAATTTTAAATATGCTTGGGGTGTCTTGACTTCCCAAACTTCCTGAAGATCCGCCCAAACTTATTGACATTGTTTCTAAAAATCCAAGTACAACAGGATATGGCATTTTCTCTACTCCTGGTACTAACTTACTTTTATGGTAAATATTTTTAATTCCTCCAGAATCCAGTAATACGGCAGAATTATAAATATCAAACCATTGATTACCATCATTTCTAGCAGTAGGGGAGGGACTGTCTTTTAAATTTGGGTAAAGCCTATACGTAGTCGCCCCAACTAGAAGTTTTGTTTCAGGGTTCTGTTGTAAATAATTAGTCAAATCATTTACATATTTCCCACTTTTATATTGTCCGTAAACCCAATTGGCATCATCAGGTACGCTGGTTTCTGGCCACACTATTAGATCTACTTTGGTATTACTTCCTTTGGTCAGCGTAAGCAATTTAATGAATTGAGATTGGAAACTATCCTGATTAAATTTAGTATTAAACGGATCTATGTTGGGTTGTACTATCCTTACTTTAATTTCTTGTCTTGAGGAATTATCTAGTTGCCCTAGTTTAAATTCTGAAATGATAATAGGCAGCATTATTAATATCGGGAGTATGGCCACACTATACGGTCTTTTTCTACTTACAGATACTAAAGTTGAATAGATGACAAAGTTTACTATCAAAATCCAAAGTGAGCCACCAAATGTACCGGTATATTGATACCACTGCACCCAATCGGTATTCGTAGCCAAACCATTACCCAAATTCAACCAGGGCCAAGGGGCATCCCAATTTAGATGAAGATACTCAATAGATAACCAAGATCCAATAAATACGATAGCTGGAGCAAAGCGAATTTTTCGTTTGTGTCTATTCATCTGTTGTAGCAATACAATGGGTATAATCTGCAACAAACTATTTAATACTATAGCTAGTACAGCTCCTTCGGGACTTGCATAATATATCCACCAAGTAGTCAACGCATTCCAAGTCAGGGTTCCTATGTATGCATATAAATGTAATGATAACGCTGATTGCCTAAAGTTCTGACTAATATGACGTTCTAGCATTAACCAAGGCACAACGGCAAAAAATAAGATAAAATTAAACTTAGATGGAGGCCAACCCAACCATAGCAACACACCCCCAGCTAGTGCTAATAGTAATGCCTTTAAATGTTTATTCGGCATTCTCTTTTATTTTATTTGGTTTTATTGAATTTTCCAGTCCATTTATAACTACAACATATTCTCCTTTTGGTACTTTGGTTTTGTACACTTCTATTAATTCGTCTATAGTTCCGGTCACGCTTTCTTCAAATTTTTTAGAGATTTCTCTGCTTAGATTTATCAGTCTTTCTCCCCCAAATGTTTCCTTCATTTCACCCAATGCTCTAATAATTCGGTGAGGTGACTCATATAATACAATTGTTCTTGCTTCAGATTTTAACATTTCCCACTTTTTCTTACGCCCTTTTTTTTGCGGTAGAAAGCCTTCAAATACAAATCTGGTAATTGGTAGTCCACTCATAACCAAAGCTGGGACAAATGCGGTAGCCCCTGGCAAGCAGCTTACCTTGACACCTAGTTCTAGGCACGACTTAACCAACATATAGGCTGGGTCTGATATGCCTGGAGTACCAGCATCACTAATTAAAGCAAAGTCAAATTCGCTCTCTGCAATTTCTTTTACCAAATGCTCTGTACTAAAATGCTCATTATGTTGATGATATGATCTTAATTTGACATCTATTTTGTGATGTTGCATTAGAACCCTACTTGTCCTAGTATCCTCTGCCAGTATCACTCCGCATTGGCTTAAAGTAGTTAATGCCCGTAGTGTGATGTCGTCTAAGTTGCCGATTGGCGTTGGAACAATGAAGAGCATAGCAAATAAATAGCTACAAATATGCCGAGAATTAGGAGTAAACCATACTTAGAACTAATTCAAAAAAAAGACACGATGTGAATAAGTGATTAGAAATAAAAATTATATGTTATTAAACGAATTTGGCACTAAGTCAACTCTCAACATAATTTAGCACTCGCATCACAACAAGTATTTATACCTTGTGATTGCAGGTTCTTTTGTGACTGTCCTTTAGTATTCGGGTTACTCACCCAGAAATGTGGTGAAAAAACAAAGGCTCTTAAATTCTTTACGATTTTAAGAGCCTTTTTTTTACTAATACTACAACTGCTAAATTGAAGGTAGAACATAGCCGAAACGCCAAGTCAACAATGATGAAAAACGCGAAACAAAAAAAGGGTGTCTATCTTGAGATACTACTTTACTACTTACTGCTGTGAAATGTCTCTTATGCTGCCTCGGCTAATTCTAATCTTCAATAATATGTGAATGGTACCTCTATCAGTACCTTGATTCTCTAATCAACAGTACAAACATACAGTACCTATTTTCATTGCAATGTTCGTTTTACAGAAATTTGTAACAACATAATTGAACAATTATCGATATAAATATTTTTATAACTAATTTATTTACAATTATTTAGTCTATTAAATTATAGTGTAAAATATCCAATATTGTAACAAAATGCAGAATTTAAAATGAATCTTTCCCTGTTTTGCAACAGCATTACATTTAGATACAAGGCTATTTTAATTGAATAATCCCCAATTGATATAAATCTATGTGATATTCTACTTGTTCTGATTTTACTATTTCACTCCAGGATTTAGTCATACTTTCATTTGCGTGAATGTCATCAACTATTAATATTCCCTTTGCATTCATTAGTTCAGTTATGATATTAAAGTACTTAAATAATGCCATACCGTGGTGATGCCCATCTATATATGTTATATCGTACTTATTAGCTTGAATTTGGTCTTTATGCAAAATTTCTAGAAAACTACCAGAATAAGTATTAATTTTTCTGAAAGGGAATAAATATTGAAAGTTCTGTATTGCAATTTCAAGAACCTCTTCGGCTCCATCTACAGTATCAATCTCTGCATCTTTACCTGCACCATATTCCATATAGGCTGTACTTATTCCGAAACAAGTACCTAGTTCTAGAATTCGGCTGGGTTGCTTGTATTTTGCAATCCAAAATAAGAGGGCTGCCCACTTCTCTGGCTTACTACTACCTCTATTTAGTTTTGAGATAGATACAGTTGATGGGAAACCTTGATGAAATAAATTTAGTAAACTAGGTTTGCCACCAATCCCTATACCAAAATCAAGCCTATTTATAACTTTATGATTGTTACTGAGAGCTTGCCTAAGGTTTTCAATTTTTTCTGATACATCGGGTTCTGCTTTGAATTTATTTACTCGCCAAGCAGTTAAACTAGCATTCAGAACATCCTTTCTAATGTTATTTTCGCTTGACTGTATATAATTGGTAGCTAAATGTCCCAGTCTGTGTAAAAAGTCCTTGATGTGCATAGCTCTGGGCGAAGTTCGATAAATTAAGAACTATCTACACTACCATAGAAATATTAACCCGTAGCAGTTACCTCAATTTACCTGATGCCACATATCCATTTTGGTAATATTTCTGATTTAATTCGCTTATTATTACTCCCTTAGAAGAACTAGCGTGTACAAAATAACCGTTCTTTAAATACATACCTACGTGGCTCACCTCTTTTCCCTTTACAAATGTAAAAAAGACCAAATTGCCTTGCTTAAGGCGTCGCTGCCTTTTAAACCTTTGCGACCTTTGATATTGATCAATACTACTTCTTGGAATTTTTTTATGGTAAACTTCAAGGCTAAGCATACCTGTAAATCCACTACAATCAATTCCTTTTATGCTGGCTTGCCCATATCCGTAGGGTACACCATACCACTTATCAATTATATAGTATAGTCTAAAGTCTTTTTTTAAACTAAGTGGTGCTTTTACTTTGACTTCATACTTTTTTAGAAGTTCATTTGCCTCTAGTCTGCGCATCCCCTCAGGCACACCAGCCCTATGTAAACTGGTACAGCTGCTAAGACTGACCATCATTACAATAAAATTGAAAGCGAATATTTTAAATTGCTTAGACATAATTAAGAATTAAAAGACTTTAATTTCATTAAGTAGTTCAATCTTACAACACATAGTATTAAATATTTTTTGATATTATGAACAAGTTAAAGGGCTATTCCAATAATTATTCACAAATTCTCTTCATCTATTGTATATAATGTACATCTGCTTACATTAGAAAAAAAGTAATCAAAAAAGCTTTGAAAAAACTAAAATTTGTTAGTAATTTGCACATCTTTAACTGTTTAACTCTAAACACTTACTATTATTATAAAAAGGAATAGAGAAGTACTGTACAACTACAAAAAATGGCTTGCGATTTAAAAACGTATTATGAAGTGAATCACCAGGTATTTATGTGCCTCAGTGCTAAGCTCAAAGACTTAGGCTATCCGCTAGATGGGAACAGAGGTAGTGTAAAAGGTCCAATGGGAATAGTTATTGTGTATGCTTGGAATGAGACTGACGAATCTATTCAAGTACAAGTTACAGAGAAAAGTTTGTTCTTGCCTTGTTTTTCTATATATGCTAGAATAGAGGACGCATTAGACTCTTGTAGAAAATAGTAATTATGACCATATTATTAAATATACTACTATTTTTCAAGCCAATAATATTAGGTTGGGCATTGCTGAATTGCGATGTAAAAGAAGATGTTATGTTTTATAAAGACGGTAGTGGTTCAACAATAATTGAATTAAAAATACGTGACTGTCATAATGAGTTTAGAAGGCACCAAGGTTGGAAAAAAAAAGAGGTGTTTAATGAGAAAATGGATTCACTGAATAAAGAATTCAACACTTGGTTAAGTATGCAGCCTGTTACTGAGGCTTCAACAGTGTATGACTCTGCCCACCTAACTATAACAATTTCATTCCGATTTGAAGACGTTGATAAACTCAATACTACCCTGCTAGGTATGACAGACTACGATGGTAAAAGGGTATATAACGTACGGAATGGAGTAATAAGTAGGGAACACATCCCTTTGTTTTTTGCGCAACAAGAGCACCTAAAAGGGGAACAACCATTAGCCAAAAAAGGCTTCTATCATAGCTATCGAGTCTATATAACTTTACCACCAGGTACACGAAAATTTGCCTGTAAAGACAATCCGAAGGCAATGTTTAACCATAGAGGAATGGGAATAATAATAGAAGAAGATATGCAAAAAATTGCTGTAAGTGAGGGGCTGATGGCCACCATAAAATACGATACTTATTAGTTAGACACTTAAATCAATTATAAGAGTTGGAATAAAACTAATACAACTCGTTATAACTAAATATCGTTAATTGCACGAGGTTTGCAATTAGCTAAATACAGTGAAAAAATTTACTTCAATTAAAATATCATCCATATATATATTTATAATTTGTGTTGCATTTAATACTTCGCTATCAGCACAGTATGAGTATTTAACACAACCATTAACTAAAGAAGAAGTATATAAAAACTATCAAAATAAAGTAGCTGGATATAGTGTATATAAAAAAATAAAAGAAGGTACACAGCAGTTTCAAAATAAATTATTTGACGAAACTGGTAGGCTGATTATCGACTTTACGTATTATAGGCGTACTTACTATGCTTACGATGAGAGCAACGGATTAACAAACTACATAATTGACAGTACATTGAAACTGGAAAAAAGTATTAATCTGTATGATCTGAAAGACTTACCCGATGCTAGAACTCCTAAAAACTGGAAAGTAGATACTATAACAATTAGTTATGATTTTGAAAACAAATTGGAGCAGATAAAGTGGAGTTCAGGTGCAAATGCATTCTTTAGAAAAGACTTAAAATCAAATAGAATTATCGAAACCTTGCAGAGAAATGATAGCGCCATAATCAGTTACTACACTTACGATAAGAATAAGCGATTAACCTATAAGGTGACCAATATAGCAGGCAAAAAAATTCAACTCTTTTCACAAAAAACATTATACACCAATGATGGTAACATAATTAACCAAAACACGGTACAGAAATTTAATGAAATAACTGATAGCACGTTGAGCATATTTCACTACGATGCCAACAATAAAATAGACAAGAGGATAGATTTTTTCTACAATTTCGTATTGTTGAATGACGAAAATCAAAAGCCATACTTACAGCGTGAACATAATGAATCCACGACTACTATATTCAAATGGAATAAGAACGGAGACATAACGGAAATGAGATCTGACAACAGCCTCGACGCGAAATTTAGCAAATACTATACCTACGATTACAATGAAAAGAAGCTACTAACTGTATTTACACAACGTATAGGTAAATTATCACCCACTGTGTTTGAAATGAAGTACTATTACTATCCATAATTTACTTTAGAATTTGCTTTAAGCTTTCGAGTATCATATCTGTTTCATATCCTTTAGATTGTGCATATTTAAAGAGTTTTTGCTGAAGCATTTGAGGATTTGTTTCTTTTACTGTTGGCAGCTTTTTTAGCAATAACTCAGCTAGCTTATGTTTAAAATCTTCTTTAGGGACTTCATTTTTTCCCATCTTTTGTAAGAAAGTGCTACTTATTCCTTTCTCAGCCAGTTTTTGCTGAATTTTAATTGGTCCCCAAGCCTTAGTTCTAAATTTTCCGCCTGCAATCGCTTTTACAAAACGTTCTTCATTTAAGAAATTCTCCTCAATTAATTGACTGGCAATTCTATCAATATCAGCGGCAGAAAATCCCCACGTAGTTAGCTTGGCTTTAACTTCCTTATAACATCGCTCCTGATAAGTGCAGTATCTCCTCATTTTATTTAGGGCTACAATAAATGAGTACTTTGTATTGGCGGGATTAAAACTTCTTTCCAATTATAATTATGCTTGAGCTTTAAAATGCAAGTTTAAATAGCCAAGTATCAGCAAAAAAAATAAAAAGGTATTTGTTCTAAATATATATATATATATTAGTTATTAAATTAATAGGCATATACTATGAATGTTGCAATAATTGAATCAGGTAATATTGGCGGCAGATTGGTTGCTTAATTTGCTAAAGTGGGACATCAAGTTACAATTGGGAGTAGAAGTCTTCATAAAGATTCCTTGAAGCAATTGGTGGACAAATATCCGAATCATATAAATATTAAAAAAGTTAATCAGGCAGCAGATGGAAATGAAGTCATAGTGATGGCTGTACCTGCAAATTTTGCATTTGAAATTGCTTCGGAATTAGGTGATGTTAGTAATAAATTGATAATAGATGCAATGAACGCAATATTCAGACCTACGGAACAGTTTACAACTACAAGTGAAGCAATTATCACAGCTACAGGATGTTCGCGAATAGTTAAATGTTTTAATTCCATTGGTGCTGAAAATATAGATAAGCCTAACTATGGTGAAGATAAAGCAGCTATGTTATATTGTGGAAATAGCGTAGAAGATAAAAAAATAGTAAATGATTTGTGCGCACAGATAGGTTTCGACCCTTATGATTTAGGTGGGTTGGAAAATGAACCTCATTTGGAGCAATTGGCAAAACTGTGGAGCCTATTAGCATTTGGTGAGTCTAATTTAGGAAGAAATATTGCCTTTAAGATCTTGAAACAATCCCCTGTAGCCTAACTAAATACACCACCCCGTACGCTAACATAGACATAGTTAGCCCCGGAATAATTGCGTGTACTTCAATATGATTGAAAAAGTTGAAATAGACCCAAGTAAAAAGTCCTGACAACATTGAGGCTAAAGATGCCCATCTGTCCGCATATTTGGGCAGAAATAGGCCAATGCACAATGGGACAAAAAGACTTACTAGACTTAGTGAGCTGCTATCGCCTACTAATTCATATATGCCTGTTCCGCTATAAGCAAGTAATAGTGACAATAGCGTAATAATAAGTACACTGAGCCTTGATAAGAATAATGCAAAATTTTTTGAAGTACTCTTTGTAAAGTAACGCCCAATTATATTTTCACTCAATACAGCCGCTGGTGCTAGTATTGCTCCACTGGCTGTACTCATTATTGCGCTAAGTAATGCACCAAAGAATAAAATCTTTACAGGTGTACTCATATACTTTTCTATAAGTGCGGGCAATAGCAATTCTTGACTGGATAAATAGTCAAAGCCCCCTAGATGCCTTGCATATAGCGCCAATATAAGCGGAATTAAAGATATAGTTAGGTACAGTACGCCACCTATGTAACTAGCTTGAACAGCAACCTTAGCATTTTTTGCAGAATTAATGCGCTGAAAAACATCTTGTTGGGGAATACTACCTAAACCAATTACTATCCAAGCAGCAAAATAATTAAGCCCCCCAGTAAAGCCAACACCTTCATAAATATGAAAATAACTAATTGGAGTTTGTTTTATCATAGTTTGCAGGGGCAATATGCTGTTCATTTGCCATAAGCAGGCTAACAATCCAAATATAATAATGA
>JAWXCF010000019.1:0-2976 GCA_034440515.1 Bacteroidota bacterium
CCCTGCTGGATATAATGTTACTTTTCTCACGATCGGACTCCATTCCGCCCCTTTAAGTTAGTTGAATTCAGAGGCGACAACTTCCCTGACACAGGGGGAGATGCGGCCCGCGAGCAAATTAAAGGTCTAAATACTGGCTCTTGGGTTAATCAGCATGGCAAATCGGCTTCATGGCAAAACTTAATTGATGCCTTAGATGAGTTTATAAAATTATGCAATCAATCTAAGTGGGAGGCAGCAGATACCAAATGGAACACAAACGTGAGCCAAGCCCAGCAGCAACTTCCGGTTCATGTGGTTAATCAGTATTGTCACCCAACGCGCTCTTTTGACCCATGCCCCAGTTTTGCAGATATAACCATCCCACAAAGAAATCGCGAGTGGGAAAATCTAGAGAAATCCTGGTATGGGGAGCTGGATGGGGCTAGCGCGGGTGCAATGTACAGAGGGTCGAATGATTGCAAGGACCTATCTATTCGTAAGTCAAATCTAGCAGAAATTCATCATGGGGTAGTCTATATTTTGAAAAAGGAGTGGCAACCTGCAAGTTATGTGCCACTATGTTATGCGCCTGTCGACCGTGCAGCAGTAGTAGCATACCTTAAGAATAAAGAGCAGTCACGTGAAAAACTGTTGTCCGAACTTGCTAGTAAATCTTACAGCCCAGCGCTAGGATTATAACAAAAATGGTATAAACCAGTTCCTAACCATGTCAAATCGAGATGGTTAGGACGAGTCCTGTTAATCCACAGTAAAAGACAATCTTTGTTATAATTTGAAAGGGCATAGGAGGTTACGAGTAGGCGATTACCGTGTTATTTATCGAATTGAATCTGAAACAAATACGGTTATAGTTGTGGCTATTAAGCACCGCAAAGATATCTATGAAGATCAGATATATTAATTTATTTAGTTTAAAATTATGAATCTAAAAAACCACGGTTTTCTTTACACTTGCATTTTGCTCAAAAACAGACTTAAAACAGGTCCAAAAAGTGTCTATTTAGGCATTTAGAAAACTATGTTAAGTATCTTACCATGGTAAGATGAGTTATTATACAACAAGGATTTGTTGAAAAAATCATTTTATGTTAATTAATTTATATTGTGATACATTTTAAGGTGTTTGCTAGAAAAAGCAATACCAATGGATACTATATTTGTTATATCACGCTGCTTTAGTTCTATATGATATTTTCTATTCTGGATTTGCTCTAAAGCTTTTTGTGCGGTTTTTTCTAAATCTTTTTTGTTTTCCACCGCCTTAAACTCTAAGATTATCGCACGTTGCAATTTATTTTTAGGTATTATTAAAACATCATAGAAACCTAGGCCACTTTCACGATTAGATTTAATTTCGTGTGTTTCCCTTAAAGAAACAATTAAACCTAAAACAAAGCCATGGTAAAAGTTTTCTTGATTTTTCCGATTAACATCGGCAAAAGCAAAAGTTTCCAATAGAATTGTTTGTAAATTTTCTTCAAAAGATTCTAGTTTTGCATCTAGCAAATCTTGTAAACAATTTCTATACCAGCTAATTCCTTTATCATTAGCCAACCATTCCTGTATTGCTTGGCAATAAAAATATAACACTTCCTTATTAGGTAAGGATAAAGTACATATTTTGCTACCAAAACTATCTGTTACTATTTTAGTGGCCTTTAAATAACCTGACATAAGCAACAAGCTCCAAACTGAAGCTCGATTCTCTTTTAAGCTACCATACACCAGATTATCATCAATTATTTCTGTAATTTCTCCCTGCTCCAACAGCAACTGAAATTTTTCTTTTATTTCATAGCCCTCTCGTAAAATCAAATCGGTAGCTAATTTGTTATCGCTACTATTAACCCAATGCGAAGCTATTGTACCTTTTTTATTTAGACATTTTATAATTGACCAAGGATTATAAATTAACAAACCACCACATTGATAACCATTATACCAGTCCTTAATCTCTTCCGACTTTAACTTAATACCAGAACGAGCAAACAAATCATTTACTTCATCTTCGGTAAAGCCAAAATATTGTCGATATTTATCATCAAATAGAGTATATAATTCAAAATTGTTAACTCCAGAGAACAAGCTTTCTTTAGCAACTCTAGTAATGCCGGTTAATATCGCTTTAGTAATATAAATGTTATCTTTTAAACAAGAACCAAACATAGCCAACACAAAGCTAGTCATATCTTGATAGTAATCATTTTTGTATGCAGTTTGAATCGGTGTATCGTATTCATCGATTAACAAATATGGCTCAACTCCATGAAACCTAGTTAAGTACATACTTAGATTAGCTAAAGATCTTTGTAAATCTTCATCATTAGACTCCCTATCCAGTATGCTTTGGTAAATTTTTGCTTCTGATTTACTTAGACTTGGCGCTAAATAGCTAAACTCTTCATATAAGAGTCGAATATCATCAGCTATCCTTGTTTTGGCAGCTTTAAAGTTATTATCTTTAATTTCTTTAAATGAGATAAAAATTACCGGATACTTGCCTTGATATGCCATTACCTTAGTATCTTTAGCTATGGTTAAATTGGTAAATAATTCCGCGGTTTCTTTACCTCCAACTTTATCTGCCAAAAAATACCGCAGCATTGACAAAGCTAGGGTTTTACCAAACCTTCTTGGCCTAGTGATCAAAATTACTTGCGAGCCATCCTCCATGATTTCACCAATAAATTCTGATTTATCTATAGATAGATATCTTTTTCCCTTAGGCGATATGGTTTGCAGCATTCTAAAATCACTGATCCCAACTGGCATTAAATATTCAGCTACTCTATCATTCATACAATAAACTTCTCATGTCTACATTAAATGTCTTCTATATTTAGATTACCACATTTCAGCATATTTCTTTGGTATACGTGTCTTACCGGTGAGGCAGCCTAGATAATCGATTTATATATGCGTAACCTAATCCCAATGCAATTAATAAATTGGGACAATAATGACTACACTAAA
>JAWXCF010000020.1:0-43317 GCA_034440515.1 Bacteroidota bacterium
AAACATTAAGGAAGCAATTGGATGCGTTGGTTAATTAAAGTATTGATCCCTTTAATTGTTATAGTGTAGATACCACTTATTACCGGTGTAGATAATATAGATCTAACTGGGATACTAAACTGTGTACCAGATACGTGTGCAGAGTAGCTACCAACCGTTTGACCAGACATATTAGTTATAACTATGTCAATATATTCCTCATTCATTTCTGTTAATAATAGTATTAGGTTATCTTGTGTACCCGGGTTTGGGTAAACTTTAGCACCAGCTAATAAGGTTGAGTTTTCAGCTTGGTTCATTTTAATACTTACCATTGGTGTGTATTCAAAGTCACCGTTAAAGTCAACTTGTCTCAATCTGTAGAAGCTTAGTCCAACTAAAGGTTTTTCATCAATGTGCGAGTAGTTTAATTCACCTTGATAGTTACCGTTACCTGCTACTTCAGCAATTTTAGCAAAATTGAAACCGTTTTTACTTCTTTCTACCTCAAATTTCTCGTTGTTAACCTCACTTACAGTAGTCCAATCTAGTTTCACAGTATTGTTAACGCCAGTAGCAGTGAATTTAGTTAATTTGACTGGTATAGGATTTGTGTTTATTATAGTCATATGATCAAATACTGTACAACTATTTGGGTAAACTATAGTCCATCTAAGTACTGTATTACCGACATTAATGCCCGTTACCGTTGTATTTGGCGAGTTTGGATTAGCAAATACAATGTTACCCGTTCCACTTATTCTAGTCCAAGTACCTGTACCTCCTATTGCAGGTATAGCATTTAGAGTTGTAGAATTCGTATTAATGTTTTGGTCTACACCTGCATTTGCATTAGCTCTGAAATTGGCAGTACCTATAGTTACACAGAAGTATCCACTGGCACATCCACCTGCATTTACAGCTCTAACACATACGTTACCTGTTGTACCATTATTTTGTAGAGTTATGATTCTAGTGCCTGCACCGCTAATTACAGACCAACCATTTGGGAAAGTCCAATCGTAACTTGTTGCATTAGATACCGTATTAGAAGTATAAGTTGTACTAGTATTAGGGCACAGCGGAGAAGTATATGTAATAGAGGTCGGTGCTGCTGGAGGTGCAGTAGCTGTCGGAGTTATACATAGACTAGCACTATGACCACAATTATTAGCTGCAAGTGCACAGATAGATCCTGCACCAGAACCGGCAGTTACTGTTACACTATTAGTAGTTACATTAGTTACAACCCAACCACTTCCAGTTACAGTAAATATATAAGAGTTAGCATTACTTGAACCAGAAGCAGTATATATTACTGATGAACCTGGGCAAGGACCTAACGAACCACTAATTGCTGTTGGCTTAGTTGGCACTGAACTTACTGCAAATACACTCATATGGGCAGATGAAATTCCACAAGGGCTTACAGCAGCTACAGCTACGGTGCCATTGTTAGCGCCAGTAGTACCGCTAATAGTAGAACCACAACCAACACAAGTATTGCTATTGATGGTACCTTTACCTCCATTATTAGTTACTATCCAACCATTAGGCATTGTCCAATTGTAAGAATCTGCGCTACCAGTTTGTGTAGCTGTATAGCTCCAAGCTGTATTACCAGTTTTACAAGCATTTACTGGTCCAGAAATCATTACACTACTTGGTGCGTTACTTATGGTTACCGTTTTAGTACGTGCACTACTACTACCACAAGAATTAGTAGCAACAACACTAACTGTACCGCCGTTGCTACCTGTAGTTACAGATATAGATGTAGTCCCTTGACCAAAGTTGATTGCCCAACCACTTGGCACTGTCCAAGTATATGATGTTGCTCCACTTACAGTTGGTATGGTGAAAGTTCCACAAGATGAATTAGCACAAATTAAACCATCAGTGCTGAATATAGTAGAAGGTTGCGCTGGCGCACCAGTGCCACTAGTAGGGAAAACTGGGTAAGCCAATCTATTTACACAACCAGTTTTAGATACCCTCACAGTTACATTACCAGCAGTAGTGTTAGTAGTTACAGTTATACTGTTTGTAGTTGCACCTGCAGTTATGTTCCAACCTGATGGTACAGTCCAAGTATATGTAGAACCACTAATAGCGGTAATAGAGTAAACATTTCCAGCAGTGTTTCTACACGGATATACTGGACCTGTCATTTGATTTGGTTTACAAGAACTGCCAGGTGTTGTGTAAGAACACTTTGTTACACTGGCCCCTATAGTACCATTGTTATTGTCAACAAATAAATTGTTATTAGCTCTAGTCAAATCACAAATATCAACACAACCAGATATAGTACCACTATATGAATTATAACTGTTACAGTGAATTTTTATTCCACCACAATCTGTGCTAGTTATTAATCGGTCATTAGTTAAGTTATTTAAAACATCCATAAATCCATTCATTGTAACTAATGAACTGGTTTTATTTGTATTGATGAAGTCACCAACTACTTTTGTGTAAGAACCAAGATTGGTAGTGAAGTAACCGGAATTTTCAAAATAATCTTCAACTATTAAAGTATCTGAATTAACAAATGTTGCATTATCCCAAATTATAACTTGCTGAAGATTTATATAGTTATAGTTATATAATTTGTTTGCTGCATTATCCTCTAACATAATTTTACCGGTAGGTGCATTTATCCTACCTCCGTTAAAATTCATAAGTACACCGTTTTCTATATAGATAGCCCAGTCATTAACTCTATTAATATTAATAGTTCCATAGTTTTCTACTAGAGAAGCATTTGGGTTAACACAATACAATTTTACATTAATAGTAAGTAAAGCTCCTGGTCTATTTAAGATGTAAGCTCCATATGAGTACAAATATCCGCCAACGTACATTGTACCATTGTTAACTAAGTCGTTACCATTATTTAGAGTTAAGGCACCAGTTACTGTAGTATTACCATTATTTACAAATGTGCCTTCACCGCTGTTTATGGTTATAATATTAACGTTTATAATGCCATTGTTCGTTAATGAGTATGTGTTACCACCAGCAACTGTAATTTTTTTGGAACCATTTAGGTTACCACCAGAACATACAGTTAATGTACCATTTCCGTTAGCACCTACAGTTATATCGTTTGATAAAGTTACATTATGGTTTACTATAATGTAGTCGTCGGAGCCAGGGACTACTTCACCTACCCAAGTAGATGCAGTTGAGAATGGTCCGTTTCGCGCGCTAACTACTGTAGACGCGCTTGCAGTTTTTACTAGTGCTAATAATATAATTATTAGTGTCAATAGTATCTTGGTTGGATGTGTAAGGTTTTTCATCATTTTGTAACTTTTTCTTCTTCTTTCCTTTATGAATACACAACAAAGATATGTTGCTTCACAAGGGGCTACTGGGAATAATGATGAATAAGTATGTATATATGACTAATAAACTGGATTTATGTTGAATGTAAGATTTTGGCTGTTATGTGAAATTTTCATCAATTCTTT
Organism: Bacteroidota bacterium; assembly: GCA_034440515.1. Classification (GTDB taxonomy): domain Bacteria; phylum Bacteroidota; class Bacteroidia; order CAILMK01; family CAILMK01; genus JAWXCF01. The sequence continues at coordinate 3,459 of JAWXCF010000020.1, forward strand.
TTGTGTGTTCATCCCTAAATGTTAATTATGATTTTTAAACTTCGTTTTCTTAGTTTTATCCATAAAACAAAGATGCCCGTACAGAAACTAGTTCTATACAGGCATCGTACTTATTGATAATTATCTCCTAAGATGCTTATTTTAAACTTTTTATCATCCTTAGGCTAGCGTTTATATTACCTGTTACCGTTACTATATACACACCATCTGGCATATTTTCCATATTAGAGATTGTATAAGTACTACTGCCAGCTGTCATATAACCGGCGAACCATCTGTGACCAATTGCATCGGTTATGTAAAGGTCTGCACCCATAGTTAAAGGTGCGCTAAGTGACAATTGCACCTGATTACTTATTGGATTTGGGTATAAATTTACTTTAGTCGTTGAAGTTTTGCTATTACGAATACTATTTGTTCTATAGTCAAAATTGGAATCTGTCGAAGTATAGCAACCATTAGCACCTGTTACTCCCAATCTAACAATGTATTTCTTATTTAGGTCATACTTATGTGTCGCAGTTGAAGTATTTGCTGTAGAGCCATCACCAAATACCCATTCGTATTGTGGACTTGATTTATCTAATGCTTCAAATGTGCAAGACTTGTCACCATTGATAGTTATTTTAAACTTAGATGAAGGCGATGGTTTAATAGTAACCAAAAGACTTGTGGTATCAGCACAACTACCTGGCGAAACAGCAGAAAGCTTCACACGGTAGATACCTGGGTTTACATATATATGTGTAGGTAAAGCATTTGTAGCTTTTGCTCCATCACCAAATTCCCAAAAATAATTTAAAGCTCCAGATGAAGTATTACCAAAGTTGATAGGGTAAAATTGACAAGAGTTACTAAAAGTAAATGAAGCCTTTGCCTGATTAAATACAGTTAAAGTCCTTTTAGTACTATCTACACAACCCTGAATACTTGATACAATTTGGGTAACAGTGTAGTTTCCTGCCTTAGAGTACTTTTTATTTAGACCGTTGCCACTTGTACCATCTCCATATTTGTATGTAATGCTAGATGCATTTAAGCTACTATCTGTAATTGTAATGAAGTTATCAGCACATACAGGTTTAATAGAAAACTTTGAGGTAGTTCCTTTATTTACTGTGATAGGATTAATCAAACTGTCTTTACAGCCACCAATTCCTGATTGTACTAGGCTAAGGCTTGAACCTGTTTGATTTACCCAAATTACTTGAACAGTATCATTATCGGAGCCACCTATTACTTGCCCACCTACTACATACCATTTGTAAGTTTGATTAGCAACTTTGGATGATCTATATGTTCTCAGTGTATTGGTACATACAGTTTTGTCGCCTGTAATTATAGCTTTTGGTTGCGGATTTACGGTTATTCTAGCGCTATCTACTTTTACACACCCAGAGGTTGTAACCCTTTCTGTCAATATGTATGTTATAGATTGTGTTGGTGTTACAGTTGGGTTTGAGGTTGTACTAGTATAGCCAGCAGGTCTGCTGGTCCAACTGTAGGTATTGCCTACTACGGAAGTTCCTCCTAATTGTAATGAAGCACCTGCACATATATTTTTATTACCGCCTGTAGATGCATTTGCCCCTTTTATTATGGTAAATACCACACTATCAGTTTTGATACATTTACTCGCAGTATTGGTTTCTGTGTAATAATAGGTAATAGTCGAGGTAGGTACAACGTAAATGCTATTTTTAGAACTCGTAAAACCGACCGGCTTACTCCTCCAAGCATAAGTATTACCAGCAACCGTACTATCACCTAATTTATAGCCTATACCACTACAGAAAGTGCCGCTTTTTTGATTAGTTTTAGCAACTGGAGATGGGACTACAGTGATTACTGCAGAGTCAATCTTAGTACAACCATTTTGAGTAAATTCTCTTAATATATAAGTTGTGGTCTTAGTAGGTGAAACATTTATTACCGATTGACTGCTTGTAAATCCTGCTGGTCTAGATGTCCATCTATAAGAGTTTCCAGTAGTACTAAAAATTGTCCCTAATTCGATTACTGTACCACTACATATGGTAGTTTTTGGTCCAACTACAGCTGAGGGAATCTGATACACATCTACCACACTCATTGCTGTGTCGTTTGCACCAAAGCCATCTGTTTGCCCATTTGGAGCATTAGTTGATGAAATAATATCAGTATTCCCAAATACAAACCTACCTTTTGCCAAAGTTACAGTTACCGTATCATCTGGTTTAAGTTTACCAGTCCATTTCCTAGACGTATATGCAGTACTACCTACTGTCAATTCAATATTTACAGTCTTTAAAGTATCCTCTCCACCATTTTTCAATAATACTTTTACCGTAATAGAGTCTGCGCAAATTTTACCTGATGGAGATATAATAGTTTGAATAGATGCTTCATTTTTTGGTGCATTAAATTCATTAGCGCCTAAGTCTGGTTTGCTCGTATTTCTTTTTACCCCAAAGAAGTCTAAAGTAACTCCATAACCACTAGCACCTTTTGCATTTAGTGAAGGATTAGCAGAGTATAGATTGGTATTGCTAGTAAATGCTGGTCTGATAAATTGAGAATTTCCATCTAATGAAGTAGCCGTCTTCCAACCAGATAAACTAGAAATAGAAGTTGTAACTGCCGTACCAAACACTGAGCCATTAGTAAAGTAATTATTGTTGTTACAAGCGGATAATTGACTCGCCGCTGTCAAGAAAATGATTGGACCAGTACCCTCATTAGACCAAACATTATTGGCAACCCACATATTCGTATTTCCACTACCTAAGTAAATAGGATATCCTGTATTGCTAGGTGAGGCCACTAATGAGCTATTGTGAATTAGGTTTACATATTGAGATGAGGCAATAGAAATATTATAAGGCGTAGAACTAGATGTTGTCGTAAAGTGGCTTACCATATTATTGCTTATTAAACAAGGTTTATTCGTATTGCTTGTACCAAAACTTGAACTTATATTTATACCATACGCCCCAGTTCCATATAGTAAGAATCTATTGGCATTTACTGTAAAACCTTCACTAGCACTAATTATGTTTAAATTGGTCGCATTTGTTATGCTAAAGCCAATATGGTCAAAAACATTATTACTTACCACTGCTCTAAATGAACCAGATAATCGAACACCCCCACTATAAGTGCTGTCTATGAAGTTTTTAGTTATAATATTGTCTGTTTCCTTTATTCCATATAGATTAACTGCATAATTACCGCCTATCATAAGATTATTAGTAATTACATTGCCAGTATCGTTATCAGAAGAACTAAATATGATGTCACCATTTACGTTAGTTGCATTTAGTTTTACACCGAGTAATCTACAATTACTTATTTCGTTTCTATGGGAACTGTTTTTAATTTCAATTAAGCTGGCGTATGTATTTGCACCTGTTCTCCTAACCGTTAATTTATGTAGGCGCACAAAGTCAGCTCCATTAAATTGTATTGCAGAGTTGTTTACACCATTTGCAGATGCTGTAGCATAGTCTATTATGGTTTTAGAACTATCCCCACTTTCTGCTGTGAAAGTTATGGTATTGGTAGCTGTCGCTCCAATAAATTGTGGTATTACTATAGTTTCAGGATAAATACCTGTCCTGATTTTAATGGTTACTGGACCACAAAGCCCTCTTTTAGTTAGGGCAATTACAGCATCGTTTATTTGTGGGAAATCTGGAGTAGTACCACCAGCGGTATAATTACCAGTCATACCCGACTGAAGTAACCTTTTTAATGTATCATTTTTGTTATTTTGATCTGTTAGTTTATTTACACCTGTTCCAAACACTTCCAGAATATAATTTACATTATTGCTAAAAGCATATTTACCTAAAGTGACAGAAGAACTTGTAGCTCCACTGGCTAAAGTTCCTTGCCACAAAAAAGAAGTTTGTGTTACACCATTTATTTTCCAATTTATGGTTAATTCTGTAATGGAATTGGCCCCAAAATTCGTAAAACGTACTTTTACATTGTGTGTATTGGCACAGAAGTAAGACGGACTATCTAGTAATGTTATACCAGCATCTCTAGTAACTGGGGTAAACTCGTCTGCACCTATATCTGGCTTAGTGGTACTTCTAGTTGTTCCATCTATGTCGTCTAATATGCTGCCGAAATAAATCCCATTGTCGTTTATATTTGTACTTGTGGTATGTAAGTCTATGTTACTTATATATCCTGGGTCATCACTTACTGAATTTGCATCTTGAGAAGATCCTGACTTCCAACCGCTAAATGTTGTATAGTCACTACCATTCCAGTTACCGATATTGGTTCCTGTTACGTATAGATTATTGTAGTTCATAACATTTATACCTCCAATATTTCCAGGTATAAGTGCTGCATAACCTCCACCTTTATTTATGAAGTTATTATTTACAATCTCATTATTAGTACCTGCACTTTGAGCGGGGGGATATACATAAAACGCAGCTGAGCCGCTCGCTCCACTCGTAATAATTATGTTGTTATAATAAATATCTAAGTAAGAATTACCACCTAACGCAATACCTGTACAACTAGTAGTACCGCCACTTACCCAACACCAGTTATTGGCTATAATACCGTGAGTAGTACTAGTCGATGTACAGTTAAATAAGACTATACAACGTGATACTGTTGCATTACTTAGACTGTAAAACTTATTCTTGGTCATCTTCAGGTTTGGACTTGTTTCTATTCTTGCTCCATAAGAAACATAGTGACCACTATTCGATGCAAATGCACCTAGATTTACTGTATTTTCATTAATTACCAAATTAGTCTGTGATAATAAATACATAGCTGATGAACCTGCTGAGTCTAATATACAATTGGTAATTACATTATTTGCACCTGAACCAGACATATATACGTTGTTATATCCTCGGCTTATTCTACAATATTTTAGGGTATTACTACTATCACTACTATTAAATGCAATTGCAGAATTATAGTTGGTTGTAAAACCGATTGTAGTAGTACCTGCTTCCCACTTAGTTCTTACGTTACAACTAATTAGAGAATTGAAGCTAGAGTTTCCAGTAAATACAACTACTTTGCTGTAAGTTAAATTACCAGGACGAGCAATAGTTAGGTGTTTCAACGTTACAAATCGTGCATTGTTGAACTCAACTACATAATCGTTGCTAGTGCTATTGCTGGTACTGTCAAACCATCTTACCTTAGTACTATCTAATGCTTTACTTTCAAACGTAATTGTATTGGTTGCAGAGGCTCCAGATATTCTTCCAATGCTTATTCTTTCGTTGTAATTACCGTTGGATAAACTAAAAGTAACCTTTGCTGATACATTAGGTCCATTTGCAGTACCACCATCACTTCTAGATCCAGATACCATATCAGACACAGCAGAGGATATAGTTTTATAATTTGATTTAGTTGCGGTTGCACTGGGATCAATGGTATATGTACCAGATAATTGCCCAAATGCACTATGCCCAAATAAACTAAACAGACAAGTAAATAAGAGTAGGCTTAAACGTTGATTCTTAGCAGGATAGAGATAACAGGTCATAAAAATAAGTTTAATATTATTTTTACAAGTTATCGCTATACTACAATTCTAAATACAATATTAGATTATTTATCTTACGGAGCTAAAACTCCTTAATATTAATGCTCGCAACCGAGAAACGCTTTAATTTTTGTGAATTTCTTACATTACTATCGCCATCAGATTTAAATTACTTTGGAACTATAATTTAAAAGTGCCAATTCCCTTATTGAATATCACTGGTTAACTTGAATCTTAAAATTCTGTTATTACCAGCGTCAGCCACATAAAGTATTTCATCTTTATAAGCTACTGCAGTAGGTCTATTGAATTGTGTAATTCCAGTTCCAGCCCCACCAAAACTGACAATAAGATATTTAGTTGAATTATAACCTGGTGGTGGCTTAATTCCTTCATAGCCATTTGTGCCAAATATATATACGCTGTCTCGCTCAGAGTCAGCAACAATTATTAAGTTGGCACCATCACCCCCAAATGTTACATCAACTGGTTTATTAAATCTATCTGGAGTGTATAGAAACTTCTCTGCTTTGGAAGTATCACCACCTGTTAGTTCCTTTAGATTAAAACTAGAACCATTATCTGTCTCTAATCGGCTAATATACTGAACCTTAATAGGCGCATTTATATCAATGCTTGTAAAGACAAAGTCATTAGATAAGTTAACGTTAGTAGATTGTGGTGGTTGCGCTAAAGCAGATATACCACTTGGTTTTCTAAAATAATCTTGAAATAAGCCTGTTTGAGTTTCTACCAATACTGGAGACAGGTATTTATCACTTTCTAAAAACTGTAGTACTGCATCATCTGGTCCACCAAACTGGGTTACGCTATTCCTGGGTCCAGATCTTGTTACATAATATTTATTACTGCCTAATACTGCAATCTGCATAAATTGTGTCTTTGCGTCAGCGTCTTCAAATGTTTGCTTATAATAAAATGGATGTACAGTTTTATTTAATATCCTTGCATATTTTAAACCATAGTTCCCATTGTTGTATAGGCTAATTCTGAACAAGGTACTTAACTTATAACTTTGACCATTAATAGTAGTGTCAGTTTTGCCAATTGCTATTAGTTCTAGTTTTCTATCTTGTGCTACAGCAGTTACTCCATTCAGTGAATATTCACTTAATTTATTACCACTTTCATCATAACTAATTATTTTTTCAGCACCAGCATCTACTACATATATCAGTTGATCATATCCTATGCAAATATCAGTAGGGTTATTAAGACCTTTAATTACTGGTTGAATGGGAACATAGCTGATTATTTTAACATTTGTATTTGGTGGCTCAATAAAATCAGTCTTTGTTTTAGAACCAAAAAATCCCTCACAGCTAGACAAAAATAAAGCTGATACAAGACCTACTCCTAATAAAATTTTACTATGTATCATTTTTTATCTTTTGTTGGTTAAGTTTTGGCTAAGTGCCAAGGCTGAATTGCGATCAAAACCTCTATATAATTCTGAAGTGCTAGTATTGTCTGGATTAGACAACTGGATGGTGAATCCAATATTGTGCATTATTCCTAAACTTCTAGCAGCAGAAAATGCGTAGTCTATGGTTAATGGAAGCCTGCCAATCCGAGAATTTAAACCAATACCAGCAGTAGGATAGTCAAAATCTTTAACATTTACTCTATACCCTGCCCTTAACCTTAACACCTTTAGGTACATATATTCTGCACCTAAAGCTAAATTCTCTGCATTGTCATTTGGGTGATTTAATTGAAGTTCAACAGTTAATTGTTTTAATTCAGTTTTATAAGGAATCATAGAAACTCCCATTTTAAACACACCACTTAATGGTTGTGGATCAGTAGAATTATTAACATTGTAATAAACAGTTTGATCTTGTATTCCTTTTACTTGGCTATTCGGACCAAAGCTCTGCAAAACAACTGCAAAACGTAGGTCTTTAAAATCTGTTTTGTACAAGAAACCTAAGTCAATTCCAACTGTATTTGCGCCGAATTGCCCCAATTGTTCTCTTATGTATTTAGCTGATACACCTAGACTGAAAAAGTCAGAGAGTACTTTAGCATAGCTAATACCTATTGCCATATTGTAAGCATATACATAGTTACCTGTACCAGAGGGTTGAAAAACTGTACGCTCCTCCATATTTCCAGCATTTAAATAGGTCATATTTAAGCCGAAGTAATTATTCTTTTTATTTAGGTAATTAAATCCTACAAATGAATTAGTTAAGCCTCCAGACAATACTTTGCTGCTGACAGCAAATGAAGATGTTTTCACATCTGTAATTACGGCAGGATTTATACCTGAGGCATAAGCATCACCCTTGCTGCTGATTCCAGCCCCACCCATTGCCTCTGCCCTAGGGCTGATATCTAGCTTTAAAAAAGTTAATGTAGATATACCTGCACGTTGTGCCCCTAATTTCGGAAACAGTTGTGCCTGAGTAACTATAGAACAGCATAAAGCTGATAAGAAAATATAGTATGCTAATAGTTTTCTCATATATTAAAATTGGTAGCTGATACCGTATAAAATTTGTCTTGGAGCAAGGTATCTTGCTGGGTTATTTGGTGGGGTGCCACCATCTTGAGGGTGTTGATAAGTCGGGTCACGTTGGTCATATGGTAAAGGGTCACCTTGACTGTATGCCTGTCCAGTTACGGGATTAATTATTTGTGCATTGTTGGCGTTAAACACATTTCTAACCTCTATGCTTAAAGCAATGAATCTTCTATCCCCAAATTTAAAGTCCTTAGTTAACCTTAAGTCACTGGTAAACCAAGGTGTGCCTAATTTAGAAAACGGTTTATTTGGTACGATTTCATAGATAGGTCTTCCAGTAGGTGATACCCCATTTTGAACAAATGGAGAATACCTAAGTCCAGATTTATATGACATAGTGTAATACACTCTGAATCCTTTTAACCAAGATGCTGGTCCAGTCAGTTTCATACTCTTATCTTTATTAAACTTTAAGAATGTAGTATCTGGAGTAATTATCATTATAAACTTAAGGTCAAGTGGCCTATCCCAAGCTAAGTAGTTTTCCTTACTTGTTGATACAAATCCGTTTTGTATAATTTGCTGCCTGCTCTCTAATGCAGTATTACTTTTACCTGTTGCTATTTGGTATGAACCATTTAATATGGCTTTAAATGAACGACCAATACGTCTAGTAATACTAGTCTCTATACCTCTAATTCTAGCATAGTCTTGATTGATAAAGAAGGTTTTTTCTACAAATCTTCCTTGATTATCTTTAATTGTAGCAGTTCTAGCTACTATATAGTCAAACTTGTCATTATAAAATGCTGTAAGAGTAAAAGCGAAATCTCTGTTTATTTGTGATTTAATACCCAGTTCATAGCTTACTGTAACCTCTGGGTCTAGGTCAGGGTTACCTAAGTTACTTAGGAAAGACCTGTCTTGAAACACTGGGTCAAGACCGGCGTAAACAAACCTAGGGTGCGGTAAACGCATACTGTGGCCGTAATTAAAATACAATACATTGTTATCTGTAACTGGGAAACTCACCCTTAATTTAGGAAGTAATCTAGCTTTATACCTTCTGCCATCTGGCATTTTTACAGATTTTCTTAAATAATCTTCTCTAGTTGTTTGTAATACTGGTGCGTTAGGATTACCAACAGCGTCATCTGCAAATGTACCAGGTGCCCAATAGTTTAGCCTTGCACCGAATATAGCTGAAATACCTTTGTAAGTAATATTGTCTTGCGCAAAGAAACCCCCACTAGCAGGGTTTACTTTCCACACATCATTACTTCTGCCTATGCTACTACTAAGCGTAGTTACTGAATCATTTATTCTGATAGGAGCCCCTATCCAAGGTTTAAATACATCAATCCATTGATATTCTTGTTCCTTATGTTCGAAACCAAAAGTATAAGCGTGATACTGATTGCTAGGGTTGTAATTTACCTTAGCTTTTATGGTCAACTCTTGTGCATAGTGGTCGTGCCATACCTCACTTAATCCATTGTTGTTTATCAATCCAGGTCCGGGGTTTACATAAATTACGCTATCCTCTGGGTTATATATAGATATTGGATCTGTAACTATACTGGCCGGGTCATATATTCTATCAACGCTAGCATCTCTAAAAGGCCTTCCATTTGCATCTGCACGCAAATTAGTAAACAACCTGCTGGCCGTAGCTGATCCAGACCATTTGTCGTTAAATAACTGCGTGTAGTTCAATACACTTAAATTGCTTTGATGGGTATATGTTGTTGCATTGTCTAGGTTTAATGAGTATGGAAATTGGAAACCTGGTGTTACAATATTGTCAGAGCCTATTATTTGCAAAGCTCTTGTGTTTTGACTTATACCTAAACTGTGTACATTAGTAAAAGTAATCTTTATGTCTTTACTAAGTTTATAGCTTATTTTCAGAGTATTAGACCAAGAGTTGTCATATCTTGGAGCCCAAAAACTATCATTTGATTTAAGTAATGAACTATGTAGTTGTTTTGCCTGACTGCCAAAGTAATGATCAGTTATGTTCATTTGAACGCTGGTAAATAATGATAGCTTATTTTTAGTATAAGGAATAGGAGTACCTAGGTTAAAGTTAAAAATGTCAGTATTCCAACCAGTTTTATTCTTTGTTCCAAAATTATCTCTTTGATAAGAACCACTGGTAGTTAGCTTGTTACCACCTTCCCTAATATTTGCTTGAATAACGCCTGATGAACCGTCACCAAATTCTGCATCTACACCTCCAGTTGTTACAGTTAGATTATCTACTGCATTAGAACCTACATCAACACCAAATCCTGTACCTGCTAATGGGTCTTGTGCATTAGCACCATCTACTACATATTGTGCCTCATATACACGACCTCCTCTTAATTGTAAACCATCAGGAGTTTGTACTACACCAGGGTTTAATGCAGCTAAATCTTTCACATCTACAGCATTCATCTGTTTGATGTCCTCTAGGTTTAATTTATATTTTGTATCTGGATCTTGCAGGTTATAAAGCGCAGCAGTACCATATACTGTTACATCAATAGATGATGTTTTTTCTGACATTTTTATAATTAAAACATTGTCGCCTGCATTAACCTTGAATCCGCCATATATATAGGTTGCAAAACCTGCATAAAATGCTTTGATTGTGAATTCACCAATCTTAACGTTATTTACTACAAAACTTCCATCATCTTTGGTTATTGCACCATTGTAGGTACCTACTACGACAACCTTTACACTTGGCATAGGTGCGCCTGTTTCGTTATTATATACAAATCCACTTATAGTAGATTGGCAAAAAACGGGGCTGGCTAAACATAGGGTGATTAAAACCAGTAAACTCTTTATACAATTTCTCATATTACCAGTTAAATTCATTTTTTAGGACTTTGGTGAAAAAATCTTTCAAAGCAACAGGGTCTTTGGTTAGATATTGAATTTCTACAGTTAAAAACACTTGATTTACTTTACCATTTGGAGTCAAAGTTTTAGCACCTACCACATTTGGTCCAGCATATCCTGCTGCACGTTGCATTTGTGCTCTATACAGTACTTTTGCATTCGGCTTTAAGAATACTGGGTCTATTCCAATTATAAATTGTTCTGATACTAGGGTAGGGTACCCTATTCCATTAATTGGGTCTGGTACCAAACCACTATCTATCGGAATTCTAGCTTGGCCTGAACCATAATAAAAACTATCTATTGGGCTAAAGTCTTTTACTGTACTAATTGCTTCCACATCAATTGGAAAACTAGCTGAAACAAGCAACTTGCCATTGCTATTTAGAAAGCTTTGTAAACTAGCACTGGCATATTCTAATATTAGTTTACCGTCCTTTCTAGTTCCATCTGCAGCAAAGAATATCTTATCGTAAAGTTTATATAATATGGTTGCAGTTGGTGTCCAAAATGGAGGTATGTTTTTTCCAGCACCTACGGTGTAGTCTTGTATATCATAATTTCCATAGACTGAAGCAACCACTGGTAAAATGGTTGTTTTAAAGTCAGGGCTAGTTGCTGTACCTACTACGACAAGCAGGTCACTTTTCTTAGATTGAATATATAGAATTTTAGTACTATCTCTCTTACTGTAAGTTCCTGCATTGTCTTTTGCACGTAGGTAAATTCTGTTGTTTCCATTTAGTTCGAATCCGTTCATCAGACCAGTTAATAACACTGGAGTTGAACCTGAATATACTTTGAATGAGGTTGCTCCAGTTGTAGTAGGATTGCTAGCCTCAAAGGTTAAGAAATTGGAACTTTTTGGTACATTGTACCAATTGCCATTATTGGCTTTTATTTGAATGCTATCTATTGTTTGAATTCCGTCTATATCACTTATTTCATAAAATATTGAGAATACTGGTAAAACACTATCAGTCGGTGCTTTAATTCTATTAATGGCTATTGTTGGCGGGGTATTTCTAATAGGTACCCTTAATACTGCGGGTGATTTATCTGTATTGTTATCGTTGTCTATTGACCTAACATAAAATGTGATATCAGTTGTGTCAGAATTGGGTTGAAAAGTAAATCTAAATGTAGAGTCATTTCTATTCGTTTTTATCCAATTGGTATTGTCGAGAGATATCTCAAACTTGGTTATGAATCCATCTTTGTCGCTACCGCTCCAATAGATGCTAACAACACTATTTAATCTATTTTCCCCAGATAAATTGATAGAATTTAACGAAATAGTAGTTTCAGGGTCATTATTAATTATTTGACTGTCTTTTTTACAAGAGTATATACAGACAGCACAAGCTATAAACAAAACTGCATAAAATGCAGTAATTTTTGAATTGAAGTATCGATTTTTCAAATCAATGTAGGTTAAAGTATTGTATCAGATTGGAAGGAAAAGTAAAAAAACCGACAAGCAACAGTTGCCTAGTGCCTGTCGGTGTATAGATTATTTGCTCACAACAAATTTACCACGGCTGATAAAGCCTTGAGTTGCATTTGTCATAGTTACAGTGTAGATACCAGCAGGCATATCTACATCTATACGATAATTAGTAGTGTAGGCAGGAATTGTATAGGTTCTTACCATTCTACCACTCATATCAGTAACTGCAATAGTAGTATTAGCTTTCAATACAAAACCTTCGACTTCTAAATTGATGTGACCAGAAGTTACCGGGTTAGGATACAAGTTTACACTAGCACCAGGAATTGTAGCAGTAAGGATAGAAAGAGTATCTATTTTCTCAATTGAGATTTTGAAGAAATCTTTATTATTTCTAGGCATCAACTTAAAGTTGCTGAAGCTAAAGAACATTACACCTTTTACACTGTCCATAAATGTACCTACTTTAACAACAATTGGATTCACTTTCATAATACCGTCTCTAGTTGCCCAGATTGAGTCATTTACATAAGATACGTTTAATGAAGAATAAGCTGAAGTACCAGATACACGACCTGCAATTACTCTAGTACCTGCATTAGGATCGTTAATATCAACACCTACTCTATACTCTGCATTGTTACCTGTTAGGTCAGCATTTTTTCTAACAACTCTTACTTTACCAGTATCATTAGCTAGAGTAATCAACATATTTTCATATTGCTCATTACCAGCGAAATCGTACTTTGTAAATACGCTTGGGCTAAGTTTAATTGCATTGATAGAACCCGTACCTATTTTGTTTACTGTGCTTACATTGGTTAAAGTAGTTACACCAAAGTTTTCTTTTACAGTACCAGTTACAGTTACTTTATCATTTATTTTCAAAGTCGAAAGCGTTGCATTCTGAGTAACTTGTAATCCACCCCAACCAGAAGTACCCTCTTGTTGAATAAATACAAAACCTAAGTTATCTGCCTCAGCAGATGCAATCACTGTACCTGTTACAGTTACTTCCATATCTAAATAACCAGAGTTACCATTTGTGTAAGGTGTGTATTGTACGTCAAATATCTGCAAACCAGCTGCTCTTACTCTATAGAATAAAGGATTAGATACTCCTGTAGGTACAGCTGGGTTAGATGAAATACGTGTAGGAGCAGTGTTATCTTCTGCTGATACGTAATATTTAACAAAAGAACCGTCAGCCTGAGCAGGTATAGTACCTGTGAAAAGGTTACCAACTGCAGTCATAGCTACCTCTTGGTACGTATTGTTCCCAACACCAATAGCGTAGAATAAGCTCACTTTTTTAATGCCACGAGCACTAGTCACTGTAGAAGATACATTTACTGTATTTGTAGCAGTTGGGGCTATTAAGTTTCTAATTGGCAAAGTTATAGATGGTGCAGCGGACTCAAAACGGTAGTGAGAAGTGTCAAAAGGGTGAATTTCATAACCACGACCAGTTGATCCAGTACATCCATTTCTTGAGTGCAAAATAATACCTCTAACATAGCTTAATTTGTCACCGACGTTAGGTGCTGTGAATGTACCGCCACCTGCAGGTAGTTTTTGAACCACGAACCTGTCTGATACGTTCATTAAATTACCGCTGGCATCAGAAACATAGAAACTTACACGACTGTTGCTTGAAAATGGGTCAACACTTACTACAGTTAAGTTATCAACTTGAACAAATGTTCCTTCCCATTTCTCACCTGTTGGCAATTTGTTTTGTTTCAAATTGTCATTTAAATCAGACAAATTGATTTTGTTAATTCTAACTGGTCTATTGCTGGCCAATGTTTTAACAGATACAACACCAGATCCAGTGGATGGAATGATTTCACTCTCACCTTGGAACTCTTCTACTTTACCAGTTATCTCAACAGAGTCACCTGCTAATAAATCGCGTAAATCTATAGAAGTTGCAGCAGAACAAGAACCAAAAATGTCTAATCCTGAGAATGCACCGGTACCATTTTGAATCCAAATATTCCTACTGTTTAATGCCGTACAACCTGTACTTGTTTGGCGAGATAAGTTACCACTTGTCACGACAACACCACGAACTGTAACAGTTTTTCCTTTTAAAGAAGAACTGTCAACACAATTTCCCAAATCAGTAGCTGATACTGTTTGGATCTGCTGAATCGTAACTACTTGTGCACTCATAGTTGCCGCAACTAGAAGACTCAGACCTAATAAGGGTAAAAACTTTCTTTTCATATTAATTGATCACTAAATTATTTCACTATTACAAATCGTCCTTTAAACTGCTTGTTATCGTCAAGGTTTTCTACAGTAAATATGTAAATACCCCTAGCGATAATTTGCCTACTATCAGAAAGCATATCCCAAGCGTGTTCTCCACCAGAGAAAGCAGTTCTAGTAGGGTCACTATTCGTAGCAAACCACCTCACATCGCTTCCATTATAGCTGGGGTCGTGTCTAATGGTTTGAACTAAGTCGCCCGCAGTAGTATAAATTTTTATTACACATCTGGCAGGTAGGTTACTAAAGTATATTTTTCTTTCTTCCTCATATCTTCTAGACCCTTCCCACTCTGCACCAGCATAATATGGGTTTGGATAAACAAATGGTTGGTCAGTTTTAATAGAGTTATTTGCAGGTTTTCCGGGGAATACCCTCCTCATAGTAGCAAGGGGAGTACTTTCTAGCGACTCCAAATCATTAGACTCATCACCTTCATCAAATGCCGTAATTGCAATGGCGTGTTGCCATCCGTTTTGTATGTTATTTATGGTGTATTTGTAAGTGTATTTAACAGAATCGTTTTCAAATGTGACCGGTGTAGAAAGTTTTATGTCGTCAAAACCAGTGTTGTAGAATAAGTTATTACCTCTTTTATCAAATTCTGCAACACGCTCTAAATTACCCAATAAATCAGTTTCACCTTGAACGTCAAATCCGAAATGAGTTTTATAAATTCTATATCCTTCAAAATCTTTTTTGTTGCTGATTGGGTCAACTGATTGTTCAGAATTATCTGCCCAATATACGTCAATTTTATTGTCACCAGGTACAAATTTTAAATAAGGTAAATTTGGAGGACTTGGTAAAATAAATCTAGTGATTTTACCGTCACGGTCTCTGTCTTCACCTGGGTCTAGCACGCCATTAAAGTTGACATCTTCACCATTATATGTTCTTTGTGCCCAATTTGCATTTTGCGCTAAAATTTTCTTTTGTACTGGGTTGTCTTGTGTCACACTATTGCCATCCTCATTCATCTTGGCACAAACTAGTGCAAATGATATGTTGATAGTTTGCCCTGGATCAAGAGTTTTAAACGGTCCTACAGATATCATTGAAGATCTGTTACCTGCTAATCTTAATGAATTTAGAATGCTCTTAAAATCAATATTTGGATTGGTATTTAAACCTTGACTTAGCTTACTGTAGCGACCATTATCTGTAGATGGGAAGAATAATATCGGGTCACTCGCATTATTAAATTGCCAAGAGTTATAATGAAGCTTAAAGTCTTTCTCATACTTAGGGTGGTGATTACCTCTGCTATCATCAGAACCTAAATACATACAGCCGATATAACTACGTGTAAAAGCAGTATCACCAGCTGGGTCAAACTCATAACCCATAGCTAATGAGTCTATGTAACCATTGCCACCTTTATTAAAGAATGCTGTCCCTCCTAGTGGAGTAACATTTACATTTCTAACTACCATATCCGTCCAATAGCCCATATACACGCTATCGTACTTATTTTTAGAAGCATTGGTAATGCTCATATTTACAATCACAAAGAAATTGGCAAAACTGTAGTTCCAATTATAGGTTTCACAGTGTACCTTGATTCCCAATGGGTTAACGTGGCCAGCAATGGGTATTGTAGTACCAGGAACAAACCTGTTACTATCGCTAAAGTCACAAAAGAAATCTTGATGACTAATTGCTTTTGGCGAGTAATTCGGATTATCAATTAAACTACTACGAGTATTAAGTTTAGAACCAGGGCTAGCGGAAAATTCAAATCCACCCTTACCAGTTGAATAACCAGTTGCATCGTCAATACAACCTGTAGTTACCAAACTTTGGCCAGCACTCTGAACTCCTACCCAAAGACCACCTTCAAACAAATGCTCAATACCACTATTTACAGGATATTCAAAACTTGGATAATTTAGTATAGCAAAGCTTCCTTTGAAACTATTGCCTATGATACCTAAATTGCTAACTGTAGCACCTACGTTACTTACGGTAGTTACTTTCTCCTCATAACTAGCTTGAGAACAGGCCAGTTTTGACAATGTAAGCAAAAATGCTATTGATATAATTTTTAAGCGCAAAATGTTTAATCTATTTTGTGTAGCAAATTTCAATTGATTATACTGATTTGTATCGATTTAGTACTTTAAGAATCTGTTAATTAGTTGTTGCCCCTTACTATTAGTTACTGTAAAGGTGTACGTACCAACTGGTAGTGCAGACATATCGTAGTTACCATTACTGTTTACGATTGCTCGTAATACTTGTACGCCCATCGTATTATAGATTATTAGGCTAAGTGGCTCAACGTTCACACTGGTGATATTTATTTGAGATTTACCTACTCCATACCAAGCTTTCACATTTTGCAAGGAATAACTACTATATATTGAAGTCCTATTTTTATTTATCTCTAGCGACATTAATACTGGTAAATGGTCGCTCATATTATATTCTGCCTGTAATACGTTGTTAGGAACACCGCTAGTATTGTTAGCTAATAAATCACCATTAAATCTGTTTCCATCTTGACCCATATACTTAAAACTAGAAGGTATAATGTGTATATTATTGGTCTGTGAAAGTAAAGGGGTGCTAATTAATATGTGGTCAAATCTGTCATTCATACCTCCACCACTAGCACAACCAGTTACATCGCTCACCCTTGTTGATTGAGAGTGATAGTATTTGTAAGTACTGTTTCCAGCCCAGTCACCCATTTTGTCTGCAGGGTCATTAAACTTATATTTTAAATCTGCTGGTGCAACAAAATTTTGAAAGCAGTCTTCAGAAGCAGTGTACGTGTTGAAGTCGCCCATTACCAAAACATTACCTATAATATTGTTAGCTACTACATATTTCATCATATTCTCTGCCATTACTTTACGTTGATTAGCATCTGATGCAGTGTTACCGGCCTTAAGGTGAGCTATAAATATGTGTATGAAAACGGTATCGCCGCCTTTAGCTAAATCGTCACTTTTGTAGTATAATTTTACATAAGGAATGTCTCTCAATAAGTTTTGAGCTACTGCTTGTTTCTTCAATTCCAGTTTTTTGCTGTCGTAGAATAATGTGCTTACTATATCAGAATTAGCAGAAGTATTTACAAACGCAATTCTCTTCATAGTAGGTCTTTTTTGATTGACAGTAAAGAGATTCAGTACCCTCCTAGCATAGGCGTCCTCATTTATAATCTCATTTACACCTAATATATCTGGCTGAGCGTGACCAATTATAGTATTTAACCAGTTGTCTTTATTAGCTAGAGGACTACAAGTCGCATCGCCGTACCGCAATAGATTATAGTGAACTATTTTAAGAGTATCTACCCCAAATCCCTTAACGGAAAGAAGTAAAAATAGTAAGCAGAAGAGGAATTTGCCGTGCATAGTATTGTGCGTGTGCAAAGATACCTAGCCTTACTTATTATTTTTTTAAATAATTAAGTGTTAACATTTTGTTTACATTAAGGTTTAGTTATTAATTTACATATATGTGGTAGTGTTAATTATTCTTTTCAATTTTGAAGAATGAAATTATATAGGCATTTACTACTTTTTAGCATTTTACTTCTTATTCATCAAACTATTAACGCACAAATTGGCAAAAATACGGGGCTAGTTTCTGGTCCTATGTTGGGTTTTAAAGAGCATAGATCTGTTGGAATATGGCTAGAAGTAGATGGCAACGCAAAGAAAGTGTCTATAAAATATCATAAAAAAGGAGAGGCGAAAAACACTGTAACTAAAGTAGTTTCTACTGTAGCCACAAAAGATTATCACCCCATTAAAATTATTCTTGAAAACTTAGAAATGGGTTCAAGTTATCAATACAACTTTGAAATAGATGGTAAAGCAGTGTCAAGTACAGAATTTAGTTTCGAGACAAAAAATCTATGGGAGTGGAGAATGCCGGCACCAGATTTCACATTTATGGTAGGCAGTTGCATATATATAAATGATAGTATATATGACAGACCTGTAGCAAATGGTAAGAAACCTTACGGAATGAGTGCCTCTATTATGGAAACGATGGGCAATACCAAAGCTGACTTTATGATATGGCTTGGAGATAATCACTATTACAGGGAGGCAGACTTTAGTTCGGTAGCTGGAATGAAGTACAGATTTAGTCACGATAGGAAAATTCCAGAAACGCAAAAACTATTAAGGGCTATGCCAAATTATGCCATTTGGGATGATCACGACTTTGGATCAAATGACAGCCATAGAGGTTACGAATACAGAGATAGCAGCTTAAGTTTATTTTCAAGATATTGGGCTAATAATTTTGCAGGTTCAAAAGATTGCCCTGGTGTTCAATCTAAATTTTCATACAGTGATGCAGAATTTTACCTGATGGATGACAGATACTATAGAAGTAGTGAAAAATTAATTGGTGATGACCAAGCCTATTGGGGTACCTGTCAAATGAATTGGCTTAAGGATAATTTAATTAGTAGCAGAGCTACTTTTAAAATAATATGTAATGGAAATCAAGTACTAAACCCAAACATTCAAGTGGGTGAGTGTATGCACGAGTATCAAAAGGAATACACTGAATTGATGAATTTCATTACTCAAAATAAAATTGAAGGCGTCATCTTCATAACTGGAGACCGACACTTTAGCGAACTAGTTAAAGTTACTCCTCGTGGGGGCTATTCAATAATAGACTACACATCTTCGCCATTAACCAGTAGTCCTTATATTCCAAATGGCAATGAGGCTAAAAATAATGATAGAGTAGAGGGTTCATTACAAACTGTCCAAAACTTTGGCTTAATATCTATTTATGGTAAACGAAACGAACGTATTTTGAAAATAAGTACAAGAGATGCGCAGGGTAAGGAACTGTTTACCTACGAAGTGAATGAAAAAGAATTGAAAATGGGGAAATAGTTATTGGCAAATTCTAGCTAATACTGTAGCAGCAGCGGCGAATCCTAATGAATAAGCTTTCTTAATTTCATCGCAAGCTTCTTTTTCTTTATGGTCGTCTATTAAAGTAAGTCCGTACATATAATGTGCCTCAGCAAAATCGGGTAAGTACCTTACTGCATCCTGAAAATAAGATAATGCCTTAATATGATCTCTGTTAATGTAGCTGATGTATCCTAAGTTATAATTTGCAATACCCTCACCGCCAGGCACTGTTTTAAGTATTGTAGCTGTTTCATTTACTTCTTGGTATTTTTTCAGCGCCATTTGTGCCTGAATTTTAACTTCAAGTGCTGGAAGGCTATATTTATTAGTGTCTAGTATTCTTTGCGCATCACTTATAGCCATATCATATAGTTGCAATCCCATATATGCCTTAGCTCTACTTAAATGAGTTTTTATCCTAGCAGGATCTAAAAAAAGTGCTTGGTTGAAATCATTAACAGAATTTTGAAATTGTCCCAACTGTAAATATACTATTCCACGTAAATCATAAAGGTCGTGACTTCTTACCAAAAGGGTAAATGCCTTGTTTAAATCATCTAGCGCAGGCTGTGTTCTTCCTAAAGAATTGTATATAGCAGCTCGCCAATAATAGCCTTCAGCTAGCCCCGGATTTAGAGATATGGCATAGTTCAAGTCGCTAAATGCGCCTTCAAAATCATTCATATAATACTTAGATATCCCTCTATTGTAATAAATAGCTGGAAATTGCGGCAAAATAGCAAGGGAGGTGTCAAAATATTTTATGGCTTTTTCCCAATTATATACCTTAGTTTGTTCATTTCCTAGGCTAAAATATTTCATCCCGTCTTGGGCAAATATTGAAGATGTGCCAATTGTAAGAAATACACAAACTAAAATAAAAAATATACGATTTATCATAATCAATTATTACTCTTATACGTATATCACATACAATTTGATGCCCAAACTTAGACTTGAACTACAGTTTATAAAATTAATTTGTAGTTTTATCAATTATTGATAAGTAACAAATTATATTAGAGTACATTAGCAGAATTAAATTATTGGTACTATTATTTAAAGATTAAATAACTCTTTGGAAACAGTAATTGATAGATTTTCTCGAAATTTGTAATCGTAACACGATGAATGACGAATTTCGCATTACCAAAACAAGAAATTAAAACGAAGTAACGCCCGAATATATGAAATATATAAAGAAGATACTAGGTAAACGCTACGCCCCCAAATGGTTGATATTATATATTGATATGATGGCAACTATTTTCTCGGTTATAGTAGCCTATGGTTTAGTTGAAAATTTCAGACCATTTGTAGATGTTAATCTACCGAATCTATTATTTACTTTAACCATATTTTTAGTAATAAGATTCACATTATTTATGGTATTTAAAACTTACAGTAGCGTAGTAAGATATACTTCTACCCAAGATGCTAAAAATATTCTGTTTTCTATATCATCTGGTACTGTCATTTTACTGGCTTATTCCATTATTAGTTTTAATTCCACTAGTGCTTATATAGATAGGTTGCCTATCAGTATGATTATAATTGAGTATTTCATTTCTACATTTTTGATAGCAGGCTACAGAGTAGGAATTAAAATGTTATACTCAGAGCTCAAAAATAATAGTAACGAAAAGGAAACAATGTTAATCTTTGGTGCCGGTGAATTGGGTTTAATAACAAAAAGAACCATAGACCACGATAAAGATAACAATAAGAAGGTAATAGGATTTATGGATGATAATCCTGCTAAGTATGGCAAACTAATAGAGGGTGTTAAAATATATAATCTAGAGAAAGACTTAAGGGAACTAATAAATAAGGTACGTATAGACGAATTAATTATCTCTGTACAAGACATATCAAGAAAACGTAAGGAGGAAGTAGTTGATATGTGTCTCCGTTATAAAATCAAAGTAAAGCTAATACCGTCAGCTATAGACTGGATGAATGGTGAGTTAAGTGCTAAGCAAATAGCTGATGTGAGAATTGAAGATTTACTTGAGCGTATGCCGATTAGGTTAGATCAGGAAAAGATTAGCTCACAAATAAATAACAAGACCATATTGGTTACTGGCGCCAGTGGTTCAATTGGGAGTGAACTAGTTAGACAGATAGTTCAATTTTATCCCAAAGAAATCATATTAATAGATCAAGCTGAAACACCACTTTATGAATTAGAACTCGAATTGAAGGAGAAATCTAACTATATTGAGTTTAAGTTTCTAGTTGCTGATGTAAGAAATAGAGGTAAAATGGAAACCATTTTAAACCAGTATAGACCTCAAATTATATATCACGCTGCAGCCTATAAGCACGTGCCACTAATGGAGGATAATCCTAGTGAGGCCATTAATACCAATGTGATGGGTACTAAAAATATGGCTGATTTGGCTGTAAGATTCCACGTAGAGAAATTCATATTTGTGAGTACAGATAAAGCTGTAAACCCAACTAATGTGATGGGTGCAAGTAAACGTGCTGCTGAAATATATGTACAGTCTTTCAATCAAGACTTGCAAAAAAATGGGCACAATCACACCAAATTCATTACAACTAGATTTGGAAATGTATTGGGAAGCAATGGCTCTGTAATACCAAGATTTAGAAAGCAAATAGAAAATGGGGGACCAGTTACCGTAACTCACCCTGAAATATGTAGATATTTTATGACCATACCAGAGGCTTGCCAATTAATACTTGAGGCTGGAATGATAGGTAATGGGGGTGAGATATTTGTATTTGATATGGGTGAGCCTGTCAAAATTGTTGATTTAGCTAAGAAAATGATCATATTGTCTGGTATGAAACCAGGCAAGGATATAAACATTGTATTCACAGGTCTAAGACCTGGTGAAAAAATAATGGAAGAGCTTCTTAACAATAAGGAGAAAACACTGCCTACGCACCACTCTAAAATAATGATAGGTAAAGTTAGAGAGTATCCATTTGAAATGATAAGTAGAGAAATAGATGATCTAATCTCAACATTGTCATTAAATAATGATAAAATACTAGTGGGTAAAATCAAAGATCTAATTCCAGAATACATCAGCAATAATAGCCGATTTGAGGAATTAGACAAACTAACTATCCACCCCGAGATAGAAATTAACTAGGTTACTTTTATTTTTATAGTTAGAGAACTTGAATCTATAAATATTTGTATATTTGCTAACTAACGTTAGGTAGGTGTGCAAGTAGCAGAAACAAGAAAAGAGCAGATATATTCAGTATCATCTAAATTATTTAGAGAGAAAGGATATTCTGCGACAAGTATGCGGTCTTTAGCTGAGCAAATTGGGATAGAAGCTGCTAGCATCTACAGTCACATTTCTAGTAAAGAGCAAATACTAAATGATATTTGCTTCAGTATGGCAGATGCTTTTTTTGCAGCAGTTAGGCAAGCCATTGTTGAAAATGAAAACGTTGCAGATAAATTACGAGCAATGATGACTGCACATATTTATGTCATCATTAACAATATAGACAAAGCAGCTGTTTTCTTCCACGATTGGCGTCACTTGAGTGAAGAGGCTAAATCGAAGTTTACAAGTTTGAGGGCTGAATATGAGTATATTTACAGAAAAGTGATAAGTGAAGGTAAAGAACAAGGAATTTTCAAACAATTAAATGAGAAGTTCGTTACTCTTACTTTGTTTTCAACCCTTAACTGGACATACGAATGGTACAAACCAGGAATTACACAGCTAAATGCTGAAGAAATGGTTTCAGAGTTGACAAATATCTTCTTTAACGGAATAGTAATTAATTAAAATATAAATATATGTACGGTGGTGGATTCATCGGCGAAGCCGAAAAACAAACACAGCAGGACGATCCAAAATTGTTAGCTGAGTTTGAAGCTAAAATAGCCAAAGGAGAGAAAATCGAACCTAAAGATTGGATGCCATTTGACTATCGCAAACAGCTAATCAGAATGATAGAGCAACACGCGCATAGTGAAATAATCGGTGCATTACCAGAAGGTACTTGGGTAACACGTGCTCCTGGTTTTAAAAGAAAACTGGCTATTATGGCTAAAGTTCAAGATGAAATAGGCCACGCTCAATTGTTATACAGTGCAGCTGAAACACTTGGTAAGCCACGTGAGCAAATGCTAAACGATTTGATAAGTGGAAAATCTAAATACAGTAATGTATTTAATTATCCAGCTGATACTTGGGCAGACGTAACCGTAATCGGATTTTTAATTGATGCAGCTGCCATAGTAAATCAAGTAGCTAACAGTAAGGGTTCATATGGTCCATATTGCAGAGCATTAGAAAGAATATGTTATGAAGAGGCATTTCACCTTAAGCAAGGCCACGACGCATTTGTAGCTTTAGCGACTGGTACACCTATACAAAGGGATATGGTGCAGCAAGCCCTAAATAGATGGTGGGAACCAATTATGCACTTCTTTGGCCCGTCGGACAAAATGAGTGTACACTCTGAGAAATTAATGCGTTGGAAAGTGAAAATGGCTAGTAATGACGATATGAGACAACAGTTTCTAAGTACTTACATACCTAAAATATGGGAGCTAGGACTTACGCTGCCAGATGCAGCATTAGTTAAAGACGAAACTTCTGGTAAATGGACATTTACAGAACCAGATTGGGATGAATTCTTTAAAGTAATAAATGGTGACGGTCCTTGCAATGCTGAAAGATTAGCCGTACGTAAATGGGCAGAGCAAACGGGTAGATGGGTAAGACAAGCGCTAACCCAGCCTGGTAAGCAATATGTCACTCCATTTGCATAATACCCCTACATTTGAACCTGTATGGAGAATATTAGTTTAGATCCAAGATTTCAAAGGGCGAAATTGCCTGAATTGGACGAGGAAGTTATCTTAAATGCGAGCGACAGTTTTGTAACGTTTGAGGTATTTCATCAAAAGAAAAAAGGTACTCATCACAGTCACGTTGGTATAGTTCACGCACCAAATGCTGAAATGGCAATGGTATTTGCTAAAGAACAATTTGCACGCAGGGGGGCTACTTCAAATCTTTGGATTGTAGAGTCTTCAAACGTTTTAGCTATGGACTACACAGATTCAGACATATTTGATACAACACCAGATAAGCAACATAGAGAAGCTGGAATATATAAAACCAGAGATAAAATTGAAAAGTACCAGGCCGAACTTCCAAACACTAAACAAGATTAAGTAATGAGCGAATTGAATAATGCCAAGGCTGAATTAATAAATTATCTGGCTGATAGCTTATTAATATTAGGGCATAGAAACGGTGAATGGACAGGCATAGGTCCCGTAATAGAAGAAGACATTGCATTTGGCAGTATGGCTCAAGATAAAGTAGGTCAAGCCAGACAGCTGTACGAATTGCTACATTCAGATTTTGGATATTCTGAACCAGATACTTTTGCATTTACACGTACAGCAGAACAGTTTAAGTGTCCACAATTGGTTGAATTGCCAATTGGTGACTATGCATTTAGTTTAATGCGCCACTTTCTTTTCGATCAAGCAGACTTAATTCGATTTGAGATGCTTTCATCTTCTAGTTTTGTTCAACTTAATCAATTTGCAAATAAATTTAAAGGAGAAATAAAATACCACGTATTTCACGCAAATACTTGGATAAAGCAACTAAGTAAAGCCACAGACGAGTCTAAAATAATGCTTCAAACAGCTTTAGACGCCCTATGGCCCTACGCATTTGCTATGTTCGAACCTGGTCCAAATGATGCCTTATTGATAGAAAATGGCGTATTTGACGGTGAAAAAGCATTGTATGATAAATGGTTTGAAACTATTTCAACACTATTAAATACCTACCAGCTTAATATACCTAATATCAGTGACGAAACTATAGGCAGAGGTGGTAGATACGGATATCATACTGAGTATTTGCAACCCCTATTAACAGAAATGACTGAAGTATTCACCATAGACCCCTCAGCTGAGTGGTAAGAACTGAATTTTAGTCAGAGAAGGATAGTTAAGAATTGTAATGTAGTTTTGAAAATTATGATCAGAAAATTTCAGACTACACTGTTCAGTATTTACGAGAATATTTTTTCAAGGGCTTCATTTTATAAATGGAACAGGTTTTTGTATAACTTGTCTATTAGAGGGTTAGGAATAATGGTTGACAGTGAAAAATCTGAAACTGCTTTTTTGAAGTCTTATTTATCAAGCTTAGAATCGCCAATTGTATTTGATGTTGGTAGTAATAGAGGGCAATATTCAACTAAAGTACTGTCAATAAATACAAATTCAGAAATCTATAGTTTTGAGCCTAATCCCAAACTTTTTGGCATAATATCTAAACTTTTTGCAGGAAAGAAGTTTAATCCTATAAATTTAGCACTTGGTGATACTTCTGGTAAAATTCAATTCTATGACTATGAGTCAGAAGACGGTCAAGGTACAGAACACGGAAGCTTATATAAAGATGTAATTGAGACATTGCATCATAAGAAGAGTATTGAATTCGAGGTTGAAATTGATACAGTTGATAATTTTTGTATTGAACGTTCTATAAGTCATATCAATTTACTTAAAATTGATACTGAAGGTCACGAAATGGGGGTATTATTAGGTGCAAAAAATATGTTAAGCACTAATAGCGTCTCTGTAATTCAAATTGAATTCAACGAGATGAATGTAATAAGTAGGGTATTTCTAAAAGACTTTATGAATTTGCTGGCAGATTACAAATTTTATAGAATATTGAAAAATGGTTTCATACCCATTGATGACTATTTTGCCGGGTATCACGAAATCTTTGCTTGGCAAAATATTATAGCTGTTAATAAAAACTCTGGATATAATCCCAGTTGATGATAAACAGAATTAAGAGTCTTATTTCTAATCCTACCTACAAAAAGTATTTTTTCAATACAGGATGGTTGCTTAGTGAGAAAATTATTCGAATTTTCGCAAATGCTGTAGTTGGTATCTTTGTAGCAAGGTATCTAGGTCCAGTTGATTATGGTTTATTTAATTATGCTTTAGCAACAATTTCAATATTACTTCCAATTGCTTCTTTAGGTATGTCTGATACTTTAATTAGGGAATTTCATAATGATGATAAAAATATAAATGAAATACTTGGTACATCATTTATATTAAAGTTCGTTTCTGGTGTATTCCTAATTTCGATATTGTTATTGTATCTCAAACTGTTGCGTGTTTCAGGTATGGAATATTTAGTGACTGTAATTGTTTCATTTGGATTGATTACCTCAAGTTTTGATGTTTGGGAAAAACATATGATGGCAAATGTTAAGGGTAAAAGCATTGCTTTTGTAAGCATTGTTTCTTTATTTATTTCATCAATTATAAAACTTATTGGGGTTTATTTTAAAATGGACCTAATATATTTTGCAATATGTCAAATTGTTGAAATGAGTATACTTGTAATTGGCTGGCTTTTTTATTTTAAGAAAGATTATTTGTTAAGTGTACTTACATTCAATTTGAACAGAGCAATCAAACTCTTAAAAGATTCTGGAATATTGATAGTTAGCAGTTTTATGGTTATCCTTTATATGCGATTAGATCAATTTATGATTAAAAGTATGTTGGGAGCTGAAGCATTAGGAAATTTTTCAGCTGCTATTAAATTAAGTGAATCTTATTACTTTATTCCATTGGTTTTAACAGGTTCATTATTTCCAGCAATTCTTAATGGAAAAAAGATTAGTGAGTTTGAATACAAGAAGCGGGTTCAAAACTTATATAACCTTTTGACTATTATTTCATTGACAATGGCAATAGTTCTAAGTTCATTTTCTAGTCAATTGGCACTATTATTTGGTAGTAAGTATACTGGGGTCGCTCAGGTTTTGTCAGTCCACGTGTGGGCTGGAATATTTGTGTTTTGGGGTACTGCATCAACGAAGTGGTTTGTCATTGAAAAAATGCCATTTTACATTACTTTTAGTACGGTTTTAGGTTTTATTTTCAATGTTGCTCTTAATTTTTACTTGATACCATATTTTGGAATTGTTGGTGCAGCATATTCTACTTTAATTGCTCAAAGCGTAGCTGTGGTCTTTAGTTTGCTTTTTTTTAGAAACACAAGACCATTATTTAAAATAATAATAAATTCATTAAATCCCTTGCAATTCTATTTAACAAAAAAAAGCTAACCAATTAAGGTCAGCCTTTTTTTTTTCATTTTAAGTCTATTCTAAATTATTGTTTAATTATTTTGGATATCCACATATCAGTATTAGTAATTAAGTTAATGCAATAAACGCCACTAGCTATATTTTCTAAATTTACTGTAACAACTCCATTATTATTTACGTAGTCAACTTTGATAATAGAACCATTCGTATTTACCAATTCTAAATTACGAACAACTTCAACATTATTTAGCGTCAAAGTGAAATTAGAAGTTGCAGGATTTGGATGTGAACTAATGTAGTTGTAAGTTTTAATTGAACTTTTAATTGATGTAGTATTTAACATTGGTATTTGAACTACATATGCAGAGCCTGAG
Source organism: Bacteroidota bacterium (assembly GCA_034440515.1). Lineage (GTDB taxonomy): Bacteria > Bacteroidota > Bacteroidia > CAILMK01 > CAILMK01 > JAWXCF01. The sequence continues at coordinate 31,489 of JAWXCF010000020.1, forward strand.
TTGGTAACACCATCACCGTCAAATACAGCACCAACTGCAATCATATATTCACCACTTTTTTGTGTAAATTGGAATGAAGAAATACTTAAACCAAATCTATCATTAGCAGTTAATGGCTTTTTAAAGCTATCAGTATTATTATCAAAAATAGCTGATTCTATTATATTAAAATTTTTATCAAATTCTAAAAAATAAACTGCGCCTTCGTTTGACAATTTTTTGTAACCGTTTACACAACCAACTGCAATGGTAGTACCACCTTTACCCAAACTATAGTTACTTAAATATTCAAGTGAAATGTAAAAATACCCATTTACAACTAGGAAATCTTTTAATTGACCAGAACCCTCAAGCCTTTTCGTACTTTTCACAGTTCCATCACTACTCAAAAAAACAATTGTCAATGCACCTCCATTTGAAGTTGGTAAGCCATTAATTAAAGGAGAATGAGTAGGAGAGCCTACTATAATATCATTTGTACCATTACCGTCTAAGTCCCAAGGACAAGTCAAACCAAGTCCAAATTGTTCCCCTTTAGTAATTAATGTTGAAAGACCACTTGTTGCTTTACTTAAGCTAAAGCTACCTTTAACTGAACCGTTGCTATTTAAATATACTCCGTAAACAACACCAGTCCTATTATCATGTAATGGTGCTGAAACAAATAAATCTGTAACACCATCAGCGTTTAAGTCACCAGCATTAACAATGTTATGACCAAAGCCACCTCCACTTAGTATGCTTAAATTTGCTGTACTAATGTTAATCTTTATAGAAGATTTTAATGTACCGTTAGAATTTAATTAACATAGATATATGGCACCTGTGTATGAATTTTCACCAATTGCACCGACTGCAATATCAGTAACTCCATCTTTATTATAATCACCAAGAGTACAAATTCTTAATCCAAATCTAGAACTACAATAAATGGTAATTTTTTGAATTGATTTTTTTTTGTAATCACTTTCTAACAAAATGATATAAAGCATTCCTTGGTCATTGGTTGAGCCGTCATAATAGTCTGCACCTACTGCTAAATCTTTTGTACCATTGCCATCTACATCACCAATAACAGCAATACCATCACCAAAACGATCGTCTTTGGTTATTATATTTCCAAAACCACAGTTTCCGTTGCTAATTTTTTGTGAAAAAGAGGTTTTAAATGATTTGCTTTGCGCAAAAGTTTTTGTGTTTGCACCAATTAAGACTATCAATAATGCAAAAAGTAGTAATCTTTTCATAGTTTAGTGGTATCTAATTTTTTCAAATATATCAGTTTTTTTAAGATTATAACACCCAAAATATTAATTAATCATTAAATAAATTTATGACCACACCAATTTTATTCATAATATTTAATCGCTTAGAGACAACTGAGTTAGTGTTTGAAAGAATTGCTGAAGCTAAACCAAAACAACTATTCGTAGCTGCCGATGGACCTCGTGTCAATAGACCGAATGAATCTGAGAATGTAAGGAGGGTGAGAGCAGTAATAGATAAGGTAAACTGGGACTGTGAAGTTAAATATTTATATCGTGATGAAAACTTAGGATGTAAAGTAGCAGTTTCTTCAGCTATTTCTTGGTTTTTTTCTCAAGTTGAATATGGGATAATTTTAGAAGATGATTGTTTGCCTGCATTAAGTTTTTTTCAGTTTTGTAGTGAGATATTAGAGAAATATAAGCATGACAATAAAGTATGGCATATAAACGGCTCTAATTTTCAAATAAATTGGAGAAATAATCCAATAGAATCATTCTACTTCAGCAAATTTCAAAGCATTTGGGGTTGGGCTAGTTGGGCTAGGGCTTGGCAACATTATGATGTGAACATTACAGATTGGCCACAAGTACGAGATGCTGGATTACTAAAGCAAGATGTATATAATAAAATGGAGTACTTAAATAGGGTACAGGCTCTTGACAGTATATTAGCAGGTGTGGATACTTGGGACTTTCAATGGACTTACTCCATTTGGAAAAACAGGGGATTATCTATCATCCCCAATGTGAATATGATTAGCAATATTGGTTTTGGCGCAAATGCTACTCACACTACTGGGACAAACCCTAAAGCAAACCTTCAATTAGTTGAAATGCCGATGCCAATAGCATATCCAAATAGCAATGAAATAGATAAAACGAGTGACTTGCGCCACTTTAAGAATCATATGAAGCGAGGTTACCTGTGGCGGTTAAAAAATTGGAGAAAGCTAATTTAGTTCATTAATAAATGAGCAATTACTTGGTCCGATGTTCCTAGATTTCCCAAACTTTCCCCCAGTTTACTGGTATTGGGTATTATGTCAACATTTTCATTTATCTGTTGAGTCATCATTTCATCTATCATTTTTTGCAAGGACTCTTTAGTTCTGAGTACCGATGTCACGTGTGATAAATCATATAAAAATGCCTGTAATTCATCAGGAATATATTGAATGCAAGTTTCAGCTTGGGCAGCGCAATCTAAAAGAGCAGTACTGTCTAAGCTGATAAATAAGTGCCCCTGTCCGATATAGCTACTTAATGGTTCTATGCTAAGGTATTGTTGCAATTGTTTGGGATATTGCTCAAATTCGTCTAGCGGGTGAAGTTTAATGACTAATTGAAAACCAATACTATTAGATAGAATAGATAAGTAATTAATAGTACTGAAATAATCCTGAGTAATTGCTGCAAAAGTCTTATAAAAGGGTTGGGCTAGAAAAACCATAACCTTACTCCAATACTTAACTTTAGTTTGATTGATGTAGATACTATCTAAATATGGGGATCCGCTTAAAATCAAGCTACTTAATTGTGCACCGTAGCCTTCCATTTGATCAATATCGCTTTTGGTCCAACACAAGAATTTGTTAGAGTAAAAAGGATATTGATAATCACCCAATACCCCGTGCTGGAGGTTATAACTGCTTCCCTCTAGTGCAGATACGAATCTGCATAATTGATATTCCCATAGCCAATGATCATTACATTGTAATAAGCTAAGAGAATGATTCGCCAATTGTTTGTCTAACGCTATCAAAAATAATTGATTTATTAGCTCGTGCCTAAGCAAGCTGGGGAACAGCTTAAATTTATTTCTTTTATATATTGAAAGATGCCGAAGAGTTGAAAAGATAGATTTGCCAATTAAGAAAATTACCTTTATTCGCCCCACTGCAAATACCTGCTCAAGTGCGACAATTTTGGTATAAATAACTGGATCAAGTGCAACTTTTAACTTATCTAAATCAGCGTATGGCGCCCATATTTGGTAGTTAGCCTTTTTAAGTTCTAATTCTAATATAACAGGAGTTAGATTTTGCAAAAAGGATTTATTAGCTGTTAGGTTGATGATGATTTGAGGCAGTGAATGTGTTTTTCTTTTATTTTTTAATAAGCTTATAATTTGTATTAAGAGGCGTTTTAGTTCAGTTAGGTACCATTTATGGTTATCTGAGCTGGATAAGAAGAAGTAATAGCTAATAGCAAAAGACTTTATAACTTCATTTTGATAATTATTATCAACCAACTTATTAACAATTGTCCAGTTTGGAAACTTATTCATTGTGTAAAAGAGTTTTTTCTTAACTATTATATAACAATATCGCTAAAATGCTTGATATATCTAAGTATATTCTTATTGGATATTTTGTTAACTTTGTATTACACAATTAAAGGTAAGTAATGAGCGTACAAACTCAAGAGGTTTTAGAATTATCAGTAGAAACTTTATTGCTAAATGATATTGTCATTTATAATGATGATGTAAATACGTTTGAGCACGTTATTGAGTCTCTGGTTGACGTATTAGACCACACCAATCAACAGGCCGAACAATGCGCTTGGATAATCCATACCAAGGGCAAATGTAAAGTAAAAAAGGGTAGTTATGAGGAGTTAATTCCTCTATGTTCTGCAATATTAGACAGAGGTATTTCTGCTGAAATTAATTAGTTATGTTAGACTCTCAAATAAATGAAAAGGCTTAAGTAGTTTACTACCTTAGCCTTTTTTATATGCATTGAATTTAAGCCTAACTATTTAGTAACTACCAACTTCTTAATCAGTTTTTCATAGTTATTACTTATTTCACAGAAATAGATGCCTGGCATTTCATTTAATATGAAAGTATAACTATCCCCAGTAAATATTGTATTAAATATCTGTTTCCCATTTACATCCGTTACTACTAATTTCTTATTAACACTTGGATTGTTAGTACTCATACTAACTGTAACTGAGTTAATGGTAGAAATCGGATTTGGGTAGATAGTAAATAAATTGCTGTTTACTGATGTATTACGTATAGATAGGTAGGTTTTGTTCAGAGTATCTATTTTAAGATTTTTCTCATCACCAGCTCTATATTCCATAAATGCTAAATAGACTAGCATCATTTCGTCATCGGTGCTTTCACCTAGAGTAACTTTTTTAGGTAGTGCTCTGTTAGGGTTATGTGGATTATTTGTGGTATTGTCATAACTAGCCTCTGCATATAAAGTACTAAATGCGGGTAATTTAATTGCCTTAGAGAAATTATACAAACCTTGCCAATGGAAATCCCAATTAGGTATATTTATCAATTTTATTGTATCACCTACTACATTAATAGCGTAAGACTTTATATTGGTCCCTATCATATGCATATGTGGCGCTACTCCCAATAATGTAACATTGTAGGGAACGAATTGCTTCTCTTGAAACGATTTTACCGTATTGGCTGCTATGACTAGCGGCCCATTCACCATATTAGTACTATGATTTAACACTGGTACTAAAAATATTTCTCTGTTAACTGTGGCATCAGAATAGGTTATATTAATTTGAGATTCATCCATTTCCCCCAGATAGTCTGGTGCATAATGTACTTGCAATACAAAGTCTCCATTTGCAGAAACTCTTACACCTGTACCTTGCGGAAATAAAATAGGACTAGAACCTGGTACCCAAGTACCTACTAACTTATCTACATTGGGACCAACGTTACCAAAATTTACATAACCTGGTTCAGGAGTTTTTTCGTCTAATTTTCTACATACGCCTAATGAGTCATAAAATACAAGAACGTGATGCACTACTTTTTTATTCCCAGGAATAATTTCTAAGCCAGAGACATATTTAGTTACATTAGTACCTGCTGGTATTACAAAACACCTGTATTCATCTACATTACTGACTAGTGTATAATTTGGGAGTTTCGCACTAAAGTCTTTTCTACCTAATTGTGAACCAGATGAATAGAATGGTAATGGAGGTGTAGATTGTTTATCTCCTTCTGGAGCACCAGCATCTACCCAAGCCTTAATATCGTTTACCTGATTATCAGTTAGGGATCTGTTTTTTGCAAAGTGACCATATCCATTTTCAGGTGGCCAAGGGGGCATTCTATTCGTAGAAACACTATTCCTAATGCTCATTCGCATAGAATATGCTTGCTCGTAAGTTGCTAGTGAAAATGGTGCATTGCCATTTGCATTATGGCAACTGGTGCAGTTGTTATACATTATTTTAGCAATGCTGCCAGAAAATGTAGGAGTTTGTGCTGTAACCAATCCCGTAACAAAAATTAGAAGCAGCAGAGCAATGTATTTAAAGTATCTAGTCATTAGGTTGTAATAAATTTATGATAGGCTTACCTATACAACCATTTGGTTGTTGAATGTGTAACAAGTTCGCCAAGGTAGGTGCTATATCTGTAATGTTCACTACATTATAATCAGTGAAAGTAGGTATATTAGTTCCAAAAAACAATAATGGTATATGCGAATCATAACCATAACTCATACCGTGGGTACTACCCTTAGCACCGTACTCTAACCAAGCTGGCTGAAATGCTAGGTAGATATCGCCACTTCTGGTTGGGTGGGTACCAGCTATTATTTGGTTGATTTGTGGCAAAACACTATTGCTATTTTCGATATGCATATTTATTGCAGATAGGAAAAAACTATCTTTAATTAAATAATTAGATAGCTGAGAACACAATAGGTTTAAGTCAATCTTTTTATTATTTAATACATTTCTATCGAGATATATTTGACTATTGATGTATGATAAAAAAAAAGTCTGATCTGGATAATTTGTAGCAAAAAAAGTTTTAAGCACATCTTCCATTTTTTTCTCAGATTGGTGACCAGCTGGAACATTTTTTCTGTTGTCTCTGGTCATATAGGCAGGATTATTAGCAACACCGTGGTCAGCAGTTAGAAACAATGTGTATTTTCCTTTGCCTACAGTTTTATCTAAATATTTTAAAAATTCAGCTAATTCTAGGTCTAATCTCAAATACATATCTTCAACTTCTATACTATTTGGCCCGAATGAATGCCCCAATATGTCTGTTGAACTAAAGCTTACAGCTAGGAAGTCTGTTAAACTACCTTTTCCTAAGTTTTCGTTTTTTATAGTTGCCTCAGCCAATAGCCTTGTAATTGTATTTCCGTACGGTGTTTTTGTCAATATATCAATATTGGTTTTTCTTAATTCAGCTAAATTATATGGGAAAGTTGGGTCTGCTTTCCCTTTAAATCCTTCCTCCCAATTTACATTATCTGGGCTGCTTTCAGTATAGTTTGCAATAGGTAAAAGAGTATTCCAAGTTAAGGCTGTTAGGCTATCAGGTAGTTTTCGGCTGTTAAACTTAACCAACCATTCTGGCAATTTCTCTGAGTAATAGGTACTTGTTATAAATGATTCAAGTTTACCGTCATACCAATACGCTGCATCAGCTAAGTGACCACCTGGAAGTATGCTTGCCCTATCTTTAAGCGCTACGCTAATCACTTTACTTCTGTAATTACTTGCTAATTTTAATTCATCTGTAATAGTAGATGTCATCATTTTAGCCGGTGACATTTGCCCTTTACTCTTTGATCCACCTGTTGGCACACCAATTACAGTACTGTCATCAGTGCAGTACACAACTTTACCTGTAGTTCTATCGAACCAATTATTGCCAGCTATGCCATTTAGTGCAGGCGTACTTCCAGTATATACACTGGAGTGACCTGGTGCAGTATAGGTTGGTACATAGTTTATATAGGTATTCTCACAGTTATAACCTTCTTTCATTAATCGTTTAAATCCCCCTTCAGAGTATTTACTATAATATCTGTAAAGGAAGTCGTACCTCATTTGGTCAACTACTATTCCTACCACTAGCTTGGGTAAGTCTTTCTTATTCTTATTCTGGGCGTATAGTGTCAGGTTAGGTATAGAAACTAAAACAATAATTGCAGCTATAATTATTTTTCTTATCATAATTCAAAATTACAATCTGAATAAATGTAAATACATTAAGTTAATATAAAGCAAAAACCCCAAGCTAATGCTTAGGGCTTCTGGTTATAATTACGTGATCCTAGTTTAGATTAATGTCTAAACAATATAAAACTACCTTGTGCAATTTTTTGTGCAGGTGTACCATCTGAAGTTCTAATTCTATAAATCATTTTCCAAATGTAAATTTCCTCTGGTGAGTTTTTGCCTTTGTATTTTCCATCCCAGCCCGCGGTTTGGTCGTTAGTTTCATAAATCATTTGCCCCCAACGGTTATATACCGCAAAATAGTATTGAGTATAGTTATTGTTACCTGGTCTAAATATATCATTTAGTCCATCTTCATCTGGTGTAAATGCACCAGGCACTAATATTTTATCAGAGGGGCAAAGTTCTACTATAGTACTATCAATTAGTGAACAGCCAGCAGGATGACTTAATGTTACCCTGTAAATACCGGGCACAGTAACTTTAATGCTTTTTGTTATTTCTCCAGTAGGGTACCATAGGTAGTTAGTTGCTTGACCTGCCGTTAATATTGTGCCACTTGTATCTGCCCCTTTACATAAGAATGTATTTAAAGGGAGACTTTGAATAAGTGGATTATAGAAATCAACATTTATAGTATCTGTTTTACTACAGAATCCATTGCTGATAGTTACATAGTAGGTGCCTTTTTTCCTTACTGTAATGGTTCTTGTTCTAGCTCCTGTACTCCAATAATAAAATGCACCAGGGTTGCCAGCGTCCAAGGTATCTACAGTACCAGCACATAATGTGTTATCTGAACCTAGATTAGGAACTGGTGAAGGTATAAAGTTTACTCGTATACTATCAACTAAGAAACATTTCGTTTTTCTAACTCTTACAGTATAAGTATTAGATATAGTAGCAGTTATTGTTCTAGTAGTATCACCAGTACTCCACAAATAACTGGCGCCTGGGTTTCTAGCGTCAAGTACAATTGAAGTGCCTTGACAACCTGAAGTATCTGAACGAGTTAGTGGATCTTCAAATTTCTCTCTAGTCAGTTTTACCGAACCTGACCTAAAACATTTTCCATTATTTACAGTAACTCCATAGGTACCTGGGTTAGTTACACTGATTGATTGGGTAGTTGCACCTGTTGACCATAAATATTTTTGACCAGGATTACCTGCATTTATTGTAATTGTCTCTCCCTCACATATTATTTGGTCTGGACCTAAATTAACACTATCTATTGGTAAGAAGTCGACTTTTACTGTATCAAAGACTGAACACTGGGCTTTAAATACTCTTACAGAATATAAACCAGTGGTTTTTACAGTAATAAACGAAGTTGTTTGACCGGTATTCCATAAATATGACGCACCAGGCTCAAAATTGCTTGAATTGATTATGTAACTTTCATCTTGACATAAGACAGTATCTTTACCTAGATTGGCACCTAGGCTTATGTATTTAATTACAATGGTATCAGTCACCGGACATTTTCCATTAGATACTCTAACGAAATAAGTACTTGCACCACTAACTACTAGAGTTTGATTAGTACTACCATTGCTCCATAAATATTTTTGACCAGGTAAACTGTTACCCGCATCTAAAGTAATAAATTCACCTTTACACAAAGTCGTGTCTCTACCTAAGTTTACGGTAGGTAGGGTTAGGAAAGTTGCCCTAGCTGTATCAAATTTCTGACAAATTCCGAAATATACTCTAACAGAATAAGTATTAGTTGTATTAACGGTTATTTTTTGAGTAGTGGCTCCAGTACTCCATTGGTACAGCGCTCCGGCATTTCCTGCATCGTAGGTATAAGTTTGACCTTGACAAAGTGTTGTATCTCTACCTAGGTTGACATTCAAATTGGTTGAAGTTATCTCAATAGTATCAGTGAATGTGCATCTATTATAGGAAACATAAGCAATGTATTTACCAGCACTGCTTATAGTAATTACCCTATTAGTATCTCCATTACTCCAAAAATGCTTAGCATCAGGGAATCCTGAGTTTAATTGTATGCTTTGACCGAAACAAATGTTAGTATCATTACCTAACTTAACTTCTGCTGATTTGTAATAACTTATATTGATGGTGTCTGTAACCAAACATTGACCAATGAATGCTGTTCCCCACCATTTACCTGGACCAGCAACTACTATTACCCTAGTTGTATCTCCATTAGACCATTTATGTTTAGCAAATGAGTTACCAAGGTCTAATCTGTAAGTTTCGCCTGCGCAAAGATTAGTGTCTTTGCCAAAATTGACTTGAGTTAAAACTTTACCTGTGTAAACATTTTTAAATATACTATCATCTAGAATAACCAAGTCACCAGGTAGTTTCAAACTTACCCATATAGAGTCAATGCCACTGTTGTTAAAAGTTATAGCATTAGGCAAAGTCAAAGTGTCTCTTTGCCCAGGCAAAATAGTTTTCTTAAATGTATCTAAAATTGTTTTGGAATTTACTCCTTTTACTCTAAGCGTTACAGGAATGTTACTTATTTTGATTGTACTTGAATTTCTAATAACTATTCTTGGTTTCACTAGAGTTCCACCACAAATAGTATCTGTCGGCATAATTACAGCTAAGACAGAAGCATTAAGTTTTCTAATATTGAAGATATAAGCTGCACCTGCATCTGTTACGCCTTCATCATCATGTGTACTGCCAACTACAAAAGACTGAACACCGTTTGTGTCTTTATTACCATAATTACAAACACTTCTGCCAAATCTGTCATCAGCGTCTAAACTCCCTTTAAATTTTGGGGTGTTTTCACTTAATTTTTGATGAACCAATAAATTGCCGGCTGTATCAGCAATAAACATATAAACTGCACCTCTTGCTGAGCCTCCATCTGCATCAAAAGGAGAACCTACTAGGATAGCCCTAAGTGAAGCATTTAAATATGTTCCACCAAAATCACTTAACCAAGCTGTACTTAATCCAAATTGGTTGCCATTTGCTAATAATTTTTTAAGTAATGTACTCGTATTTGCGCTTATTTTGGTTGCTCTTTTTGTTGAGCAAGTAGTACCAGAATAATCAAGTCTAACTAAGAATATTGCACCACCATTAGTATAAGTGTCATCATTATTATTAGCACCTACTAGTAAATCTAATTTACCGTCTCCATTCCAGTCGCCAACATTTGTTATGCTGTTACCAAAATTGTCGCCATTACTTAAGAATCCGTTAAAATTTCCTGTATTATCACTTATTTTACTAAATCCTTTTACAGAACCATTTGTATTCATATAGATGATGAAAAATCCACCTCTATTTGTTCCGCCATCAGCTAATCCTGGTGCACCTACAGCTATATCTAAAATACCGTCACCATTTATATCACCAACCCTTTCTACAGCTGCACCAAAAAACGAGTTTGTACTTAGTATAGGAAAATTTGTTGTCCCACTTTGAATTTTAGCTGAACTTTTAATAGTACCATCTGTATTCATATAAAGAATGTAAACACTACCTCTATTACTATTTTCTGTTATTGCTCCAACTGCTAAATCTATTACTCCGTCACCATCTAGGTCACCAATATTAGCAACAGAAGTTCCAAATCTACTAGAACCAGTACGGTACAGATTTTTTTTAGACTTTATGGTATTGTTTGCATTCATAAAACACAAATAAATTGTTCCACAGTCTGAACTTGAGAAGTCATCAAATGCAGCGCCTATTGCAATGTCATTAACACCATCACCGTCTAAATCGCCCAAATTTTCGACATCTTCGCCCAATCTATCATCAGTTAAAATAGGACTACCAAAGCCTCCGAATCCATCGGCAATCTTTTGGTAAGATTTTATAGATATGTCGCTCTGAGCAGTTAAAGTAGTGTTAATGCAAGCCAATGCCAGCAGTAACATTAGGTACATATAAAGTTTTCTCATCATTAGCAGATTTAGCCAAATACGAAAATAAGTATTTTGTACGATTATAACGTAATGTTCAGGAGTCTAAGTTGCCTAAAATGGTGATAATTTTAAAATATTAAGAATATTATGATTAAATAGGTAGAATTAACCCATTCACAATTCTGGTATTTGCCTCTGCATTGTCAGCATACAGGCTACCTGTGCCTAAACCTTGGGGCAAAGTTGGGTTGTAGTTTGCTACCCAGCTGTAAATATCATACAGTCCAATATTACTTTCTAACGCTGAGGTTGCCCACCAGCCAATGTTCATTTTCTCTGCAAAGTAAATCCACAAATCAGAATGTGTAAAGCCTCCGCATAGGCTTGGCTTTATGATAATATAATCAGGTTGAATATGTTCTAACATTTTAACCTTTTCAAACATAGATTGAACGCCAATTAATTCTTCATCTAATGCTATTGCAATTGGCGAAGCATCTACTAAATGCCTCATTGCGTCCCAATTTCTCCTCTTTATAGGTTGCTCAATGCTATGAATGTTGAACTCTGCCATCTGATTTAATTTTTGCAAAGCTTCTTCAACAGTAAAACCTTCATTTGCATCAAGCCTAATTTCTATATTATTTGGATAGTTTAGACGAATATATTTTAGAATATCAATTTCTTCACTGAACGATATG
>JAWXCF010000021.1:0-28563 GCA_034440515.1 Bacteroidota bacterium
GCACGCAACCTGCAGGTGTGTACTTTGTACAAGTACGTACAGGTGGTGCAAACATTACGAAAAGAGTTGTTATACAGAAGTAATAGGTAGTATTACCAATCGATTCTAGATATGGCCCTCATTACCTTATGGTAGTGGGGGCTTTTTTTTTACAATTATTCCCTTTTATCAAAATAAAGTTGATTTAATACCGTTTGTGTAAGCGATATAAGCTTGTACGATTATATTCAATTGAATATATACTTTTCTTTTATCATCTAAAACTAGACATTAGTATAAAAAATATCGCATACGAAATAAATTTTAAAAAAATATTGCTACTATCAGTAATTTGCAGTCGTTATTAAAAAATGACAACCAAAACATTATCAAGCATTTCAGTTCTAGTTGAACTTAAGTACACGTAGCTCGTATATTTAATATTCTACAAAAAACTTAATAAGTTAGATAAGTAAATACATAATACTGATTAAGCATATTATACCCCTACCAATGACAATACTCTATAGACTAGTTTCTAAAACGTCGAATTACCTACCCACTTTGGGGATTATACTATGCCTTTGTATTTATGGCAATTCAGCGAAGGCTCAGGCACTAAGTGGGAATTACACCATTTGTAGCAGTGGGTGTAGCTACTCAAGCATCAGTGCTGCTATTGATGCACTTAATGACAATGGGATATCTAGCGCAGTAACATTTACGATTGCAGCGGGCAACTATAACGAAAATATGTACATTGATGCAGTAGTGGGTACTTCTGCCAAAAACACCATAACATTTAAAGGTTCTGGGACAGGCACTCGTATTTATTCAACTCAGTCTAGAGTCATAGAGGCTTATTTTGCAAGCTATTTTAAATTTGATAACCTAACTATACAAAATACAGGTAGCTCGTCATTCATATCTGGAGTATATATGAACAGCTGTAGCCACTTCAGCTTTAATAATTGTAAAATTATTATGCCAGTTACCTCTAGTTTTGGTAGTTATGGCATTTACAACAATTATAGCCAATACATTACCTATACTAATAATACCATACGTGGTGCATACTATGGCATATACGCTTACCAAGTAAGTACAATATATGAGTATGGGAATGATGTATATACCAATAACTTGATTAAACGTCAAGGTTATTGTAACATTTATTGTGCTGGGGCATATGGAAATGTGTATACCTCTAATTCATTTGATTCACTTAGTCTTTCATTTAGCTATAACATTTATACTTACTATGAGGGTGGAGCAACTTATACTAATAATGTATTTGGCAGAGAAGGGGCAACATTTAACCTAGCTAATAATTACATACAGTACTATGGTGCTAATAAGCCATTTAAGATTATAAATAATTTTATGAGTCTAAAAAGTACAGGTTATTCAAATTATTCGACATTCTCATTTGGAGTTGCTGGCTTGGGCTTTCAGTTTAAACACAATACATTATTTAGTCAATCTAATAGAGCTGCGGGCGATTTTCAAATATCAAGCGGCGACGGATTGATAATAAAAAGCAATAATTTCTACAAGAGTAGTGGAGGCCTAGCTGCAAACTTGGCTGGCTTATCATCTCTAGACTCACTAGATGGCAATAATTACTATACCAATTCGGCATCAATCATACAATATAATAATACAGTATATAGTACTTTAAATGACTACAAAGCAGCTGCAAGTAGCAAGGGGCAGGGTTTTAGAGATAATAGTGTAAGTTGCAAATTCAAGTCAGTATTTGATCTGCATTATGATCTAACTACAGATGCACCAAGTGGCGTAGCCTGTGGTGTATTACTTGACATAGACGGCAACACTAGATGTGCAATATTTCCTACAGCTGGTGCAGATGAAAGCAACATTGGAAAAGGAAAGCCTACGGCATTGTTTTCAACGCCTACCCAAGTTTATGAGGGAAGCATAGCTACCGTATTTAACTCTGCTAAAGAAAGTGAACCAAAGAAGTATAAGTGGTACATTAATAATGTGTTGGTGAGCGATAGCATCCATTTATTTACGACAGCATTGCAGTATCCATCTGCTGTTGTGAAACTTGAAGTAACTGGATGTGGAGGTAGCGACACCTACAGCAAAACCATAAATGTAGATAAACCCACAGTTAAGCCTAATTCAGAATTTATATCTGATAAGAATGTGATTAACACTGATGAGACTATATTATTTACAGACTTAACTACAAATGGTCCAAATAAGTGGAGATGGGATATTAGCCCAGAATTTACAACAGACAATGGGGTAAAAGTTAAAACCTATCGCTATGTATTTGGTGATATGAATTCACCACGTGCAAAGGTAAAATTCTTATATGGAGGTAAATATAAAGTATGTCTTACCACATCTAATAATCAAGGTACAGGCGTACAGTTGTGTAAAACAGACTATGTAGATGTGTTACCATCAATCAATCTAGGTGACCAAGCTGTAATTACAGAAAGCAGAGGTAACCTATTTGACCCAGGAGGAGAGTTTGGTGACTATAACTTTGGCACCTATTCCTCTGTCATTGATGCCTGTGCAGACTCGGTTTTTTTAGTTATTAATTCTAAGGGTTTTGATTTAGGTTGTGGCTATGATTACCTAAGAGTATATGAAGGTAAAGATAACACTGGTAAGCAATTGCAGCCGTGCAAAACGAATGGATCATTAGGTTATGGTCCAGGCTATACTGGCGGACCCAGTCTTGGTAGCTGTGTAAATCAATGTATTCCTACAGGTAATAGTGATACACTGGTAGCAGCTGGTACTATGTACATAGAATTAGAGTCTAACTATGCCTATAATATGGCTGGATTCTCTGCATATTTCTATACAAAACCTAAAACACAGACTAAACCTAAGGCTGGATTTGTAAGTCAAGACACTGCCTGTAGCAGCAAGTTTGTAACTTTTACTGATACAAGTACAGGTAAAGACATAAAATCTTTTTGGGATTTAGACGATGACGGTATATATGAGAGTAAAGGTAAAAATATAAAGTGGTCATATCTTGTACCCAATACCTACACAGTAAGAATGGTGGCTATTAATTGCGGTGGTAATGATACAGTAACCAAGCAGATAGTAATACTTGATCCGCCTAAACCGGTAGTTGGTCTAATGGCTGATAATGTAAATCCAACCACAACAGATGCCGTTTACTTTAGCCCAATCATTAAAGAATGTGTGGACCAGTACGAGTGGAAATTTACCAAAGTATCTGGAACAGGTACGGTTAACTATTTGAATGAGACTACGAATTTTGATGAATTTCCATTAGTAAACTTTAATGATACCGGTAAATGGACTGTTAGCCTAAAAGCTACCAACACTACTGGTACAGCAACTGTAGTAAAGGTTGCCTACATTACTGTGAAAGATGCCTATTGTAAGCCAACAACTTCTTCTAAATCAACAGATATAGGAATTAGTAAAGTGTCTATAAATACAATTAGTAATTCCACTACGCAAGGCGTAAATGTTTATACAGACTACACAGCAACTGTTTCAACATCACTAGAACAAGGCGTAACCTATCCTACCAAAGTAGAACGAAATACAGCTAACAATACAGCCATAAGAGACATATATATTGACTGGAATGGTGACGGGGACTTTAGCGACAATGGAGAAAATGTTGCAACCGAGACTAAAGGGACAAATAAAGTATGGAGTCTAAACATAACTGTACCTACTACCAGCCGTATTGGAGCAACTGTTATGCGTATTGCTATTAATCAAGGGAACTATACCAATAAAGCTTGTGGCGTAAATGAATATGGTGAATATGAAGACTATAGACTATATATAACTAAAGACATAACTAAACCAGTAATTAGCTTAGTAGCAAGTGGCAAGTCGGACACAATGAATATGGAGCAAGGTCAAGTATTTACTGACCCAGGCTATTCTGCGGTTGATAATTTAGACGGAATAATAACCATTAAGGTAACTGTGAGTTCTAATCCTACTTTTAATCCAAAAATTCCAGGCTTATATACTTTTAAATATAATGTAAAAGATATTGCTGGAAATGTTGCTGTAACTAAGACGAGAATAATATTGGTTAGAGCCGATATAACTGCACCAAACTTAAAAATTGAGGGTACAGATACCATAAGACTTGCAGTTCGTTCTTCTTTTTCTAATCCTAAGGTAATCAGCGCGCTAGACCTAGTTGATGGTGACTTAAGCAGTCTAGTAGCAATAAGTGGTAGTGTAAATGCCAGCGTAATTGGCACCTATAGAATTACTTATACAGTAAAAGATATAAGTAGCAATTCGGTGACTAAATATAGAACTATAATAGTTATAGATACTATTGCCCCTACACTAAGGTTGATAGGCAAGGACACTATAAGTGTAGATGTGTATCAAACGTATGTAGATGAAGGCGTGTCTATTATAGATAACTACTACAGTGCGAATCAGTTAAAACTCCTAGTTAAGGTAAACAACCCTTTGAATGTTGATAAGCTAGGCAACTATACTCAAACATATACACTAACTGACCCTAGCGGGAATGGGCCAATACAAATAGAAAGGTACATAAAAGTAGTTGATAAAACTAAACCCGTTGTAAGACTAATTGGTGATACGATAGTTAAGGTAGACGTATTTACTACTTTCTCTGACTTTGGTGTAAGTTGGTTCGATAACTATGATAAAAGCATAAGCAAATGGGATACTAGTGGTACTTTCTATACAACATTTAAGAACGGATACGCTAATAAATTAGGCAGCTATACAGTTCTATACAATGTAAGAGACGCAAGTGGAAATGTAGGTACAGTAAAAAGAACCATTCAAGTAGTGGATAGAGTAGCTCCAGTTATTACTTTAAATAAACAAGAGGATACTGTGGTTTGCCGTTGGTCAACTTATTTAGATGCTGGATATACCCTTAGCGATAACTTTTATCCGAATAACAACGTCCAGGTTTCAGTATTTGGTACCTATCGTAGTACTCAAGAACCAGGTCTTTATACAGTCCAGTACAGGGCAGTAGATGCCAGTGGCAATATTAGCTTTAGTGCTAAGCGTACCATATTTGTAAAACAATGTATCAGCGCTATTGCAGATGTGAATGTTACAGAATCTGATATAATAGTATATCCTAATCCTACTGACGGACACAGTACATTGCGTCTAGCTAAGGCAACAAAACTTCGTGGCCAAAGCATTAAGATTACAGATGCCCTTGGCAAAGACATTCAAGTAATCAGCGTTGCTAATATGGGTATAGACACCTACGATATTGATTTAAGTCAACAACCAGCCGGCATTTACTTTGTCCAATTGCAAACCAGCAACGGTATAATTAGCAAACGAGTTGTAAAAACGAAATAGTTTAATGCAGAAATGCAATTTTTTAGCCCAGTCATTTATTTGATTGGGCTTTTTTTGTGTGTATCTAAATTAAGAAAGGTTACAATTCTAGTATTAGTGATATTCTTATGTTTGTTTAGGAATCAGTGTTCTAATTCAACTATAGAACTAAAGCATCGACCAAATCAGCAGGTTGATTCAACTTAAGGTTAGGCCTAAGTTTGTCTAGTTCTAATGCAGGAGTAAAGCCCCAATAGCACGAAGCAATGGGCATATCGGCTGCTCGAGCTGTAAAGGCATCTATGTGACTATCACCTACCATTAGCATTTGTTGCGGCGGTAAACCCATTTGTTGGCTTATTTGTAGTAACATAAAAGGGTCTGGTTTTCTAGGTCGACTATCCATTTGCCCCTCTATAGTTACCCAATCTACAGTTGGGAAGAAATATTCGGTACATAGTACAGTTAGGTTGTGGGGTTTATTACTCAATACTGCCATAGGGTAGCCATCAGCCTGTAATGCGTTTAACATAGCAGTGGTACCCTCATATTCTCTACAATGTTCCTTCCATTGGGTGCCATATAGTTTTTCCATATCTGCTAGTACGGTATCTACTTCGCTGTAGCTACTAGTTGTAGGCATAGCAGCCATTACCAATTGCCTAATGCCTTCACCAATAAAGCCCATATAGGCCTCTGTACTATGAACTGGATAATTGTTTAGTGCAAGTGCACTGTTCATACTATTGGCTATATCGTCTAGGCTGTTTAGAAGTGTACCATCTAGGTCAAATACAATTCCCCTAACCATTTCTGGTTTAAACCCACTAATTGGCTGGTGCATTCTTTTGCTCTGCTTCGCGTTTTTTTATCTGCATATTCAGAAACTCCTCGTCTGTCATATTTCCTTGTATCAGCAGAATTTTAGCATCTTCAGTCAATTTATTATCTGGGTAATCTTTTACCATTTTACGGTATAATCTGTTGCTACGTGTGGTGTCTTTTATGGTGTTACTTAGTATAAATGCAGATGAAAACAGAGCATTTGGCGCATTTCTATGCTTTGGAAATGACTCATATACTGTTTGAAATTTAACCAATGCAGCATCAGGTTGATTTAGAGTAACGTGGTGGATTATAGCAGATTCATAGAATAGTTGTGGAACTAATGTATCCTTAGGATAATCAGTAATATAGGCCATAATTGTGCTATCTGCTTTAATGCCAAATGCATTATCAGCTTTATGCGCAGGGTATTGATTTCTATAGTTTGCTAGGGTCTCTATGTCTTTGATACTAGGTACTTTGTCGGAGTTGCAACTTGAAAACGCTAGTAATCCTAATAGAGTGCTAGCTAAATAAGTTTTGATATACATAATTGCTATTAATGTTTAAAATGTGTGCTGAGTAAACGTATTAAAAAAAAGAAGGGTGTCACGGATAAATTATACCCAATGACACCCTTTCAGTGTATCTGCCGGAAATGATCACTCGGGGTCTATACCCAATACTTTAAATCTAAAGCTAAAGTTTAACGCATAAGCTGTAGAGTTTACTTTGGCTTGATTATAGCCAATAAAGTTTTTACTTGGGTCTGCAGGGTCAACCACTACTAGGGTAGGGTTGCCATATTGATATCTATCTTTAGTACCATAGTCTAGGTTAGAAAAACCACGTAAGTACTTAGCGTCAATACCAAAATCTGTTCTTTTACTCAATCTGAAGTTTAAACCTGCACCTAATGCAAGACCAAAATCCATTGGGTTAACGTAGAAAGGTTTTTGTGCAGTAGTTAAGGCTGCATCTTGTTTTGTAGTCGCAGTTTTTGCTCCACTTTGCAATTCTCTACTGTAAAATTCATAGGTACCAGAATTGTCGTAACTATCCCAAGACCAAAAAGCTAATGTATTAAAGAATCCACCACCTTTTAATTCAAGAGTAATTGCGCTTCTAGCATCAGGATCATCATAAGGAATGATGGGAATATGTCCTAATTCAATAATATATTTAGCCAATATTTGTGCCTGAAAATAATTATAGGTTTCACTAGTTTTATATCTATATACTTGGTATCTGTCAAAGAAAAGGTTAGAGTCTAAATAATCTCTATCAGCTCTATATGAAGAGTAAAGTAAATTAACATCAACACCAAATTTTCTTGAGAATTTAATGTCATTACTTAATCCTGCATTGATACCAACTTTACCGCTGAAAGAACCTAAATTAGTAGATAGATCAGTGTATTGTATGCCAACGGTTGGTCCAAGTCTCCAAGAAATGGTTGATTGTGCATTTGCAGTAAACATTACCATTAGCAATGCAGCTGTTAGTAAAGTAGTTAGTGTTGTACGTGTAGTTTTATTCATTTTCCCGTTTCGAGATTCAGATTAGCAAAAATAATTAAAAAATGTTATCCTTAAGCAGTATTCAGAAATTTATGTGCAATTTTTACTTTGTCCCTTTATATGACAAACATTAATGTGCAATTATATAATTAAGAATGGAATACTAGATGTTTTATTGTATTATTTCTTGCATTTATATTTTTAACTCTCATTGTGGAGGGCCCACATCAGGCAATTCTTCATCTTGTGGCTCTTCATAGATTACAGTTCCTACTTTGTAAGCTATACTTAGAAATGCATTTACAGAGTTAATTTTACTATCTTGTCTTGTTATATCACTCTTACCAATTTTTTTGGTACTTACAGGAAAAGTATATTCTACGGGTAAGTCTTTTTCCCAGGCGGTTTTTCTATTTTCAATGTTTATAAAACCACGCTCATATTTCAATCCTATTCCAACATTGAATTTAGAGTTTAAAACAACATTTACCTGAACCCCAGCCATCATACTGAGGTCAAGTTTTTTAAAATTCCCCCTGAAATTATAGTTAGGATAACGATTTAGTAGTGAATCAGGCGCTGCCGGTGATGTAATAACTTTATCTACACTCATTAAAAAGCCTGGCTGTAGACCGGCAAAGATGACCATACCCACACGGTCACCTGTTTCTATTGCACTGTTAAATCTAAACAGAAGTGGAATTTTTAGGTAAGTCATTTCAATCTCACTTTTAAAGAAAATAGAGGTACTAGTTGTATCAAAGCTGTTACCATCGTAGGCTGTAATTCCATCATATTTCTGACCAATCTTATTGTAATTTATTCCAAAACTATAGCCAAAGTTGGGTTGATAGTTATGGATGTAGTTTGCCCCAATTGCAAATTTATAAGTGTTTAATCTATTTAGATCGTTGACTCTTTGGTCAGCGCTAATGTCTTCAAAATTTAATATCTGGGTATATTGTGGTCCACCCCATACCTCTAAATATTTACCCAACTGTGCTTGAGCTAAATTTGATAGAAAAATGCAAAATGAAAACGTGATGACTAGGCGAAACTGCATAAGTGAAACTGATATTCTGTTCAATATTATAACTAGATTAATTAATGATGCTTTAAAAACGTTTATAGTTGACAAATTAGTATGAATAACTTTTGGCAAGATGTTATAATATGTGAATATCTTGAAAGTTGTCAAACAATCCAATCTATATAATTTTACCGAACATAATTACAAGTTTATGAAACTTATTTTAGCTATAGCTGCCCTGATAGTGGTGATTCAAACATCTGATGCATATAATGCAAAGGGTAATGCAAAAAAAACTGAAGAGAAGTCTGAAATAATTAATGTTACTGATCTGGATGCCATATTGCTAAAAGATTTATCTGCAGCAAACCAATACTTATATAAACGAGGCTGGAAATATTTTGAAGATTACAACGAAGTAAGTGATGGCAAACCAGCGGAAATGAGGAAACTAGCCATAAGTGCCTATGGTGAAATAGATAAAATAACGACTGAAAATGTATTTGATAAGAACAAGGCGAATGCTTGGCTTTACATTATTCAAGTGAAGGAATTGGGCAGGGTAATAAAGTGTTTCTTTAGGTCTGAAAATGATTTAGTAGGGCTTACTAGAAGCGCAACAGAGTTTGGATATGAAGATAGAGGAATGGTAAAAGGTAATGACGGGCAAGTAAATCTATATTATACTAAGTTAAGAACTCTGACTGTGAGAAAGATAATTAAGAAAGAGGGGAATTTGTGGGAAGTAAGTTTCCTAAAAAACTAAGGGTAACCAAGACTTAAAGGAATTACTTTATGTATAATCAGGGGGCTAAAAAGAAGTCCAAGATTTGCTGGCTAATTTCTTTTTATTTACGGAGTTAAAGTGGCGTTCCCACTCTATTTTGTCTAATACATCTATACTGTATTTATCAGACAGGTAATCGTTAAAAGTAACAGTCTCAACTTGAGTCTTTTCCTTTAATTTTTGTAGATGAGACATTACTTGTTCAACTTTATCAAGTTCTTTCATACCAATTAAAATTGTGCAGAATTCATCTTATATTTATAAAAGCAAATGTCCAATATTTTATCAATATTATCTTTATGTTACCAAAGAGTTAACACAAAATTAACATATATTGTTTTTGCTATTAACAATTCGTCTAAACCCATAATTGTTAATAATTAAGTAACATCAGAAGTCATCATAATTATAATTCAATTAACGATCCGTAAAGACCTAGTAATGAATGAAATATAAAATATTTCAATATTAATTAGTAAGCCCTATTACTATGTTTGATTTATTATAATGTAAACTACTTGTGGATAAAGTACTAAGCTTGGTTATTGCTAAATATTGACATTATATTTTGTCCATAGGCCCGCATATCAACCCTTTTAGGATGATTTTCGTAAGCTTTCATTACACTGTGATGCTCTATAATGCACCAACCTCCAGTGGCCAACATTTCCCTTTTCAATATAATATCTAGCATTTCTGCATATTGTGTCCAGGCATAGGGTGGGTCGCAAAATATTAAATCGAAGCTATCGTCTGAATTTCTTAAAAATTGAAGTACATCTTGACGAAATATTTCAATTTGATCAAAACCCAGTTTTTCTGCCTCAGAACTTAGAAATTTTACGCAACCCGGGTGTTTGTCTACAGATTGTAAGGACTTAACCCCTCTACTACAGAATTCTAAACTCATACTGCCTCCACCGTGAAATAAATCTAAGACAGAGCATTCTTCGAAGTCAAAGTAATTATTAATGATGTTGAAAATACCCTCCTTACTAATATCTGTAGTGGGGCGAATGGGTAAATTTCTCGGGGGTCTAATAATGTGCCCCTTCTTACTTCCTGATATTATCCTCATTTATGAATCATCAGTAGATTTTGATAATCTTCTGAACCAACAATATTAGGAACTGGAAATTGACTGTAAGACACCTGCGTGTAATATTCTTTCAATAGAAGTATAAGAATATTCATTTCTGTCCACTGACCGTATATATTTATATTGTGTCCATCATCTTTTAGTTCAAGTACATCTATCGCCATTGCTATGTAGTACAGCACATCTTCGTGGCTGCTCACTTCATAATTATTGTAAAGCTGCAGCTCTCCATCTTTCCATACGGTAAGCATTAGACTTTTTGTGCTTAGATTTAGATTTAATTGTGATTGCTCAGGTTCGGTATTCGTATAAGTTTGATTTGCTATTAATAAACTGTGCAGGTGATTTATTTGTAGCTGAGGTATGTTGCTAGTTAGGTGCCAATACAAGGGTTGTGGCATTGTAAATAAAAGTACAGAGGCCGGCTTAGCAATGCGTTCCATCATCAGTCTCTCAGACTTAGGCAGTGGTCTATTTAATTCAAATAATGTATGTCTATATTCTGCATCATAAAGTTGCTCTGGCACCAATTGGGTTTGATTATGTGCTATCAGCAAGTGATGCCTCACATTATTGTTGGTATTGGCTATTTGGTGTAGGTCTGTAATAGACTTAAACAGTGACTCAAGCTTAACACTACTAATCTCTATCTGCGATAATTTCAACCATTTATTTAAGGCCTTACTGTACCAACCTAATTGCATTATATCGTCTTGCCACAACCAATAAACTTCATCTGTATCATCTTTAATATCTTGATGAAGAACCAGTTGATGTATTGTATTCGGTTGCGTGCTAAGAATGGGATTCATAGTATCAGTTAGGTGAGTAGCATTTAGAGAAATGACAGTGCCAACAAAAATACTATTAAAAATAGGTGCACCAAACTTTTAAAATCATACAAGCATAATTGTTGCAAGGACTGACTAACATTGTAAAAAAATGCAATATTGTAAACAACAATAACTGTTATGCACATTTGGATTAAATACATTTTAGTATTGGCACTCAGCACTCATTATAGCTATGCTTTTGCGCAAGGTAATATCTTTATTTTGTCACTAAATGATGCGATAACTCGCTCTGAAAACTTCAGTACAGACGGATTATTGGCTATAACAAAATACAAGGGTAGCCTGTGGCGATATAGATATTATAAGGCAGATTATTTACCTAGTCTTATAGCCAATACTACATTACCTGATTTAAACAGAGCATATAGCAGAATTACCAAACCAGACGGCAGAGATAGCTTTGTGTATAGAAGTTTGGCTAATAGCAATGTACAACTGTCATTGAATCAAAACATTGGATTGACTGGTGGTACTATTTCTTTAATATCTGGTCTGCAACGTATTGACATATTTGGCACATCACCGTTTACCAGTTACGTTAGTACACCCTTAAGTATTGGCATCAGCCAACCACTATTTACATTTAGCAACATCAGGTGGCAACGTAAGATAGAACCAATTGTATTTAGAGAAGCAGACCGCACCCTTGCGGAAGACCTAGAAGACATTCACATACAGACTACTAACATTTATTTCGATGTATTAAGTAGTCAAAGTAGACTAGAAAATGCTGAACTAGACCTAGCCAATAGTGATACACTATATAAACAAGGTATGGGCAGGTACAATATGGGTAAAATTGCAGAAAATGACTTGTTACAATTGGAGCTAAATAATCTAAATGCGGGGCTAAGTGTACAAACGCTAACCATAGAGTATGCTTCTAATGTAGCGAGACTAAAGGCGTATTTAGCTTATTCGGCTAACGATAGCTTGCAACTAACAGTACCTTCTAAACCCGATAGTCTGGTGCTAAACCCAAATGCAGTATGGCAAAAGGCTAAGGACAACAGTAGTCAAGGCATCAGCCAGCAGCGGCGAATAATAGAGGCAGAACGAGATATAGCCAGAGCCCAGGGAGATAACGGTCTGCAAGGTATGGTTTACGGACAATTTGGTCTAAACGGGCAAGGCGTAAACTTGAGTAATGTATATGGTACACCGCAAGACCAACAACAGTTTCGATTTACCCTACAAGTGCCGATACTAAACTGGGGTAGAACTAAAGGCGCCCTAGAAATGGCAAGGGCACAACGAGATGTAGTAAATGCTACTATATTGAAGGAACAAACTGAACTAGAGCAACAAGTTAGGCTACAAGCTGCGCAATACTTGTTACAGTTCAAACAAATTAACATAGCTCAAAAAGCCGAATTAGTCGGGCAAAGGCGATACTACATTACAAGGCAACGATACCTATTGGGAAAGGTGGACGTAACAGATTTGAATATAGCACAAACGGACAGAAACTCTGCCACCAGAAACTACATAGAAACCCTAAGACAGGGCTGGACAGGTATGTATAGAATAAGAAGAAGTACTCTTTATGATTTTGTAAATCAACGTGAATTGGTACAAGAATTATATTCTAATAATATTATATCCGGGACTTTATAATCCAGTACTTTGCAAACAATTATTACGTATCTTTAAATGGGAGAACTTATCAGAAAAGAAGACGCACTAGAATATCACAGCAGCGGCAGACCAGGTAAAATAGCAGTAATAGCTACTAAACCAACTGTAACCCAACGTGACCTAAGTATGGCCTACAGCCCTGGTGTAGCAGAGCCTTGCCTAGCCATAGAGAAAGACCCGTTTCTAGTAAATGCATATACCAGTAAGGCTAACTTAGTTGCAGTAATTAGTAATGGTACTGCAGTACTTGGTTTGGGAAATATTGGACCCCTAGCCAGTAAACCTGTAATGGAAGGTAAAGGAGTATTATTTAAAGTATTTGCAGACATCGATGTATTTGACCTAGAGGTAAATGCAACTGAAATAGACCACTTTTGTAGTGTAGTTAAAGCACTAGAACCGACATTTGGTGGTATAAACCTAGAGGATATAAAAGCGCCTGAATGTTTTGAAATAGAAAAGCGTCTAAAGGCAGAAATGAACATACCGGTAATGCACGACGACCAACACGGTACAGCCATAATAGTCGGCGCGGCACTACTTAATGCCAGTGAAATAACAAATAAGAACCTAGCTGACCTAAAGATTGTGGTAAGTGGTGCAGGTGCATCAGCCATTAGTTGCATCAGAATATTAGTAGCATTGGGTTGTCAGCCCAGTAATTTTATGGTATTTGACAGTAAGGGTTCTGTAAGTAGAGACCGTGATGATTTAGATATATATAAGCAAGAATTTGCAAGCAATGTGCACTATGAAAGTTTAGAGCAAGCATTTGTAGGGGCAGATGTATTTATTGGTTTAAGTAAAGGCGGCATAGTGAGTCAAGATATGATTCGGAGTATGGCTGCAGAACCAATTGTATTTGCATTAGCCAATCCTAATCCAGAAATTGACTACGAAGATGCTGTTGCTGCCCGTGAAGATATAATTATGGCAACAGGCAGAAGTGATAACCCAAATCAGGTAAATAATGTACTGGGTTTCCCCTATTTGTTTAGAGGTGCGCTAGACGTAAGAGCTACTGCAATAAATGAAGAAATGAAACTGGCAGCAGTTAGGGCCTTGGCAGATTTAACTAAAAAACCTGTGCCTGATTTAGTTGCAAAGACATATAAACAACCAAATATGAGGTTTGGTAAACAGTATATAATACCAACACCAGTAGATCCCAGACTAATAACTGCTGTAGCACCAGCTGTGGCTAGGGCTGCAATGGAAAGTGGCGTAGCTCAACAAGATATAACTGATTGGGACGTATACAATGAAGAATTGATGAAGCGTTTGGGTCAAGGCGGTGATAGGTTGAGTAGAATCATCATAAATAGGGCTAAGAAAGAACCAAAAAGGGTGGTATTTGCTGAGGGTGATAATATTAACATTTTAAAAGCTGCGCAAATACTGAAAGACGAAAAAATTGCACATCCAATACTACTGGGTAATGTTGACCGCATTAAGAGTATCATTCAAGGACTAAATATTGACCTGAGCGATGCGACAATATTAGATCCATTAACAGAACCAGCCTTGGTACACAAATATGCTGAACAATTGTACTTAAGCAGACAAAGAAAAGGTATGACTGTGGCTGAAAGCCTTCAACACATTCGTAGTAGAAATTTCTTTGCAGCAGCAATGTTAGAGGAGGGAACTGCAGATGCTCTAATTACAGGCATTACCAGAAAATATAATACCAGCATACTACCTATAATACAAACCATTGGCAGGGCAAATCAAGTTCGTACCGCAGCAGGATTATATATTGTATTAACAGCAAAAGGCCCTTTGTTTTTAGCAGATACCACCATCAATATTAATCCGAATGTTGATGACATTGTTGCAATTACAGAATTGACCGTAAAAGAAATATTAAAACTAGACATAGTACCTAAAATTGCTTTATTAAGCTATTCTAATTTTGGCTCTGCCTATGGTCCTGTACAGGAAAAGATGGCAGCTGCAACCAAATTTTTGAAACATAAATACCCTGATTGGATATTAGACGGCGATATACAGGCAAATTTTGCACTAAATACCGAATTGAGAAACGAATATTTCCCATTTAGTCATTTGCAAAACCATCAAGTAAATACCCTTATATTTCCAGACCTTACTAGTGCCAACATTAGTTATAAATTATTACAAGAAGCAACTGGGGCAGAAATAATAGGACCATTGTTACTAGGTATGAATAAACCTGCCCACGTATTGCAGACTGGTGCTGGTGTGCGTGAGATAGTCAGCTTAACGGCAATGGCAGTAATTGATGCACAACATTAATTCAGGCAAATAGAGAAAATATAATGATAGCATACATATTCGGTGAGGTTGCAGAATTGAATCCAACCTCAATTATCATAGACATAAACGGTTTGGGTTATTTGGCGCAAATCAGCTTACATAGCTATGAGAAGTTGCAAGGAAATAAGAAGGTTAAGCTTTATATACACGAGGTAATACGTGAAGATGAGCACACTATTTATGGTTTTTCAGAGCAAACTGAAAGAGAACTATTTCGCCAACTAATTAGTGTGCAAGGCATAGGGCCAAACATTGCCAGAGTAATGTTGAGCACCATACTGCCTCAGTTTTTAGCTGACGCCATATTAACTGGGAACCTTAATTTACTGAAGGGAGTTAAGGGAATAGGTCCTAAAACTGCACAACGATTAATAACTGAGTTGCAAGACAAAATGGGTAAAGCAACCACACAGGGACAATTGGCGTCAATACAATCAAAGACTGGAATTATAGACGAAGCAATAACTGCTATGATAGGGTTAGGAGTGAGCAAAATAATCGCGGATAAAGCTGTTCAAAAAGCAGTAAGCGAGCTACCAATTTCCCATAATTTAGAAGAATTGCTTAAACTTGCGTTAAAATACATTTAAAACAACATATCGAAGAGAACTCTACACTTAAGTACCCAATATAACAAATCGGGGAATTTCACAGTAAAATTTAAAGGTTAAGTTTGAGCCTCAATAAGATAAGTGTTTTAAAAGGCGGATTTTTATCTGTCACCATCAGCTTGATTTTAGCTGGAGCGTCCGCTGCTGTACCAAGCGGAAGCAACTCTGTGCATAGCTATATGGTAAATGCTAGACAACCTGGTATGTCTAATAAATCTGCACTACCAGTAGATAGCCCAAAATTAAAGTATAAAATTTCTAAAGACGGTAACAAAAACCGTACAGGTATAGACTTATTGCCTCCACCAGCTATAGAGGAGAAATATGAATTGGACGAGTCTCTAGAAAAATATATCAAAAAGACTAAAATAGGTGAAGAGGAAATAGCAGATCCAGAAGAGATTGGTTATGACGATTATCAAAAGCAGCAGAATAGGCAGTTTGTAAAAGATTACTTCCGAAGGCGTAGTTTCTCACAAAGCAATGTGAATGGCAATAACCAAGGTATGCTTGATAAGCTGAACCTTGGGAACCTAGGGCTAAACAGTAACATAGCTAGCCTAGTTGATATTCGTCCAACAGGGAGTGCAGAACTTATATTCTCAATGGACTTTAATAGAGTTCAGAACCCTACTTTTAGCGTGAGAGAGCAAAGAAACAACCAGTTTAAGTTTGACCAAAAAATTCAGTTTAACGTAACTGGGTCTATAGGGGATAAGATAAAATTGGGAATCAATTACGATACTCAAGCTGCATTTGACTTTGAAAACCAAAAGCGAATTAATTACGAAGGTAAAGAAGATGAAATAGTACGATCTGTACAAGTTGGTGATATAGCAATGCCAACAGGTGGCTCGCTGATAAGTGGTTCTAATAGTATGTTTGGTGTTAAAACCAGATTGCAATTTGGTAAACTAGACTTTACAGCCGTATATGCACAAGCTAAGAGCGAAAGGAAAGAAATAACCCTAGACGGCGGTGCACAGCGTACTAAGTTCAGCATTATAGCCGATAATTACGATGTAAATAGGCACTTTTTCTTAGCCCATTATTTCAGAGATAATTACGACAAGTGGAATGCCAACTGGCCTGCAATTAACAATGTACAAATCACTAGGGTTGAGGTATGGATTACCAATACTAGTATTGCAACAAATAATACCCGCAGCGTTGTAGGTTTCCAAGACTTAGGCGAAGGGATCAACACCTTTAATAAGAATTTTATAACTGCAACTGGGAATTTCTATGCTAATAATGCCAGTAATAATCTGTATGATAAGTTAAAAGTGAATGATAATTTCCGATTAGAAAAGACATCACCACAAGCCCTTAATAATTTAGCTGGGCAACCCAATAATTTTGAAAATACAACCGATTATTACATTATTAGTAATGCAAGGCAACTGTCCACAGCAGACTATACCATAAATGCTAAACTTGGTTATATATCATTAAATCAACAGCTTGGCCCTAATGAAGCTATGGCTGTTGCATTTGAATATACCGTAGATGGTGTAGTTAAAAAGGTAGGAGAGTTTGCTAGAGACATAGCGCCAGATGCAAATAAGCCTAATGTGTTGTATTTGAAGTTACTAAAGAGTGTTATACTTAGACCGCAATTGCCAATTTATGACCTAATGATGAAAAACATCTACAGTCTGAATGCGTATCAAGTACAGGCTAAAGACTTTAGACTACAAGTATTATATGTAAATGATAGAACGGGTACCAGACTTAACTACATACCACAAGAACCAACAGAGCCACAACTAAATGGTGTTCCTTTAATATCTGTACTTAACTTAGATAAATTAAATACTCAATTAGAACTAAAACCCGACGGTAATTTTGATTATTTAGAAGGAATTACAGTATTAAGTCAGAATGGGAAAATCATATTTCCAGAAATTGAGCCATTTGGTAATTTCATCAGATCTAAATTTAATGATAGTACTGTAGGTAATAAGTACGCCTTTCAAGAATTGTATGACAGTACCAGAACAGCAGCCATACAAGTAGCGCAAAAAAATAGATATTACCTAGAGGGATATTACCAAAGTAGTAATAACTCAGTTATCAGCTTAAATGCCATAAACGTACCACAAGGTTCCGTAAAAGTATTTGCTAATGGTGCTCCACTTTCAGAGAATGTTGACTATAGTGTTGACTATAGCAGTGGTAATGTTACCATATTAAACCAAGCATTGCTTAATTCTGGTGCAGTTCTAAAAGTTGAGGCAGAGAGTAACAATTTGTTTAACATACAGCAGAAGACAATGATGGGTTTTCGGAGTGAATACACAGTTAACCCAGACTTAGTGCTAGGTTCAACGCTGTTTTACCTAAGGGAGCGCCCGCTTACACCCAAATCTACTATAGGCGATGAACCAATTAGAAACCTAATAGTAGGCAGTGACTTAAGATTTAGGACAGACAGTAGATTAATAACTAGAATAGTAGATGCATTACCATTTCTAGAAACTAAAGAGAAAAGTGAAGTAGTAGTAACTGGTGAGGTTGCTTACCTGCACCCTGGACATCCCCAATTAACAAATGATGCAACAGATGCCAATAAAGGCGGGGTAAGCTATTTAGACGATTTTGAGGGTACTTTGGTTCCTTATGACCTTAGGCTGGGCGGACAATGGGTACTGGCAAGTGCACCTAGGGGTAATTCAAAGTTTCCAGAAGCTAATTTAAGTAATGATTTAAGATATGGTTATAAGAGGGCGAAACTTTCTTGGTACATCATAGACAATATATTTTTTAGAGAAACTACTGTTACACCAGACAATATAAGAGGTAACAATACTATACTTAGTGATCACTATCAGCGTGAGGTTTCGGAGTTAGAGGTATTTCCAAATAGGCAAATTCCAAATGGTTCACCTGGTACAGCACAAACATTTGACCTTCACTATTTTCCGGCTGAACGTGGCCCCTATAATTTTAGTTTAAATGTACAACAAGATGGAACTTTAAATAACCCAAGTGCTAACTGGGCTGGAATAATGCGTAAGATTGACTATAGTGATTTTGAGGCATTTAATATAGAATATGTAGAGTTTTGGATGCTTGACCCATTCATTAAGGACAAGGGTATAAATGGGGAACTATACATAAACTTAGGCAATATAAGTGAAGACATATTGCGCGACGAGCGTAAAGGATATGAAAATGGTTTACCTACTACAGGCACACCTATAAACGTTGACACAACTAAGTGGGGCAGAATACCTAACGCATTACAAATAAACAATGCATTTAGCACGATAGATGGGGCTAGAGAGTTTCAAGATGTAGGGTACGACGGACTAAAAGATGACGACGAGCGAACTTTTTTCGATTCATTCCTGACCAATATAAGACCATTGGTTGATGGTAGTGTTTATGATAAACTAGCTAAAGACCCAAGTACCGATGACTTCCTATTCTACAGGGCAGACGATTATGATCAAGCTAAGGCTGACATATTACAACGCTATAGAGATTATAATAATACTGAGGGCAACACCCCACAAAGCATAGGAGGTAATAATGGGGCTGGTACACAATTCCCTGATGATGAAGATATAAATAGAGACCTGAACCTAGAGAAAAGTGAGGACTACTATGAGTATAAGGTTAAAGTAAATGCTAATGATTTTGCGGTAGGAAGTAATTATATTACTGATAAGCAAACGCAAACAGTAACCTTAAGAAATGGTAAAAAAGAGTCAGTAAACTGGTATCAGTTTAAAATTCCCGTACGCCAATTTGATAGCAAAGTAGGTAGTCTTAATGATTTTAGATCTATACGTTTTATTAGAATGTATATGACTGGTTTTGATAAAGAAGTAATTACTCGATTTGCGCGTTTTCAATTAATAAGGGGTGACTGGCGTAAATATCTATATTCGCTAGAGCAACCAGGCGATAATACAGCACAAGACACGGCAAGTGCAGACCTGGTCCTACAAGCAGTCAATTTTGAGGAAAATGGCAAGCGTCCAGGTATTCCTTACGTAATTCCGCCTGGTATTCAACGTACTACAGACTTTAGCACGCCAAACTTAGTACAGCAAAATGAGCAAGCACTTAGTTTAAAACTTTGTGATTTAAAAGATGGTGACGGTAGAGCAATTTTTAAAAACACAAACTTTGACGTAAGACTATATAAACGCCTAAAAATGTTTATTCACGCGGAGGCTACTAATGGTAGTGGTTTAAGGACAGGACAGTTACACGCCTTTGTTAGATTGGGAAATGACTTTAATGCTAACTATTACGAATATGACATTCCGCTAGAAGTAACCAGAGTAGGTTCAAAAGACGCAAGCGATATATGGCCAGAGGCAAATAGAATAGACTTGGTATTGGGTAATTTAACTGCTGCAAAGGCAGAACGTGATGCTTTGCGTTGGCCTAATAACCTACCCTATGTTTATAATATACCTGGGGGTGAAAAGGGAACAATTACATTGTTAGGTACTCCCAATTTGGGGAACGTGCGTACTATTATGATCGGATTAAGAAATCCGAAAGATGATGGACTATCACTACCTTGTGCAGAAGTATGGGTGAATGAGTTGCGGGTAGCAGACTTTGACGAAAAAGGTGGATGGGCTGCAACTGGTAGGGTATTGGTAAAGGCGGCTGATTTTGCCAGAATGGAGGTAACAGGTAGTCGCAGAACAATAGGTTTTGGTGGGTTAGAGCAAACCGTACAGCAACGTAGTCAAGAAGATGCCAGAAGTTTGGGCTTTACTTCCAGCTTTGAGTTAGGTAAATTCCTGCCAAGTAAATATAACATAAGAGTACCTATGTATTTCAGTATAAACGATGCTGTAAATACACCAAGGTATAACCCAATAGCACCAGACGTAGAACTAAGCAGATATAGAAGCGCCAATAAGGAAGACCCCACTTATGACAGTTTGCTGAATGTAGTAACAGACTATACTCGGCATAAAAGTTTAAACTTTACTGGGGTGCAGAAATCAAGATCGCTAGGTAGTACTCGAAAGCCTCGCCCTTGGGATGTAGAAAACCTAAACGCAACCTATATATATAATGAGATATATAAGCGTAACGTAAACAATGTATATGATATAGAAAAAACATATAGTGGACAGTTGAGTTATGGATATAATTGGAATACCCAACCCTGGACTCCATTTGCTAAAATAGGGAAGTCTAAATGGTTAAAACCAATTAGAGATTTTAACTTATTCTATGCCCCTCAAAACCTAACCGTAACTGCAAGGGCAGACAGGGTATTTGGTGAAAAATTGTATAGAAACGTAGATGATTTTCAAACTGTAACGGCACCACAATACAATAAAAGCTTCCTGATAGGTAGGCGTTATGACTTTAGGCACAATGTAAGTAAAGGATTTAGAATTACTTATAATGCAACATTACAATCGAGAGTAGAGGAACCTGTTGGTAAACTTGACGAGCAAGCTAAGCTAGATAGCGTTAAGTTTAATTTCTGGCAGGGTGGTAAGCTCAGTAATTTTCAGCAAAACTTAGACTTAACTTGGGAGCTGCCACTAAATAAGATACCAGCATTAGAGTTTCTTACAGTAACGGCAAACTATAAGGGAGCCTACGAATGGAGAACTGCTGCACCTGCTGCCCTAAACTTGGGCAATACCATACAGAATGGGCAAACCAGAACCCTGACCAGCAGTGTGAATATGGCCCAGATATATAACAAAAGTGAATATTTACGTACCATAAATGCCTGGAGATCTAATAAAGGTAGACCAACTAAGACCCAAGATAAAGTCGAGCCTAAACTAGTTGAAAAGAAAAAAACTACTAAGAAGAAATCTAAACGAAGGAAGAAGCGTAAACCAGTAAGTAAACCGAAGGTAAATCTACAACAAGAGGAGCCTAGTGAGGAGTTTGATGAAGAACAACCGCTATCAGCTACAGAGCAGCTTGTCGCACTATTATTAAGTGTAAAGACTGGTACATTTAGTTATTCGTTTAATGAGGGGCAATTGGTTCCTGGATTTAAACCCATTGCACAATTAATAGGGAATGACTTCGCTTTACAAAGGCAAGATAAACAACAAGTTTATGCCAATGCACCGGGTATTCCATTTGTATTTGGGTTGGTAGATGAAAATTTCCGCAGAACTGCTGCAGATAAGGGTTGGATAGTAACTGATACTAATCTAAGTACCCAGTACAACTATAACAAGCGTATAAACATAGCTGGAAACCTAATGCTGGAGCCGATACACAATCTGAGAATTACTCTTGATATCAGTAAGCAAAGTACCTCATCACTTAGTGAGAACTTTAGATTCGATGCTAGGACAAATTCATTTAGGTCTTTATCAACGATTGAATCTGGTAACTACAGCATTAGTTATTTGCCCATAAACACGTCGTTTCAAAGGCCAAGAGATGACGGAAACAGTGCTACATTCCAAAACTTTGAAGACAATCGTATAGCTGTAGCTAGAGAACTGCAACGTGCTAACCCTAATGCAAGTAGTTCTGGTGTAAACACTGCTACAGGTTTCCCTAAGGGGTACGGACCATACTCTCAAGACGTACTATTACCAGCGTTTGTATCTGCATACAGTGGTAAATCAAGTGGAAACTCTCCGTTTATAAATATGCCTGCACCAAACTGGCGGGTTTCTTACACTGGGCTTAGTAACTTTAAACCAATTAAGAAAAAGCTAAAGGCGATGACCATCAGTCACGCATATAGAGGAACATATAGTGTAGATGGATATAGAACTGCACTGGACTTTGATCCGACTGCAGTACCACAAGATACTAATGACTTAATTAGTAAGTACAATATTGATAGGGTTACCATTTCAGAGCGATTTGAACCATTAATAGGCTTTGATGCACAATTTAGTGGCAATTGGACGGGTAGGGCAGAATATAAAAAAGACAGAACGTTATCACTAAGCTTTGTAGATAGAAGATTAACTGAAATAAGAGGAACTGAGTTAAGCATTGGGGCAGGCTACAGAACTACTAATTTGGTGTTACCTAGATTCGGCAGACGTAGTAAGCAATATGTATTAACTAACGATTTTACATTCAGACTTGATATGTCAATTCGCGATCAGAAACAGTTAATCAGAATATTAGACAATAGTAACACGGTAAGTAGTGGTGGGCAATATACCCTGTCATTAACACCAAATATACAATATGTATTAAGCAAGAGTTTAACGTTAAACATATTCTACAGACATAACAAGACCAAGCCATATACCAGCAATTCATTCCCTACTTCATTTACATCTGTAGGTTTCAGCATTCAGTATTTGTTTGCCCCGTGATAATTGCTTCTAATATTTTAACGAATTGAATGTATCTTAGTCGCGTCAAATAATAACAACAGCAATACTAAAATTATGTCAAATTTTCCTGAGGAATTAAAATACACAAAAGAACACGAGTGGGTTCGTACAGAGGGCGATATCACATTAGTAGGTATTACAGACTTTGCACAAAGCGAGTTAGGTGATATCGTATTTATAGATGTTGATACAGTAGGTCAAACCCTAAATGCTGGTGAAGTATTTGGCACTATAGAGGCTGTTAAGACAGTAAGTGATTTATATATGCCTGTTACTGGAGAGATATTAGAGGTAAATGCGGCATTAAATGATAATCCTGAAAGTGTAAACGAAGATGCTTATGGAAAAGGTTGGATTATCAAGGTAAAAACAACTGACAACGTAGAGATGTTATTGACTTCAGCACAATACGCTGACTTGGTTCACTAATATTTAGTTGCTACAATTTCATATTTTCTGCATTAGACTTGTTATAAATTCTGGTGCAGATTTTTTATATATTACATTATGCCGAGAGTAGATTCGCAGAATAGGATACAAAACAAAAATTTCAAGAGAGCTTTTCTTTTATTTTTTGTTTTAATATTTATTGCCCTTCTATATTACTTTGGCAGGGGTGTTTGGATTAAAAATCAAGGCTTCAAAGCTCAAGTCACATCAGAAACTAACCTAATGGTAGCTGTAGGTAAAGACTTGTTTAAAGTTCGTCCCAACTGCACTGCTGGCAAATATGGAGATGCAGAGGCTTGCATTGCATTTAACTTGAAGAGGCTAAAGCTATATAATGACCAATGGATTAGAGATAGTTTCTGCCTTGCGTTAAATAATTCTAAGGTATTGTCTAACAATAGCTTTAGGTGGAAGTACATTAACAGAGCATTTAAAGGGGTAAACGAATATCATAAGAAAAACTTTGATAGTGAAGCTCTAATTAAAGAATTAGAACAAGGCAATACTCCTATCATTTGGGCAGGCACAGAGGCCAATAAGCAATGGTACATACTGTTAGGGGCAGAGGAAGGACATTTCGTAGTATTGAACGTAAATGACACTAACAGTAAGGAATTACCGATTGAGCAGTTGCCAAACTCTAATTATATATATGCTTATCATAGCCTATATATTGATTCCGTCGCTAGGTTTCAGTGAATAGCATACTCAACAAAAGGAATACTATTGTCTGTGATTAATCTGTAAGTATAGTGTACTTTATAGGTTTCTGCAAATACATCGTGCATTAGTGACTGCATTTTATCATTGAACCCACCTATCCAGCTTATCAGGAAGTTATCATACTGCCCATTTTCCTGAATTGATTTCCACTCTCTATATATTAATGCAGCATCTAAGCCCTTATTCTGATAATCAGGATGCACGCCAAATACCATTCCTCTTAGGGTGTCATTTTTCTGAGTCTTAATGGTTATATAAAATTGAATTTTCTGTAACCAACCAAATTTGCCTTTTAACGGCTTGAAGTATCTATTTATTTCTGGAATGGCAATACACACTGCAACAGGTTTATCTTTTGCGTAAAAAAAGGGAACGTATTTTGGATCAACTATAGGCGCCATAGTTTTAAATTCTTTGATTGCCTGTGCTGGAGTAATGGGTTTAAAAGTGTCGAAGCGCTGCCAAGCTGCATTGTAAATAGTTGTAAAATCGGTAGCATATTTTTTTAGTTTATCACGTTGATAGTATTCTACGTGATAGTCACCGCGACGAGTAAGCCATTCATATATCTTGCTTATTCTGCTGGTATCAAGTGTTGAGCTTTTTAGCAGCATAGTATCTTGCCTAAAATACATTTTGAAGCCATAATCTTCAAATAGGGTTTTGTAATAAGGAGGATTGTAGTTTTCCTGATAAGACGGCTGGCTGTAACCATCTACCAATAGCCCCCAGAACTTGTCACGCTCACCTAGATTTATTGGTCCATCTATTATGTTTATTTTCATAGCATTCAGCCAACTAATGGCTATGTTAAACAGCAACTCAGATGCATCCTTATTATCTATACATTCAAAGAAACCTATTCCCCCCTCAGCTAAACGATCCTTTGGTTTGTGCTTATAAAATGCTGCAACTCTGCCAATGTATTCGTTGCTCTGTTCATCATATATCACCCACCTTTTGCAATTATTATCAACTATATTTAAATTAAGATTGGGATTAAAGACTTTGTTTATGTCTAAATCTAATGGTCTAATGTAGTTTTTATCTTGCTTATAAATAAGATTGACCATGTTATTAAACGCCTTTTGCGTCTGTTTATCAACTACTTCGATTATTTTCATTTGGTAAAATTATCAGAATTTGAACAATTTTGTTGAATACTTCATTGCGGTATCATTTTTTACATTAAATAAATGCTAATACAATAAATAATACTTTAATCAAAAATTAATTGGTTTTATTAGGTAAATTGATATCTATTATAGAACTTCGATGAATAAGGAAAGAAAAAGCCACGCCGTTGATTATTCTTTCTATACATTATAATGATAATGCCCCTTAAAAGCCCTGAAGTTACACTACTCATAATTGAGGATAACCCAGGAGATATAGCGCTAATGAAGCTATACTTAAGGGAATTGCCGCAAAATACAAAAAGTATTTTTTTAAAAACCGGTGAGGAGGCACGCAATTATTTACAAAATAAAATGGTAGATAATCCAAATATCATTGTGTTAGATTTAAATTTACCTAGACTAAGTGGGTTTGAATTGTATCCAATCATTAGAAATACCCTTGGAGCAGATGTTCCAGTAGTTATTTTCAGCAGTTCTACTTCGGACATTGATAGAAAAAAGGCAAAAGATCTAGGAATAATTAGTTACCTAGTTAAGCCAGACAATGTGATGGACTACAAGCGTTCTATGCTAGAAATATATAATTTAGCTGTAAAACCGGTAGCAGCTTAAATAATGAGAAAAGATGTCAAATTTAGAAACCTAAGACATTATTGTTTGAGGCTTTTTTATTTTTGATTAATTTTAATAAGCCAGTAAATACACTTAGTTTTGTATTGCAAATTATACTCTGTTATTTGCAATGTCATCTACACTTCTTGATTCACAAAAATTCATAGGCGAAGGTTTAACCTATGACGACGTATTGGTGGTACCTAGCCACAGCACGATACTCCCTTATCAAACTAATTTACAAACTCAGTTAACTAGGAACATAACCATTAATGTACCCATAGTTAGTGCAGCTATGGATACCGTTACCGATAGTGCCCTTGCAATAGCTATGGCCCGAGAGGGTGGAATAGGAATAATACATAAAAATATGAGCATAGCAGACCAAGCAGCCGAGGTGCGCCGTGTGAAAAGAAGTGAAAGTGGAATGATACAAGATCCCATTACTCTACATAAAGATGCCCTAGTAGGTGATGCGTTGAAGATAATGAGTGAATATAAGATAGGGGGTATACCCATAGTGGATGAGGAAGGCATATTAAGAGGGATATTGACCAATAGAGACTTGCGCTTTGAAAGAAATTTGCAAAGACCAGTACAGGACATAATGACCAAGGAAAATCTGGTTACTACGCCAGAAGGCACTGACCTAAAGCGTGCGGAAGAAATACTACAAGAGTTTAAAATAGAAAAGTTACCTGTAGTTGATGCTAATGGCAAACTGAAGGGGTTAATCACATTTAAAGATATAGAGAAAATAAAAAGTCACCCTAATGCCTGTAAAGATGGTTTTGGTAGGCTGAGAGTAGGTGCAGCAGTAGGTATAACATTAGATACTGAAGAACGTGTAGCAGCATTAACTAAGGCAGGTGCCGATGTTATAGCCATAGATACGGCACACGGACACAGTCAAGGTGTATTAGACTTAATAAGCAAGGTAAGGGCTAAGTTTCCTGACATACAAATAATAGCTGGTAATGTAGCTACCTATCACGGGGCGCTAGCATTAGCTGAGGCTGGCGCAGATGCTGTGAAAGTTGGGGTTGGCCCAGGCAGTATATGTACTACTAGGGTCATTGCAGGGATTGGTATGCCACAGTTGACAGCAATAATGGAATGTGCTAGCGCATTAGCGGGCACAGGTATACCTATAATTGCAGATGGAGGAATAAGATTCACAGGTGATATAGTGAAAGCTATAGCTGCAGGAGCCAGTACCATAATGGCTGGAAGCATATTTGCAGGGGTAGAGGAAGCACCTGGCGAAACCATAATATATGAAGGTAGAAAGTTTAAAACCTACAGAGGTATGGGCAGCGTAGAGGCTATGAAGCAGGGTAGTGGTGACAGATATTTCCAAGACCCAGAAGACGAGGTGAAAAAACTGGTACCAGAGGGTATAGTAGGTAGAGTACCCTATAAAGGTAAATTAAGCGAAGTAATGTATCAATATGTTGGTGGACTACGTGCAGGTATGGGTTATGCTGGTGCAGCCACAATTGCAGATTTGCAGAAGGCAAAATTCGTTAGAATAACTAGTGCTGGAATAAGAGAAAGTCACCCCCACGATATAACCATAACTAAAGAAGCGCCAAACTATAGCCCATCGTAATAGCCACTTTAGTTAGGTAGATTTAATATTTTAAAGTAACATAAGTTAAGAAATTAGGAAATTTAATTAAAGTTTATCTCCTCAAAATATACAATAGCCAACAATTGTTAAAAGTAAACCTAAAAGTATTGGAATGAGTAACCATTCGGCTTCATATACAAATACATAAGATATAATGCATATTATAGTTAATATGATACCAGCAACTAAAAGTGCTGTAGTGACCTTATCTAAGTCATAAGTAGCTTTATGCTTTGCTTCTATATTCTTAAGTTTACTTGCTGTAAAGTACTGATGCTTATTTTTTAACGAGAATATTCGATTGTATTTTTTCTTTTCTTTGGCCGACTGATTTTTTGTACTTGACTTTACCAAATACCAGTACCGTTTTGCTACTAGAATGTTAATTATAAATAGAACTTAGTTTCGAACTAGAAATATTATCATTACTTTGATTATTGATAGCTAAATCTTGTCCAATATAACTGGCAGAGGGCGTATTATTAATTAATTGAGTAGATTGTACTGCGTGTTCGTTTTGCAAGGTTAATACTTGAGTTTTTACTACAACTAGTATAGACAACACTAAGAACCAATAGGGTTAAGTAGGCAAGTTTATTCACTATGTTAGATTTATTCTACAAATCTTTGTGATTATAGCCACAATTTAGGATTTTTAAAAACTATATAGTAAATTATGTTACATTGTTAGGAA
>JAWXCF010000022.1:0-26172 GCA_034440515.1 Bacteroidota bacterium
ATCCTGGAAAGATTATGAGTTAATTGACGTTGGTAACGGAGAAAAATTGGAGCGTTTTGGTCCATATGTTTTTATTAGACCAGAACCGCAGGCACTGTGGGAGCCAATAATGACCAAGGTTGAGTGGCAAGAAAAGTTTGATGCCAAGTATATGGCAAAAAATAGCAACAGTGGGGATTGGTTTCAAAAAACCAAAATTGCAAGTCCTTGGATTATTAAATATGATTTGCCAGATAAGAAGCAAATTCAATTTCTATTAAAATTTACAGCATTTAAACACTTAGGAGTATTTCCAGAACAAGCCTCCAATTGGGAATACCTTTATAAATATTTGACTGAAAGTAAGCTAAATAACCCAAAAGTACTCAATCTATTTGCCTATACTGGTGGTGCTAGCCTAGCTGCAAAGGCGGCAGGTGCTGATGTAGTTCACCTAGACTCAGTGAAAACGGTGGTAAACTGGGCAAATGATAATATGAAGTTGAGCAGGCTAACAGATATAAGATGGATAGTAGAAGATGCTATGAAATTTATAGCTAAAGAGGCTAAACGTGGAAATAAGTACAACGCTATTATAATGGATCCTCCCAGCTATGGTTTAGGACCAGCAGGCGAACGCTGGAAACTAGAAGATCAGCTAAATGATTTGATAAAATTGGCTATTGAACTTTTGGATAAAGAAAATTTTTCTATCATAATTAACACTTACAGCCTAAACCTTTCTCCTTTGTTACTGGATAATATGGTAGCTAGAAAATTGAAAATTAAAGACAAGGAATTTGGAGAGCTTTATGTAAAAAGTGAGACAGGCTTTAAATTACCTCTAGGTTCCTACTTCAGAGCAAAATCTTAATTGAATATTAAGTTAAATTTAATTACGTATAAGGAGAATAGTACTGTTTACCCAAATTTGAATTTCATATTTTTGTAAAACTAATATCATATCTCAATGTCCAAATTATATAACAACATACTAGAAACCATAGGGAATACCCCATTAGTGAGAATTAATAGAATTACTAAAGATTTACCTTGTGATGTTTATGCCAAGCTTGAATCTTTCAATCCTGGTAACAGTGTGAAAGATAGAATTGGAATAAAAATGATTGAAGATGCTGAGGCTGCTGGCATTTTAAAACCTGGAGCAACTATAATAGAAGGTACTAGCGGTAACACTGGTATGGGTTTAGCCTTGGCGGCCATCATAAAGGGCTATAAATGCATATTTACTACTACTGATAAGCAAAGTAAGGAGAAGATAGATATACTTAAGGCTGTAGGTGCTGAAGTAATAGTATGCCCGACTAATGTAGATCCAGAAGATGAACGATCATACTACTCTGTATCTAGCAGATTGGTAAGAGAAACTCCTAATTCGTGGAAACCCAACCAATATGATAACTTA
Organism: Bacteroidota bacterium; assembly: GCA_034440515.1. GTDB lineage: Bacteria > Bacteroidota > Bacteroidia > CAILMK01 > CAILMK01 > JAWXCF01. The sequence goes on from JAWXCF010000022.1 coordinate 1,406, forward strand.
AGCAATAGACAGGCACATTATCAAACTACTGGTCCAGAAATATGGGAGCAAACCGATGGTAAAATTACCCATTTTATAGCAGGTGTAGGTACAGGTGGTACCATTTCTGGAATAGGTAAATACCTAAAGGAGCAGAACCCAGATATTAAAATATGGGGTATAGATACTTACGGTTCAGTATTTAAAAAATATAAAGAAACAGGAGAGTTTGATACTGCTGAGATATACCCATATATAACAGAAGGTATAGGTGAAGATATTTTACCTGAAAATGTTGACTTTAGTATAATTGATGCATTTGAAAAAGTTACCGATAAAGACGGATTTGTAATGACCAGAAGGTTAGCCAAGGAAGAAGGGATTTTGGCTGGTAACTCATCTGGAAGTGCAGTTGCTGGTGCTTTGCAATTAAAGAGTAAATTTAAGGCAGGTGATTTGGTGGTCATTTTATTACCTGACCACGCTACAAGATATATAGGTAAAGCATTTAATGATGAGTGGATGAAAGAGCGCGGTTTCTTAGAGACTAAGCAGCTAACAGCTTCTGACTTATTAAATAGTAGTGCCACCCTGATAACAGTTGATTTAACGGATAGAATCACTATAGCGGTGCAAACTATGCGTGAGGCTGATGTAGATCAATTGGTAGTAACAGACCAAGGAGAAATAGTTGGTTCTTTAACTGAAAGTAAGCTATATCAAGTATTATTATCTAACCCAGAAATGAAAGATAATTCTGTTGCAGATATTATGGATAAACCATTTCCAATGGTTTCTGAATCAACTAGCTATAGTGAAATAAGCACAATGATTAATCGTGAGAACAACGCTGTATTGGTAAAAAAGGAAGATGGTCAAGTGATGATCATTACTAAATACGACATTATTCAAGCAATAGCAGGTTAATAGATGATAGAAACTGTTGATCAAACAGGTAGAATCATAATTTCAGAGAAATATCCAAGCAGAATAATCTCATTGGTTCCCAGTATTACGGAGTTACTTTATGACTTTGGCTTGCATCAGAACATAGTAGGTAGAACTCACTTTTGCATTCACCCTAGTGATAAAGTGAAAGATGCTAAAAGAATTGGCGGCACTAAGACAGTAAACCTTTTAAAAGTTAAAGAATTAATGCCAGACCTAATAATTGCAAATAAAGAGGAAAATGTAAAGGAGCAAGTTGAGGAATTGGCTAAATATTTCCCAACTTACATCAGTGATATTAATACAGTTGCAGAAGCATATACAATGATGTTAGACTTAGGTACACTCACTAATAAAAGAGAGAAAGCAACTAGTCTAGTAAATAGCATAAAAAGAAACTTTCATAAAATAGACACTTTACACAACGAAACAGTACTGTACTTAATATGGAAAAACCCATATATGAGTATAGGTTGCGATACTTTTATAAACGATATGTTGAGTAAGGTAGGGTATCAAAATGTTTTACTATATCATACCAGATATCCAAAACTAAGTATACAAGATATAGTAGAATTAAATCCTGAAAATGTATTCTTAAGCAGTGAACCTTTTCCCTTTACAGATATACATATTTCAGAGTTGCAGCAAATCCTGCCAAATTCTAAAATCAGTTTAGTAGATGGTGAAATGTTTAGTTGGTATGGCAGCAGAATGCATCACTTTTTAAACTACATTAATCTAAAGTTCTAGTTCTTAAATAATGGAATAAAGTTCACTTATTCCCTCTTAAGTAATTGTATTATATAAAGCCTATGGCCAGATACCTAGAGTTTGATATGCAGTAGCTATCTTATCTATTCCACTTATAAAAGCTGCAGTTCTAAGATCTGGGATATTTGTATTTTGGAATTTAATATTGTTAATCTCGTGGAAAGCAGATGCCATAGTGTCCTCTAATCCAGAGCGAACTAAGTCAACCTCTTCTGCACCGTGAATCAATAGATTTTTTTCTGTAGCATTTATAGATTTACCAGTGGCAGATTCTATGGTTTCTACCATTCTACGGAAATTTACTTCCTCTAGGCGTTTACCCATCCTACCAAACCTTACGTGGCTTAAGTTTTTTAACCACTCAAAGTATGAAACTGTAACACCCCCAGAATTTAAATAAAGATCTGGAAGTATGATTACATTAGCTGCCTGTAATATTGCCTCAGCTTCTTTAGTCACAGGACCATTTGCACCTTCAGCTATTATTTTAGCTTTTAACCTTGCAGCATTACCACCGTGTATTTGGTTTTCTAGCGCAGCTGGTATTAATATGTCACACTCAACCTCTAGCAGTTCTAGCGAATTTTCAAAATTTCTAGCACCCGGATAATTTAATATAGAGCCATTCTCTTTTCTCCATTTAAACACATCTTTTACATCTAGTCCATCTTCATTATATATGCCACCTTCACGTTCACATATACCTGTTATGATTGCACCACCTTCTTGACAGAAATTAGCTGAATGGTAACCTACATTACCTAAACCTTGCACTATAATTCTTTTACCGCTGAATCCTGGAGTCAAGCCTATTGACTTCATATTTTCGGTTACGCTCAAAAGCTCTTTCAATCCAAAGAATACTCCTTGGCCTGTAGCTTCTGCACGACCACGAATACCACCTTGTCCAATTGGTTTACCAGTTACACAGGCTAAAGCATCCGGCTCTTCATATTTAAATGCAGCATAAGTATCTGCTATCCAACTCATTTCTCTAGAACCAGTACCATAATCTGGTGCTGGTACATCTAGTCCTGGACCTATTAGGTTTTTTCTAATTAATTCAGTAGTAAACCTTCTTGTAATTCTTTCTAAATCTTCAGGCTTATAAATAGCAGGATTGATTTTAATCCCTCCTTTTGCACCGCCAAACGGAACATCTACAACAGCACATTTAAAAGTCATCAGCGTTGCCAGTGCAACCACTTCGTCTTCATCTACTGTTTCGGCATACCTTATTCCGCCCTTTGTTGGCGATTTATGATTGCTATGTTGCACCCTGATGCCTTCCATAACTTCAATTTTATCACCGATTTTAACTGGAAATTTTACTTTAAAAATGCTGTTAGCTACTTTAATTTGACTTAGTAAACCTTCATCGTGGGTAGTAAATCTAGCGGCTTTGTCAAAGTAGTAATGCACGTCTGCCAAAAACTTGGCTCCATAAGACTCAATGTTGCTCATACAGTATATGATGTTTTGTAAGTATCAGTGGGTAAAATTATCATATTAATGCGAATAGGCATAATACAATATGAATAATTGTTAACAATCTATTCTATTTCATAATTTACTGGTGCTACATACCCGTATGTTTGACTCACTTTCTCAATAACTAAATCCTTTATTTTTTGGCGTAATACGTTGATGTTTAAATTTTCAGTAACCGATATAAAAATTGAGTTAGGTACATTTAAATAACTGTTCTCAAGTCTTAATAACTTTTCTTGAGTAGGCATATCTAAGGGTATATCCATATCAGCATCTAAAAATCTATCTATTTTATTGTAAACTAGTAGTGTCGGTTTATCAGAAGATTCTAGTTCATCAAGTGTCTTCTTTACGACTTTTATTTGTTGGTCATAGAATCTATGTGAGAAATCAACAACGTGTATTAATATATCTGACTCTTTTACTTCATCTAGGGTTGACTTAAAACTTTCTACCAATGAGTGGGGTAGCTTTCTAATAAATCCTACAGTGTCACTCAATAAAAATGGTGTTGTATCTACTACTACCTTTCTTACAGTGGTGTCAAGAGTTGCAAACAGTTTATCTTCAGCCATAACAACTGCATCACTTAACACATTCATAAGCGATGACTTGCCGGCATTTGTATAACCAACCAATGATACACGAACCTTTTGTTTTCTTTGTTTACGTTGAGTAATATTCTGTTTGTCTATTAGTTTTAGACGCTCTTTCAGCAATATTATTTTCTCTCTAACTATCCTTCTATCTGTTTCAATTTCTTTCTCACCTGGACCTTTCATACCAATTCCCCCCTTTTGGCGACTAAGGTGCGTCCACATTTTTGTAAGTCTTGGCAATAAGTACTCACATTGAGCCAAATCTACTTGTGTTTTGGCTTGAGCAGTTTGTGCTCTGTTTGCAAATATGTCTAATATAAGATTGTTTCTATCTAATATTTTACACTCTAACTTAGTCTCAATATTTTTTAATTGAGAAGGAGTTAACTCATCGTCAAAAATGACAATATCAATTTCGTGCTCAGTAACGTAGTCAACTATTTCTTGTAGTTTTCCAGTACCTACAAAGAACTTGGGATGCGGAGTTTCTAAATTTTGAGCGAATTTCTTAATTGTAACTGCACCAGCCGTTTGTGCCAAAAATTCTAATTCGTTTAAATGTTCTAATAGTGTGGTCTCGTCATTATCTGGTAAATTAACGCCTACTAAAACTGCTGTTTCTTTTAATTTCATTATTTTGAATCAACTCTACTAATGTAAAATTACAATAATGAGTTTCAGATGGGCTAAAATATCCTTTTATTTACTCAAATTTGCATAATCGTTATGAAGGCTACACAATATTTGGCAGAAGCAAAAAAAACGCTTTTTTCATTTGAGATATTACCCCCGTTAAAGGGAAAAAGTATTGATTCAATTTACAAAGGAATAGATCCTCTTATGGATTTTGAACCAGCTTTTGTAGATGTTACCTACCACAGGCAAGAGTACATTTACAAAAAGCATCCAAATGGTCTGCTTGAAAAAATAAGCGTAAGAAAACGTCCAGGTACGGTTGGCATTTGTGCCGCCATAATGAATAAATATAAAATCGATGCCATACCACACCTAATATGCGGCGGATTTAGCAAAGAAGAAACTGAGAATGCTTTAATAGACCTTCAATTTTTAGGTATAGATAATGTATTGGTATTGCGAGGGGATGCTATAAAAACTGAAAAAAGCTTTGTTGCAGAAATAAACGGTCATAATTATGCAGTTGATCTATTAGAACAAGTGACTAAGCTGAATAAAGGGATCTATTTAGATGAGGATCTGGAAAGTGTGAAGCCCACTGACTTTTGTATAGGCGTAGCAGGCTACCCTGAGAAACATTTTGAGGCACCTAACTTTGACACCGACTTAAGATACCTAAAAGCCAAAATTGATGCAGGTGCTGAATATATAGTTACCCAAATGTTTTTTGACAATTCAAAATATTTTGAATTTGTAGATAAATGTCGAGAAATTGGTATAACTGTGCCTATCATTCCAGGTTTAAAACCCTTTACAACTAAGTCACAATTAACCATATTGCCAAGTGTCTTTCATATTGATATACCAAATGAATTGGCTGAATTAGTGCATAATGCTAGTTCAAATGAAGAGGTACACGAAATAGGTGTCTATTGGGGAATTAAGCAAACCAAAGAACTAATAGAAAAAGACGTACCCTGCATTCACTTCTACACAATGGGCAAAAGTGAATCTACATATGCTATAGCTAAGGAAACGTTTTAAATGGTTAATTCTAATATCTCTTCCTGTAATTTCCAGAATGTCTGAAGGACTTATAGTAAAATCGACTGGAAGTTGGTATCAGATAGAAAATAGCGAGGGAATAGCAATTCCAGCTAGAGCAACTGGCAAATTAAGATTAAGAGGGTATAACACCACAAATCCAATTGCGGTTGGAGACATAGTTGAATACAAGCTCGATGCTGCTAACCAAGATGCTGTAATAGTGTCTGTACACAACAGAAAAAACTATATTATTAGAAAATCTAATAATCTTAGCAATCAACAGCAAATAATAGCTGCAAACCTAGATTACACACTAATTGTTGCAACACTTGCTTATCCACGTACTAGCCAAGGATTTATAGACAGAATATTGGTAACTAGTGAGGCCTATGAAATAACAGCATTGATAATGTGGAATAAGGCCGACTTGTATGATGTTGAAATGTTGGAAGTAGCAAGCAAATATGTTGATATTTATAAAAAATTAGGCTATGAATCTGCACTAATTAGTGTAAAAACTGGACAAGGAATGCCAGAACTAATTGAAAAATTGCAAGGTAAGACGACACTTATTAGTGGTCACAGTGGCGTAGGCAAGAGTAGTTTAATGAATCTACTAGCACCTAACCTTAAGCTCAAAACTGGTGACATATCTATGTCAACTATGAAAGGTAAGCATACAACTACTTTTGCTGAAATGCACAAATTGAATGCTGACACTAGAATTATAGACACCCCAGGAATAAAAGACTTTGGATTGGTGCAAATGAAAAGTGAAGAAATAAGTCACTATTTCCCTGAAATGCGTCAAATGTTGGGGCAATGTAGATTTAGTAATTGTATGCATTTAAATGAGCCAGGGTGTAAGGTTATTAATGCTGTAGAGGCTGGTGAAATAGATGGCGGTAGGTTCAATAGCTATCAAGGAATGATATTGGGAGAAGATACCCACTCTTAGGCTTTACTTGCTCGTAGCATTTCCCGCTTACCTATTGGACCAGGAATGCGTTCAACTCTAAATCCTACTTCTTGTAGTGATCTTCTAACCACTCCTTTAGCACAATAGGTCGTTAAAATTCCACCTGACTTCAATGAATGAAATAATGCTTCAAAAATCTTAGTTTTCCATAATTCAGGTTGTATAGTTGGGGCAAATGCATCAAAGTAAATTAGATGATATTTATCGAATTCTGGCTTATAATTAACTAAATCTATGTCAACAATCTCTAAGTTGAATAAGTCAGTTATCTGAACTTTAGTATTTGATTCAGCTTTATGGATCGCTTTAAAGAAGTCACCTTCGCCTAACTTATTTGCGTAGTTCAATTCAGCTGTTATTTCTGGCGATAGCCTATATTTCTCTATACCAGTATAATTTATTATATGTTCACTAGCATTTATTTTAGTTAGCAACGCATTTAGGCCAGTTCCAAATCCTATTTCTAAAATGTTGATGCTGTCTAAATTCAGCATTTTCACCAATTGTAAACCAGCCTCAATAAATACGTGTATAGATTCCTGTATGGCACCATTTACACTGTGGTAATGCTCATTTAATTCAGAATTATATAGTGAACTGCTGCCGTCAGCAGTAATAACATTATTGAGCATTAATCAACAAATAAATCAGTAAAATCAAACTTATTCCCATCAAATAAGCCTTTATCACTTAGTTTTAATTGTGGAATTACTAATAAAGCTAAAAATGACAATGTCATAAATGGAGCAGTTAATTTACTACCGTTACTTAATGCGGCATCGTGCATTTCTTCATATTCTCTAGCTATTTTATGCCCATCGCCGCTTTGCATTAATCCAGCAACAGCTAGTGGCATTACTTTTCGCTCCGTACTGCTATTAGTGGAAATGCCCCCTTGTACTTGAATTAAGTTATTTATAGCCTCTACTATGTAGCCATCATCAACACCTACGGCAATTATATTGTGGCTGTCGTGAGCAATACTACTAGCTATGGCACCTTTCTTTAAGTCCATATTTCTAACGAAGGCAACTGCTGGTTTAGCTGGGTTATATCTATTCACTACCACCAGTTTCAATATATCCTTCTCTATATCGCTAACTACATAGCCATTCTGTATAGTGGCATCTGCTATTAATTCTCTTGTAATTAATTGACCATCCAACACTTCAATAACTTTTATTCTTCTGCCTTGCGCTTGAACTTGAATATCTTCTACTGTTATTGGTTTGCAATTAAATTTATTAATTGGTTGCTCATCAATAACTTCTATTAAACTTTGATTGTTTTCGTAAACACATTGCCCGTTTATAAAGGTTTTATTTATGCGAAACTCTTCTATATGTTCGGCTATAATGTAATTAGCAAAATCACCTACTTGCATCAGCCCATTTTTAAGTTTATAATGGTTTACGGGATTTAGGGTAGCAGCACGCAATACATTCATTACATTAAATCTATGGCTAATACTTCTTCTCACTAATTCATCTATGTGAGCATTTACCAATTCGTTTGGGTGCTTATCATCACTGCAAAACATAACCTGCTCTGGGTACATATTCAACAATTCGGCAAGGGCATCATAATTCTTAGCTGCGCTACCTTCTCGAATTAATATTTTCATACCCAAGCTTATTTTTTCAAGGGCTTCATCTAAACTTACACATTCGTGGTCAGTACTTATACCTGATGCAACGTACTTTTCAAGGTTTTCTCCTCTTAGTCCAGGCGCGTGTCCATCTATAGGTTTATTATGTTTTATTGCAGACCCTATTTTAGCCATTACTTCAGCATCATTACAAACTACTGCTGGGTAATTCATCATTTCACTTAAATACAGTATCTCTTCTCTTGCCAATAATTGGTCAACTTGAAAACTATCTATTACTGCCCCAGCAGATTCAAATGCAGTAGCAGGTACGCAACTAGGCGCACCAAAGTTGAAGTAAAAAGGTACTTTTTTCCCACTATCTATCATATAGTTTACACCTTCTATCCCGCACACATTTGCTATTTCGTGAGGGTCACTCACTGTTGCCACAGTACCGTGTTGAACGGCTATTCTGGCAAATGAAGCAGGCGTCATCATACTACTCTCTATGTGAATGTGTGCATCTACCAATCCTGGCATTATTAATTGATGAGGCGCAGTAGCTAATTCTTGAATGGCAACTACCTTACCCTCTTTCATCCATATTTCAGCAGGGTATATTCTACCTTGAACTACATCAGCAAATTGACCTGTGATTACACTTGGTTCGGTAGATTGAGTAGGTTTTTCCATTTGTAATACTGTAAAGAGTGATTAATATTTTAAACTGTAATATAGCGACAAAGTTCATCAATAAGCTTTAAGTATATCTAACTCATCATTCATATTATCATAAAGCTTTTTTGCTAGGCTAGTTGCTGTTTCTCCATTTGGGCTAATGGCAGGTAACCATTTTACTTTCACTGTACCTGGGCGTAAATAAAAACCTTTCTGTTTTGAAATATGGCTAGAAGTATCATAAATGACACAAGCCAATATGGAAGTATTGGTTCGTACTGCTAATTCAAAGGCTCCCTTTTGAAACTCAGTTAAATTTTCTTCTCCTTGATTTCTACTTCCTTCTGGGTATATCCAAATGCTTTTTCCTACTATAAGGGCTTGTTCCATTTTCCTAAAGCTTAATACTTTTCCTTTATTGGTAGATCTATCTACTGTAATGTACAGTTTACTAATGATGTAGCCCAATAAAGGGATTTTAACTAATTCAGCTTTACTTAAAAATTTAAAAAAATGCGATGTTGACAAAGCACAAATGGGAATGTCTAACATAGACTTGTGATTGCTAATGAAAATAAAAGTTTCTGATTTAGCGTGATGGGTATTTCCCGTTATTTTTATTCGAATGCCACAAGTTATAATTATGTATTTCGCCCAAACTCTACTTAGTTTATGTGCTACTATATCTGCTCTGCTCCCTATACTTATAAATATAATAGCATAGAATATAACAACTAAGATGAGCGATATAACAAAACACAAGATGCCCCAAATAGCAAACAATCCAAAAAGTATAAATTTAACAAAAATCACTTCGCAAAAATATCTTTAGTTTTCAGTAGATAGATGAGTACTGTTTACCTTTGCTTGAATTTAGTCTGCAATAAACATCAATGCCAAAAGATAATAGTATAAATAAAATTCTGATAATAGGAAGTGGTCCAATTGTGATAGGTCAAGCTTGTGAATTTGACTATGCAGGAACTCAGGCGGCAAGAAGTCTGATGCAAGAAGGGGTTGAGGTTGTGCTAATTAATAGCAACCCTGCAACCATAATGACAGATCCAATTACAGCAGATTATGTTTATTTATTGCCATTAAATGTTGAATCTATAGAATCCATACTAAAAGAACATAAAATAGACGCAGTGTTGCCAACTATGGGTGGTCAAACTGCTCTAAACTTATGTAAAGCTGTTGAAGATGAAGGTATTTGGAATAAGTACGGGACCAGAATAATTGGTGTTGATATAAATGCTATAGACAAAACAGAGAATAGAGATTTATTTAGATCACTAATGATAGAAATTGGGGTGATGGTTCCCAAGTCTAAAGTAGCTACTTCATTCCTTGAAGGGAAAGAAATAGCTCAAACTTTAGGTTATCCTTTAGTTATTAGACCTTCATTTACGCTAGGTGGCACTGGTGGCGCTTTCGTTAAGAAAAAAGAAGACTTTGAGGCCTTATTGCAAAGAGGATTAATGTTAAGCCCAATTCACGAAGTATTGATAGAAGAGGCAGTACTAGGGTGGAAAGAATACGAATTAGAATTACTAAGAGATGCTGATGATAACATCATCATAATTTGCACGATAGAAAATTTAGACCCTATGGGGGTTCATACGGGCGATAGCATTACCATAGCACCTGCGATGACCCTAAGTGATACTGCGTATCAACGAATGCGAAATATGGCCATTAAAATGATGCGTTCAATTGGCACATTTGCCGGTGGTTGTAACGTGCAATTTGCAATGAATCCTGTAAATGAGGACATAATTGCGGTTGAAATTAATCCGAGGGTGTCACGTTCATCAGCATTGGCAAGTAAAGCTACAGGTTACCCAATTGCAAAAATTGCAGCAAAATTAGCCATAGGTTTAACTCTTGATGAGTTAAAGAATCCGGTAACTAAAAGTACATCAGCTTACTTTGAGCCAAGCATAGATTACGTAATTGTAAAAATCCCAAGATGGAATTTCGATAAATTTCCTGGTTGTGACAAAACTCTTGGTCTTCAAATGAAATCTGTAGGGGAAGTAATGGCTATAGGTCGAACCTTTACAGAAGCTCTACAAAAGGCCTGTCAAAGTCTAGAGCTGAAACGCGCTGGACTAGGTGCAGATGGTCACGATTCTAGAAAACTTGAGGAAATTACTGATAGTTTAGAAAATCCTAGCTGGGACAGAATATTTCACGTAAAAGATGCATTAAGTTTGGGAATACCACTTAAAACAATATTTGACTTAACTAAAATTGATAAATGGTACCTAGAGCAGATACAAAAGCTGGTAGCATTAGAACAAGAACTACGCAGATACAGCATCAACAATGTTCCAAGTGACTTTATGATGGTGCTAAAGCAAAATGGCTACAGCGATGTACAAATAGCTTGGGTGCTAAATTGTAACGAGGACCAAGTCTATGATAAAAGAAAGGAATTTGGTATAAAGCGTGTCTATAAAATGGTAGATACCTGTGCAGGTGAATTCCCTAGTCCAACAAACTATTTCTATAGCACGTTCGACCAAACTAATGACAGTCATTGCGATAATGTGAAGAAGGTTTTGGTACTAGGAAGTGGCCCTAATAGAATAGGACAAGGTATAGAATTTGACTATTGTTGCGTTCACGGCATATTGGCAGCTAAAGAAGCAGGCTATCAGGCCATAATGATGAACTGTAATCCAGAAACTGTTAGTACAGATTTTGATATTAGCGATAAACTTTACTTTGAACCCATATATTGGGAGCATTTGCGTGAACTAATTGAATTTGAAAAACCTGATGGAGTTATTGTTCAATTAGGAGGGCAAACTGCTTTAAAATTAGCCGAAAAATTAGCCGAACATAATATTCCAATTTTTGGCACAAGCTATGAAAATATGGACTTGTCTGAGGATAGAGGGCGTTTTTCTGATTTGTTGAAAGAATTAGATATTCCCTATCCAGATTATGGTGTTGCAGAGTCTGCCGAAGAAGCAATAGTACTTGCTGCAAAGGTTGGTTATCCTGTATTAGTCAGACCGAGTTATGTATTAGGCGGGCAAGGTATGCGAATCGTAATAAATGACAAAGAATTAGAAGACACAGTTATCAAATTATTGCGTGACATTCCAGGCAATAGAATATTGGTAGATCATTTTCTAGATAGGGCAGAAGAAGCTGAGGCAGATTGCATTTGTGACGGCGAAGATGTATATGTAATGGGGGTAATGGAGCACATAGAGCCAGCTGGAATACACAGCGGTGACAGTCACGCTATTTTGCCACCATTTAGCCTGAGTGAAAATGTAGTGAAACAGATAAATAACATTACCAAACAACTGGGTATGGCTATGAATGTGAAGGGATTATTGAATGTCCAGTTCGCCATTAAAAATGAAAAAGTTTATGTAATCGAGGCAAATCCACGTGCATCTCGCTCTATGCCATTCATTTGTAAAGCATATCAACAATCTTACATTAACACAGCTACTAAAGTAATATTGGGCGTTGGCAAACTTTCTGACTTTGATTTAGAACCAAAAGGCACCAGATTTGCTATTAAAGAACCAGTATTTTCTTTTGATAAGTTTCCTAATGTTAATAAAGAATTAGGTCCAGAAATGAAATCAACGGGAGAATCAATTTACTTCATTGACAATACTAATGACCCATACTTTAAAAAACTTTACAGTGAAAAGTCTATGTACCTAAGTAAGTAAGCTTAATTTTGATAAAAGATAGATGAAGTATATATTTTATTTTATTTTAGCTCTGTTAGTAATCAGAGTTGTTGGCTCTTGGTTTCGATTTTGGATTAAAAGGGCAACAGTATCTGGTAATAACCAAACTGGAAAGACTACAGTGAATGCGCAACCTCAAGTAAAACCTACAATTAAGGGTGGGGAATATATTGACTATACAGAAGTAAAGTAGCTTAAACTCTCATTAAGGGTATTAATTTTTATATTTGCTCAATTCAAAATAACAAAATAATTATGGCAGAAGACGTAAAGTCTGCTCTAGCAAACGCTGAAGCAGAAATGAAAAAGGCTATAGAGCACGTAGATATTGAGTTTAATAAAGTCCGTGCTGGCAAAGCAAGTCCAAGTATGTTAGACGGTATTCGCGTTGATTATTACGGCAATAGTACACCTTTGGCACAAGTAGGAACCATTAATACTCCAGATGCCAAAACTTTGATTATTCAACCTTGGGAGAAAAATGTGTTAATTCAAATAGAGAAGGCTATAGTTAATTCTAACTTAGGCCTAAACCCTCAAAATGATGGAGTTGTTATCAGAATTACACTACCCCCACTAACCGAAGAGAGAAGAAAGCAATTGGTGAAACAGGTAAAAGAAGCCTCTGAAAATGGTAAAGTTGCTGTTAGAAAGATTAGACAAGATACCAATGAGAGTATTAAGAAATTGGTAAAAGCAGGTACCCCAGAAGATGAAGGTAAAGGCGCTGAAACCAAAGTTCAAGAACTAACTGATAAGTTTATTACGCAAGTAGATGATTTATATAAATCAAAAGAAAAAGAAGTATTAACTGTATAAATTAGTTCATTATCTTTTATTATTAAGGCCATCGCAAATTATAATGTGATGGTCTTTTTGTTTATGCACATACTTTTTGTGTTATGTTTATAAGCTTTCGGTATTATAAATCATAAGTTATGTTAAAACCAATAATTTCGCACCATATCACCAAGTATGACAGACATTAAAAAATTAGAAGAAATAGCTACACAAATACGTAGAGATATAGTCAGAATGGTACATAAAGTGCAAAGTGGTCACCCTGGTGGCTCATTAGGTTGTACCGACTATTTTGTAGCACTTTTCTTTGAAGTTTTAAACCACAACCAAGACACTTGGACTATAGAGGGTACTGGTCACGATATATTTGTGTTAAGTAATGGTCACATTAGCCCTGTGTATTATAGTGCTTTAGCTAGAAGTGGTTATTTCCCCATTCAAGAGTTAAATACTTTTAGACATTTGGATAGCAGACTACAAGGGCATCCAACTACTCACGAGGGGCTCCCAGGCATTCATATAGCGACAGGTAGTTTGGGGCAGGGTATGAGTGCAGCTATAGGTATGGCATTAGGTAAGAAATTAGCCAATGATGAGAATGTTGTATTTAGCCTACACGGTGATGGTGAATTACAGGAAGGTCAAAACTGGGAGGCACTTATGTTTGCACCACACAATAAGGTAGATAATCTAATAATAACTATTGACTATAACGGGCAACAAATAGATGGTGCTACCAAAGACGTATTGAATCTTGGGAATTTAAAAGACAAATTGACATCATTTGGTTGGGAAGTATTAGAAATGGATGGTCATAATTTGAGAGAAATTGTAGAAACCCTAAACAATGCAAAAGCAAATACTTATAAAGGTGTATGCCAAGCTATAATAATGAAAACGGAAATGGGTCAAGGCATTGACTTTATGGTAGGTACGCATAAGTGGCACGGCGTAGCACCAAATGACGAGCAATTGGGTAGCGCCCTAAATCAACTGCCTTTAACAATAGGCGACTATTAATAGTCGTTAATTAAAAATGAGACCATTTTCAAGTAAAAACTTTTTCTTTATCAACTTTCTTTTGATATCTTTATTACTTGTAGGTAAGTCAGCATCAGCACAAGAGCCAGTTAAGAAAGTGAGGTTTCTGTTTGTACTAGATTGCTCAGGCAGTATGTTGGGAAATATTGATGGCAAACAGAAAATGATAGTTGCGCGCCAAGTATTAGCCAGATTAGTTGATAGCTTAAATAATGTTCCTGGTGTAGAGATGGCTCTAAGAGCCTATGGACATCAAAGTCCAGATAAAGACTGTAAAGACACTAAGTTAGAAGTCGGATTTGAAACTTTTAATGCTAAAGAAATAAAGGAAAGACTAAAAACTTTGCACGCAAAAGGAACGACACCTATAGCCTATTCACTTGAACAAGCAGCAGGTGATTTTCCTGATAGACGTGCTACCAACATTTTAATTTTAATCACAGACGGTCTTGAGGAATGCAAAGGAGACCCCTGTGCAGTTAGCCAAACCTTACAGAACAAGGGAATTGTATTGAGACCATTTGTAATTGGGCTGGGTATGAGTGAGGATTATAGCAAACAAATGGGTTGTGTGGGTAAATTTTATGGGGTAAATACAGAGAGTGAGTTTAGAGTTGTATTGAATAATGTGATAGCGCAATCACTAGAAAAAACCACCCTCACCATAAATTTATTAGATGTTAATGGCAAGCCTAGAGAAACAGAAGTAAATATGAGTTTTTACAATGCTAAAAACAATGCATTAGTTACAAATTATTATCATACTCTAGATGGAAATGGTAAACCAGATACATTCAAAGTTGAGGCTGGCTTCAAGTATGATATAGAAGTACATACCACCCCGCCTATATTTAAAAAGGGAGTTGAAATTAAACCTACCGTTCATAACTTAGTAGAGATACCTGCAGCTCAAGGCACACTAAAATTTTCAATGGCAAATGCTAATGAAAATGGGACAATTAAATGCTTAATTAAGAAAAATGGCACTAGTCAAATTATTTATGTTCAAGACATAAATACTACACATAAATTTTTAATAGGTATTTACGATGTAGAGATACTAACATTACCTAAAATCAAGATAAACAAAATACAAATTTCTCAGAGTAAGTCCACTCCCATCATCATTCCAGAAAATGGAGTGTTGCAACTTAGTTACTACAATGCAATTGACGCCTCTATATTTATATTGCGTAACAATAAAATGGAATGGGTAGTAGATGTTACTAGCCAACAAGGAAATGGTAGAGAAGTGTTGAATTTGCAACCCGGTAGTTACAAAATAGTATATAAACTAAAAGATGCACAACACATAATTGAATCAAGAGAAGTGTCTGTGAGTATAAGCAGTGGATCAGACAGATCATTAATTTTAGATTAGAATAATTAGCACAATAAGATATGGATCATAATTACTTTATTGATCAAGGTAAAAAAGCAACTAGAGACGGATTTGGAGAGGCGCTTCACCAATTAGGTGCTGAAAATGAAAGAGTTGTCGCCTTAACAGCAGATTTGGCCGAATCTTTAAAAATGGGGAAATTTAAACAAGATTTTTCTAGTAGATTCTTTCAGGTTGGTATAGCAGAGGCTAATATGATGGGAATTGCTGCGGGTATGGCTACTACCGGTTACATTCCTTTTACAGGAACATTTGCTAATTTTAGTACTGGTAGAGTTTATGACCAAATCAGACAATCAATTGCTTACAGTGGGAAAAATGTGAAAATATGTGCCAGTCACGCTGGTTTAACTTTAGGTGAAGATGGGGCTACCCACCAAATATTAGAAGATATTGGATTAATGAAGATGCTGCCAGGAATGACAGTTATTAATACCTGCGATTATAATCAAACTCTTATAGCAACTTTGGCAATAGCTCAATATAAAGGTCCAGTATATTTAAGATTTGGCAGACCGGCTGTACCTAATTTCACATCAACATCACAAAATTTCGAGATTGGTAAAGCAATAGTTATGAAAAAAGGTGCTGATGTAAGTATCATTGCTACAGGACATTTGGTTTGGAAAGCATTACAAGCATCTAAAATATTGGCAGAAAAAGGAATTGATGCAGAAATAATAAATATACACACTATTAAACCTTTAGATATTGCGGCTATCTTAATATCTATACAACACACAAAATGTGTTGTAACTGCAGAGGAACATCAAATGAATGGAGGTTTGGGTGATAGTGTTGCGCAACTAATTGTAAGAAACTTTCCGGTGCCTATGGAAATGGTAGCCGTGAATGATTCATTCGGTGAAAGTGGTAAGCCAGAAGAGCTAATGGTAAAATACGGTCTAGATGTACCTAACATTGTTGCAGCTGCAGAAAAAGCTGTATCAAGAAAATAGAAATAATATCAAAAAGTAGATGACCAAACATATTGAGGATGAGGAATTGCTTAATATGTTGGCAGACAGTAATTCTCGGCAATATGCTTTCAGTCTAATGGTAAACAAGTATAGCAAAAAACTTTATCTTGTTATCCGTAGGTTAGTCATCACACACGATGATACAGATGATGTATTACAAAATACTTGGCTCCAAGTTCACAGATTCTTAGAGGGATATAGGCAGAATTCTAGCCTCTACACTTGGTTATATAGAATAGCAGTAAATGAATCTCTTGCACATTTAAAGAAGGAGAAACGCAAGCGAATATTTTCTTCAAAGCCTTTTGATGAAGATCTTAAGAATGCGATATCATCTGGGGTTGATATTGATGCAGATGTATTGGAAAAAAAACTACAAATAGCCATAATCTCATTGCCGGAAAAACAAAGAGCCGTATTCCAAATGCGATATTTTGATGAGATGCCTTTTCAACAAATAAGTGAAATAATGGGAACAAGTGTAGGTGCCTTGAAGGCAAACTACCACTACGCTGCTAAAAAAATAGAAGAATATATGTTGGCTTAGATTAAACCTTTTAATCTTCATTTACTCTAAATAAGTATTAAAGCAATGAAAAATATAGATAATCATAATGAGGAAAATAAATATCTCGAATCCCTAAAATCTTCTCTAAAAGGAGACCAAGTATTCAAAGTAGATGACTCTTATTTTAATACATTGAATGAGAATATTCAGAGCAGAATTAGTTATAAGTCTGCTAGGACTAAAGTTCCATTTAAGTTTATTTGGATGTCTGGTGCGGCTATGGCTAGTGTAATTGCACTAGTAGTAATACTTTGGGTACCAAAAACAAGTCAAATAAAGTCAACTGCGTTACAGCAGCCTGTAAAAATAGATAAAACTATGAAAGTTGAAAAGCCTGAGATAGAAATAAGCGAAGTTGACACAGATGATTATAAATTGGGTGATGAGGAATATTTACTATCAGAGTTAAACGTGAAACCAAAAACAAAAAAAATAGATAAAAAGGAAATTAATAAATTGAAAACCAATGAACAGTCGAATGTCGAAGTATTGTCTAGTATTGATGAAATAGAAATTACCAAAGACGATGTATTAGATTATTTTGAAGAATCGTTAGTTCAAGAGGAGGGCATTTTATGAAAAAATTAAAATTGCTTCTTTTCTTGTTTCTCTTTATCAGCCAATTAAGTATTGCACAAGGCAATGTTGTTAAAAAGCGAATAGTTATTGAGGCGTTTCAGAAAAGTATTTACGAAAGGGAAATGAACCTGACTGACGATGAAATGAATAAGTTTTGGCCAGTTTTTCAACAAATGTCAGCTGAATTAAGGGCGAATAATAAAATCTTTAATAAATTGAAAATGAAAGCAATAGAGCCACTTGCTACTGATGTAGAACTGGAAGGTTATTTAGATAAAATGTTAGATTTACAGCAAACTCAATTAGATGTTAAGAAAAAATATTATGCTGAATTTAAAACAGTAATCCCTATAAAAAAATTAGCATTTATTTACAAAGCTGATAGAACTTTTAAGAAAGAGTTATTACAGAAAATCAAAGAACGTAGAGATGAAGCAGATTAATAATAAGTCATAGTTGCTTAGTCTAATTTTGCAAATATGAATAGACTGCAGACTTTTTTAAAATATCAGGCTCAAACCAATACAATGCCCTTGGCGCTAGATGTAGCCCACTCTAAAGGTTCTTATATATATGACCATTCTGGTGCAAAATATCTAGACCTAATTAGTGGAATAGGTGTATCTGCCTTAGGACATTCACACCCTGATATATTAGCTGCCATTCACAACCAAGCAGATAAGCATCTACACGTTATGGTATATGGTGAATATATTCAGTCTTCACCTCTACTATATGCTCAAGCACTTACTACAGACCTGCCAGACAATTTAAACTGCGTTTTTTTTACCAATAGCGGAACAGAGGCAACCGAAGGAGCCTTAAAACTAGCAAGAAGGGTAACAGGGAAATCTAAAATTGTATCGCTGATAGACAGTTACCACGGCAGCAGTATGGGTTCATTAAGTTTAGCTGGTAACAATAGTTATACAGCACCATTTCAACCTTTATTGCCAGATGTGGTACATATACCAGTAAATGATTTAGAGAGATTGATAGCAGCCTTTGATGAATCTGTTGCAGCCATAATTGTCGAACCTGTAAGGGCAGAAAGTGGTGGGGTTATATTGACTGAAGAATTTAGAATGACAGCGAGACAATTATGTAATGCTTATAATAGTTTACTGATTTATGATGAATGCCAGACAGGTCTATTTAGGACAGGTAGAATGTGGCAAGCAGGAGAATTTGATGTGGTGCCTGATATATTGTTGGCTGGTAAGTCTTTAGGGGGTGGTTTGCCATTAGGTGCATTTATATCTAGCAGAGAATTTATGGCTACATTGTCTGAAAACCCTGCACTTGGACACATCACAACTTTTGGCGGGCACCCTTTAAGTTGTGCTTCAGGATTGGCATTTTATACAGCACTTAAAAACGAAATTTCAATTACGTCAATTGAGAATCTTCACAACATTATTCGCGATGGTTTACAACCACTTCATTTACACGGAATAGGATTGCTCCTGGCGTTAGAACTAGACACTTTTGACAACGTAACCTCCGTAATTTTAGACTGTTTTCAGCAAAATATACTAACAGACTGGTTCTTGTACAACAATCATTGCATTAGGTTAGCCCCACCACTAAACATTGAACCTGAAGATTTGAAAGCTGCCTGTACTGTAATTATGAATTCTACTAAGCGACTAGGGCTCTATTGATTTCTGTGCGTAAATAATGCTTAACAATGAAGCTAATTTATCTTTTAATGCTGCCCTATCTACGATAAAGTCAAGAAAACCGTGCTCTACCAAAAATTCTGCTGATTGAAATCCTTCTGGTAAGTCTTTACCAATAGTTTCTTTTATAACACGTGGACCAGCAAATCCAATTAAAGCGCCTGGTTCTGAAATATTTAGGTCGCCTAACATAGCAAAACTAGCTGTAACTCCACCTGTTGTTGGGTCAGTCATTAAACTAATATAGGGAACACCAGCTTTGTCTAGCAGTGCCAATTTCGCACTTGTTTTTGCCATTTGCATTAGTGAGAATGCAGCCTCCATCATTCTAGCACCACCAGATTTTGATATAATTAACAAGGGTACTTTATGCTCTAAAGCATAGTCTATGCTTCTAGCAATTTTTTCACCAACCACACTACCCATACTACCACCTATAAATGCGAAATCCATACAAGAGACCACTAAATCTTGTCCGTGAATTTTGCCAACGGCACTACGCAGGGCATCTTTTAACCCAGTGCTTTTTTGTGCATCAATTAGCCTAGTGCTGTATGGTTTTTTATCGACAAATTTTAATGGATCAGCTGCCGATAAATTTTTATTTAACTCAGTGTATTTTCCATCATCGAATAATATCTTAAAATAAGACTCACTTCCAATCCTAAAATGATATCTATTCTCACACGGACAAATAAAATAATTATCCTCTAACTCTCTAGTAGCTATTGCTTTTTTGCACTCTGGACACTTTGTCCACAAACCTTCGGGCACTTCTCTTTTTTCCTCAGTAGAGGTTAATATTCCTTCTTTTACCCTTTTAAACCAACTCATGATTCATATTGATTAATTTTTCTGATATTTTGGTAACAACAAATATAAATAAAAAAACCTGCAAGCATTTTCAAGCCAATAGACTTTACAAATTACTTACAGGTTAACGGTTTTAGTTAAACTTTGGCTTAAGCTATTGTTACATCATTATTCAGATAAATATCTTGTATTGCATTTAACAATGCTATTCCGTTTTTCATATCTTTTTGGAACGACTTTCTACCACTTATTAATCCACTACCACCTGCACGTTTGTTAATAACTGCTGTAGTAATTGCTTCAACTAAATCTGTTTCACCTTTACTTTCACCACCACTATTTATAAGTCCAGCTCTACCCATATAGCAGTTTGCTACTTGATATCTAACTAAATCAATAGGATTTTCTGTAGTTAGTTTCTCATAAACATCTTTATGCGTTTTTCCAAATTTAACTGCATTGTAGCCCCCATTATTGGTTGCGAGTTTTTGTTTTATAATATCTGCCTGAATAGTCACACCTAAATGGTTTGCCTGACCAGTAAGGTCTGCAGAATTATGATAATCTACTCCATCTACTTTAAAAGCGTTGTTTCTAGTGTAGCACCATAATATTGTAGCCATACCTAGTTCGTGTGCTCTTTCAAATGCAGCAGCTACTTCTTGTATTTGACGTGTAGATTCTTCAGAACCAAAATAGATGGTTGCACCCACAGCAACAGCTCCTATATTCCAAGCTTCCTCTACGCTACCAAACATAATTTGGTCATATTTATTAGGATAAGTTAAAAACTCATTGTGGTTAATTTTAACTATAAATGGAATCTTGTGAGCATATTTTCTTGAAACACTTGCCAATACTCCATAAGTACTCGCAACAGCATTACAGCCACCCTCAATAGCTAATTTTACGATATTCTCTGGATCGAAGTAAATTGGGTTTGGTGCGAATGATGCGCCTGCAGAGTGTTCGATACCTTGGTCAACAGGGAGTATGCTTACATAACCTGTATTTGCCAATCTACCAGCCCCATAAAGTGATTGAAGGCTTCTTAATACTTGATTGGAACGGTTACCAATAGAAAAGATGCGATCAATAAAATCAGCACCAGGTAGGTGTAAATGTTCTTTTGCAATTGCAGTTGCCTTGTGGTTGAGTAAATTATCAGCTTCTTCGCCAAGTAATTCTGCTATCTTCGAGATATCCATAGAATGTTATTAGGTATCAATTATTAATTTGGGCAAATGTAATACTTTGCATTTATTGCACGAGTCATTATATGTTTATTCATCATTTTACTAATAGTTTTTAATTTCATAGGTGCTATTCTAATTTTGTCACATACAAGTGGTAGTTAAAAATAATACTTACATTAATAAAAAAACTCAAAATAACTTGACTATATATATAGCTGGGTTAATTTCGCTTGCGTTTTGTTGGTGGTTTGGTTTGCCCACATTGACGTTGAGTATTTGGTGTTATTTTAGGCTAAAGTCGCTTGGATTTCAGAAAATAAAGCATAGCTTGCTATTATCCATTGTAATTACAGGCTTTATACTTAGTTTTTTATTTAGCATTATTTTTTTAATCTCTTTGTTCAGTGGCGCTTACATAAGCCCATTTTAATTTTTCAATTCATAATAAATTTATCAATATGTCATTTGACGGTGCATTAGGCAGACACATTATTGTAGAATACTACGATTGCTCTTCTGAAATTTTATCGGATGTAAACCACATCGAACAAGCGATGCTGGACGCAGCTAAAATAGCTGGAGCAACAATAATAAACAGTACTTTCCACCACTTTTCACCATTTGGTGTATCCGGGGTAGTTGTTATTCAAGAAAGTCACTTAGCCATACATACTTGGCCGGAGTTTGGCTATGCCAGTGTTGATATATTTACGTGTGGTACAGAGGTAAACCCTTGGGTAGCCTACAATTATTTATTAGAGAATTTCCAAGCTAAAAATGGTTCAGCAATTGAAGCACTACGTGGTCAACTAGCGATTGTAGCTCAAGGTAAAAATGTTGATTATGGTGATCACGCACATAGCGAGCAACCAGCCCCTAAGTACAATAGAAACACTTGGCTAACAGACAAAGACGAAAACATTGCATTAAGTGTAAGGCACAGTGGTGAAATCTTATATCGTAAGAATACTCCATTTCAAAAGGTAGAAGTATTTGATAGTTATGCATATGGTAAACTATTAGCCATAGACAATATGGTAATGTGTACAGAAAAAGATGAGTATGCATACCACGAGCTGATTGTTCATATCCCAATGTTAACTCACAAAAATGTAAAGAGAGCCCTTGTAATAGGTGGTGGTGATGGTGGTACAGTAAGAGAAATATTAAAGCATCAAGGTGTACAAGAAGTTGTAATGATAGAGATAGATGAGGCTGTGGTTGAAGCGAGTAGATTGCACCTGCCACAGTTGAGCCAATCACTTGATGATCAAAAGTTGAACCTAATAATTGGTGATGGTATTAAATATGTTGAGGAGGCTGAAAGTGATTATTTTGACTTAATAGTTATAGATAGTAGTGACCCAGTAGGCCCAGCTGAAGGTTTATTTAGTGAAGTGTTTTTTAGCAATTGCTACAGAATATTAAGAGAAGGTGGATTGATGACAGGTCAAAGTGAATCACCAAGGTTCCACGCTGAAGCTATGCAACAACTATTCTCTGTGTACAATAAAGTATTTGGTAGAGAAAATACACATTGTTACCTAGGCTATATTAGTACCTATCCTACAGGAGTATGGAGTTTCTGCTACTGTAGTAAAGACGGTGCTAATCACCCTCTTAATGATATAGATGCAACCTATATAAATGAATTTTGTGCAAATAATGAGCTAGGCTATTATAATTTAGAAATTCATAGTGCTGCATTCGCTTTGCCAAATTTTGTGAAAGAATTGTTAAATGAAGAAGTCACTGTCTGAAACTGCTAAAACTAGTAGGGCAGACACGCTATCTAAGTTTGACGTAAATACTAACGGTTTAACAGCCAATGGTGTTTTTGGTTTACCATTCACTGAGGCAGAAAGCCAAATAGTGTTATTACCTGTACCGTGGGAATTAACTGTTAGCTATGGTGGAGGAACCGCAAATGGTCCAGCAGCAATAATTACAGCTAGTCAACAACTAGATCTGTATGAACCACTTCACCCATTTGGCTATAAAGTGGGGATAGCAATGACAGAGGTTCCCCAGGGACTTGCTGAAATAAGTACTGAGAAAAGACCAATTGTTAAAGCATATATAGAAAGTTTAAGTGCAAATCAACCAACAATAGAAGTCTTAACTGACATAAATGCAACTAGCCAATTAATGGTTGATGCAGTTAAAGCTAGGTGCCAAGAACTACTATCTGAAGGAAAATTTGTAGGACTAGTTGGTGGAGATCACAGTACACCACTAGGTTATATGCAAGCTTTAGCAGAAATTCACGATGCATACAGTATAATACAAATTGATGCTCACGCAGACCTGCGAAATGCTTATGAGGGCTTTACATATAGCCACGCTAGCATAATGTACAATGCACTAAAAATACCTCAAGTAAGTAAGATAGTACAGGTTGGGGTGCGAGACATTAGCCACGAAGAAATTGATTGCATCCACGCATTAGAGGGACGTGTGAATTTATTTCACGACCACGATATGAAAAAGGCAGCATTCCTAAACAAAAGTTGGAATGACGTGACTGATTTAATTATAAATCAATTAAGTGATAAGGTTTACATATCTTTTGATATAGATGGTTTGCAACCTTGGCTATGTCCTAATACAGGTACTCCAGTTCCAGATGGTTTAGATTTAGAACAGGTATTTTTCTTATTAGAGAAAATTGTGGCGACAGGTAAACAAATTATTGGCTTTGATTTATGCGAAGTATCACCAGGTGCCGAAGGTGAGTGGGATGCCAATGTTGGTGCTAGAGTATTGTATAAACTCTGTATGTTGGCGGTAAGAAGTATTGGAACCATAGGCTAATAAATGCATTTAGTAAGAGGTTCTTTCTTAGAACCTCTTCTTAAATATATCTTTACCTTTCTCTTTGGCCTCGTTTTTAATCTTATTCTTCTCTTCTTCTGCTTTTCTCTTAGCCTCTTCTTCTACCTTTCTTTTTTCAGCTTCTATTCTAGCTTTTTCAGCTTCTATTCGCTTTCTAGCTTCTGCTTCTTTTTCATTGGCGGTATTTTTCAGCTTTGCTTTCTCATTATCAAGTCTTTGTAACTGTTTCTGTTTTTCTGCTTCTATTTTCTTTCTTGCCTCATCTTCTAATTCTTTTTTCTTTTTATTCAATTCATCTAGTGCTTGATCTTTTAATCCAGAAAGCATATCTTTTCCCATTTGCCCTAGGTTTAGCTTAATAACTGGCTTTTCTACAGTACCACTTATGTCAGCTAAAACCTTAATAGTCTCACCAATTGG
>JAWXCF010000023.1:0-15730 GCA_034440515.1 Bacteroidota bacterium
AAGCATATCTTTTCCCATTTGCCCTAGGTTTAGCTTAATAACTGGCTTTTCTACAGTACCACTTATGTCAGCTAAAACCTTAATAGTCTCACCAATTGGCACCTTAATTCCTGTACCAGAGAGAGTAGCATTTAAATTACTTTGCACTTGATTTTTTACTAAAGTTGAAGGTAACACAATTTCCATCGTGTATTTCAATGTTTTATCTAGTCCACTGCTACCTATTACACTAAAATTCGCTTTATCAATATTAAATTTTACTGGTTCTTTTAGGTTAATCCTGCCGTCTGAAATGTAGTATGAAGGTTTAATACCTGTTAATACAATTTTATCAAAGCTTGAAATTCCAAGTTTTTCGCCCAATTGCTTCATAGGTAAATAGTTTGAAAGTTCTGCTTTATCTATTTTTAGGAAGCCATTGCTGGTTAACTGAGAAAGTATAGGCATAAAACCTTCAGCTAAAGGTGAACTAAACATTATTTCACCATCAAATGACCCAGCTAAGTTTTTTGTAATACTCGCATATTTCTGTACCATAGGAATTTGAGCAAACATTTGTTGAAAGCCTAGGTGGCTAATATTAAATTTAAAATTATTTAATTCTGGTTTCTTTGAATTAGATGCATCAAATATTCCACTCAATTTCATATCTGCACCCAGCATTTGCAGGCTTGTATTCAATATTTCAAGTTTTTCATTCTTAAGAATTATAAACCCCTGGAAATTATCTATTATGTAACTCTCGTATAGGATTTTACCAATAGTACTATTAAATGTAAAATCAATATTCTTTGGCAAGCTAAATACTTCTACATCAGCCACAGGCTGTTTATTGGTCTGATTTGCTGCCACTACTTTTGATGCAGGAGTTTCTGTTGCAGTAGCTGGTAACAATTCATTTATATCCATTAGTTTACTGTTCATTGTCAGTTTACCTACTAGCGGTGAGCCTTTTAGTGCATAACCTAAATAGTTATTAAAATAACCTTTAGCGTTGATATCAGACTTGCCGAATATCATATTTAGCTCTTGCAATTCTAAATTATTAGGATTGAATTTTAAACCAGCCCTAGATATATTAATTGGAACTGGACTAACTTTATCATCTGCATATTTGAATTGATTTATATTTACTGTGCCAACTGCATTAAATGATTCATAGTTACCCTTTTCTGCAGCACTTTGAGTTCCTTTTATTGCTACATCTAAATCAATAATGCCGTCTAAAGTAGTAGATTTATTTAAAGGTATAAACTCTCTAAATTTAGCCAACACTATTTTCGCTTTTGCTTTTAAATCTATATATGGATCTGTTAACAACTGTTTTACTATTAAGTCCATAGCAAATGGATCATTTGCCATTTTACCGTTCAGTATAGCAGCAATGGTCATATTATCTAGATTTCCTTGATTGTGCTTTATATTGGCTTTTAGATTCACCCCATCTACACCTGCTGGTAGGCTGGCGTATTTGAAAGAACCATTTTCTATCAACATATTTATATTGAATGCAGGATACTCTGTTGCATTATAGGTACCCCTAAAGTTACCGTCAATACCAAATTTTCCTTTGGCACTTAAGTCCTTAAAACTAGATTGGTATAGGGTAGGTATAAGACTTAAAAAATTCTTAAAATCAGATTTTTTTGTTTCAAATTTTAAGTCTGTCGTAATATCATCTCCTTTTAATTGTGCAAACCCATTAAAACCTAATTCTAAGTCATTTATCTTTAGCACATTTTCTTTGAATGAATATTTGGACTGGCCCATATCTATATTTAATACTGCATTTAAATTAGTTTTAACTTGGCTTAAGTAATTCACACCACCATAGCCAAATGACAACTGTTCTATTGTCGTTTCAGTAATTAAATCATACACTACATCATCAAAATTTCCTGTGCCTGAATGTTTCATATTCACCACTTTAGCTTGCATTCCCAGTAGCTTGTCATCATAAACAATGTACGCATTCTCAATAGAATATTTTTTTAGTGATAGTTTAAACTTTGAACTCGTATCAGTTAGTTGTTTATTAGTCGGGGTAGTATCAGTTTTGGTAATGTTATAATTTGCTTGTCCATCTGCTAGTGTATGAATTTTTATTTTTGGTCGAATTAAGGCAATTTTCTTAATGTCATAATGCTCTCCCTTTATCACACTCATTAAATCAAGCGTTAGGTCTATTTTCTCAGCACTAATTAGGGTATCACCTAAAAAAGGTTCTACGTTTACTACCTTTAGTTTGGATATACCTATACTTATATCAGGAAA
The DNA here is from genome assembly GCA_034440515.1 of Bacteroidota bacterium. Taxonomy (GTDB): domain Bacteria; phylum Bacteroidota; class Bacteroidia; order CAILMK01; family CAILMK01; genus JAWXCF01. The sequence continues at coordinate 2,275 of JAWXCF010000023.1, forward strand.
TGATTTGAATAGCGTGATGCTAATATCATTATCAAAATCCAAATTAGCATTAAGCTGTTTATTAGCCTCTTTCTTTCCTAATTCTACTAATTTACCCTTGTAAATTATAGGTATTACTATTGCGGCACCTACTATCAAGACAATTAATATAATTAAACCAAGGAATATTCTTTTTGCGATTTTCATAATAATTGTTATGCATTTTCCAATTTCAAAATTAATCAACAACAGAAACAAATCTTAACTATTGATTAAGTATATGTTTGACGATATATATACTATTATTGTTGGAATCATTCCCCTAAATAATGAACGAAGAATCAAAAACCACTAACTTGCGAGTCATTTAAAAATGGAGCAGGGAGTTATTAATTTTACCGTATCAGCACGAAAATATCGTCCTGCAACTTTCAGCACTGTATTGGGGCAAGAGCCTGTTACCAACAGTTTGAAGAACGCTATAAAATCCAGTCACTTAGGTCACGCATTACTTTTTTGCGGTCCACGTGGAGTAGGTAAGACAACTTGTGCAAGGATATTAGCTAAAGCGCTGAATTGTGAGAATTTATCTGAAGATGGAGAGCCTTGTGGCATTTGTAATTCTTGTGTAACAGCGCAAAATCAGCAAAGCTTCAATATATATGAATTAGATGCAGCCTCAAATAATAGTGTTGAAGACATTAGAGCACTGAATGATCAAGTTCGTTTTGCGCCACAGTCAGGTAAGTATAAAGTATATATTATAGATGAGGTTCATATGTTGAGCCAAGCTGCATTTAATGCATTCCTAAAGACACTAGAGGAACCACCATCTTATGCTAAATTTATACTGGCAACTACTGAGAAGCATAAAATATTGCCGACCATTTTAAGCAGGTGTCAAGTTTATGATTTTAGGCGAATCAGTATTAAATATGCCATAGAGCAATTAATAGACATTTGCAATAAGGAGGGTATAAGCTACGAGGAAACAGCTCTTCACATTATAGCACAAAAGGCAGACGGTGCTATGAGAGATGCACTATCAATATTTGATAGGGTTATCAGCTTTACAGGTAAATCTATTAATTATCAAGACGTTATACAACAATTGAATGTATTAGACTACGACTATTACTTTAAGCTTTGCGATTATTTTTTAGCCTCAGATTTAGCAGAAGTAATGTTGTTATTTAATGAAATTCTTGACAAAGGTTTTGATGCAGGTCATTTTTTAACTGGTATAAGTGAACACATTAGAAATTTAATGATGTGTAAGAATGCAAATACCACGCAATTGCTAGAAATGAGCGAGGGTACTCAGGTATTGTATATTGATCAGGCAAAGAAATTCAACTTAGATTGGATAATTTCTGGGTTAAACATCATTAATCAATTTGATGTGAATTTCAAAACAGCTAGGAATCAAAGGCTTCACGTTGAAATGGCTCTAATGAAACTATGTTATTTGCATCAAGCATTGACAGTAGAAGAGCTAATTGAAAAAAAAAACTAAAGATTCAATCTCTAAGCCCCTCTAAAAGAACACAATCTACAGTAATTGAAGTAGCTAGCACTGAAGGTACACAACCCAAAAAGGTAAATACTACGCCTAAAAGCATTTCATCTTTTAATAGAGAGGAGTTATTAAACACTGCAAATTTGGCCTTAGCTGAAAACAAGCAAAATGAGGCTCTAAACATAGAAAGCTTTCATCCCATTTCAATAGAGGTGTTTTTACCTGTTTGGCATTCTTTCTTTAAGAAAGTAGATGCCTACTCTTTAGTTACGGCTAAAAACATATTTGTACCAGAAGTAAATGACAGAGGCGAAGTAGTTATAAGATCTTCGCACGAAACCCTAAATGCACAATTAGAACGTAATAAGAGGCAGTTAATAGAGACTTTTATTAACCTAAATATACCCGTTCCTAAAATATTCATCATATTTGATGAGAGCCTGACAGACAGAAAGGTAGAAGGTATGCCTTTGACTGATGGAGAGCTAATTCAAAAATTATTAGATGAAGACGAAGTCTTTAGAGATTTGTTTAACCGTTTGGGGCTTAAACCTAGTTCTTAGTCTTTAGTTACCGTACATTATCAACCACCTAAGTTTACCTTTGCAACATTATTTAGTTGTAGATAAAGTTTAGAAATGGAAAGAATTAAAGTATTAATTATAGGTTCAGGACCAGCAGGCTATACTGCTGCCATATATGCAGCTCGTGCAGACTTAAAACCAGTAATGTACACAGGCACCCAACCAGGAGGTCAATTAACAATTACCACTGAAGTTGACAATTACCCAGGCTATCCTGATGGCATACAAGGACCAGAAATGATGGAACATTTCAGAAAGCAAGCAGAACGTTTTGGTACAGATATAAGAAATGGAATGGTTACCGCAGTAGAATTACACGGTGACATTAAAAAAGTTACAATAGACGAGGAACATACTGTTGAAGCAGAAACGGTTATAATCTCTACTGGTGCATCAGCTAAATGGTTAGGCCTAGAGAGTGAACAGCGACTGAATGGATATGGAGTAAGTGCCTGCGCTGTATGTGATGGTTTTTTCTATATAGGACAAGACGTGGCTATAGTAGGTGGTGGAGACACTGCCGCAGAGGAAGCATCATACTTATCTAAATTATGTACCAATGTACATATGATTGTTCGAAGAGGTGAGTTGCGTGCCAGCAAAGCAATGCAGCATAGGGTAAAGAATTTGCAAAATATTCATATTCACTGGAATTCTGAAACAGTAGAAGTTTTGGGCGAAAATGGTGTAACTGGAGTGAAAATAAGAAATGTAGATACCCAACAAGAAGAGGTTCTAGACGTTCACGGTTTCTTTGTGGCGATAGGGCATAAACCCAATACCGATATATTTAAAGGAATGCTAGAAATGGACGAGACTGGCTATCTTCTTACCAAGCCTGGCACCAGCTTTACCAATATAGAAGGTGTGTTTGCCTGCGGAGACGTTCAAGATAAGACTTACAGACAAGCTGTTACTGCAGCTGGCTCTGGGTGTATGGCTGCTTTAGATGCAGAACGTTATTTAGTGATTAAAGAAACTGATCACGAAATGGTTGAATAAACAAAAGCAACACTAATAAAAACATAAATTTTACGACATACAATGACTATAATAGAAGCAATAATACTGGGTATAGTAGAGGGTGTTACTGAGTTTTTACCCATTTCTAGTACAGGCCACTTGGTTATTACTAGTAGCATTATGGGCATTGAAGCTGACAATTTCACAAAATTGTTTACTGTTGCTGTGCAATTGGGAGCAATTTTATCAGTATTGGTAATGTATTGGCGTCGATTTTTACAATCAATACCATTCTATGTTAAAATTATAGTTGCAGCAGTTCCTGCACTTGCTGCGGGTCTATTACTTGGTGATCGAATAGATGCGTTTTTAGAAAATCCTTTGGGTATTGCATTTGCACTTTTGTTAGGTGGTATAGTTTTGATATTTATCGATAAGTTATTTCCAGAGTCTAACACAGACAAGCACCTTACAGATTCACAAGAATTAGACGAAAAGCCTGATTTGAAGACAGCATTTATAATTGGTGTATTCCAATGTTTAGCTTTGTTCCCAGGAGTAAGTAGGTCAGCATCTAGTATTATTGGAGGAATGACACAAAAGCTAACCCGTAGGCAAGCAGCAGAATTCTCATTCTTTTTAGCTGTGCCGACTATGTTTGCAGCAACTGCTTATAAATTGTTAAAGTATTTAAAAGAAGGAAACAAGTTATCAACTCGCGATATTGAAATACTAGCTATTGGTAACCTTGTTGCATTTATAGTTGCTATGTTAGCTATTAGGTTTTTTATAAATTATCTAAGTAAAAAGGGATTTAAAGTATTTGGTTATTACAGAATCGTAATTGGACTTATCATAATTGGCTTGTATTACTCTGGATACAATTTACAGATTATCTAATTCTTACTTTACCAAAATAGATAAGCTTAACCAATACTTTTGCGTTAATCTTTCTTTGATAGTATAAATTCAAAGGCACCTTTTCTTAAAATGTAGTAAATAAATCATTAAAATAAATGCGCAGCGAAATTTATGAAACGGACATCTCAGGATGGTTAGAACGTAGGGATAAAGAAGAAATTCGCGAAGCATTAGCTGATGTCCCCGTTACAGATATAGCTGAAATATTAAATGATGTAAAGACAAATGTCGATGCTCTCTTTATATTTTATGCCCTACATAGAAATCAGAGTGTTGAGGTATTTGATTACTTAGAGTTAGGATTTCAAAAATACCTTTTAGGGGTATTGCCCCACCCGAGAATAGCAGAACTTTTAAATGAAATGTCTGCAGATGACAGGACTTCATTGCTTGAAGAACTTGATGCATTAACGCTGTCACTAATGGTGAGCCTACTAAGTAATAATGAACGGGCAATTGCCTTAAAATTACTTGGTTATCCTGAGGATAGTATTGGTCGTATAATGACACCTGATTTTATTACAATAAAACCAGACTGGACAGTAAAAGATGCTCAAGAATACATAAGAAAGTACGGTAAAGATTCAGAAACCCTAAATATAATATATGTAGTAGATGAAAAGGGTAAGTTGCTAGACGACATTAAAATAAGAGAGTTTTTATTGTCTTCACCAAATGCTTATGTCCAGACCTTAATGAATTATCAGGTATCTGCATTATTGGTAAATGATGACCAAGAGACTATTGTAGATAAATTTAAATCAACAGATAGAAGTGCTTTACCAGTTATAGATCAAGACGGAATTTTGCTTGGGATTGTAACGATAGATGATGCACTAGATATAGCTGAAGAAGAAAACACTGAAGATATACAAAAATTAGGAGCTGTTGAGGCATTAGATGAACCCTATTTAGAAATAGCACTGCATAGAATGATAAACAAAAGGGCAGGTTGGCTTATAGTATTATTTTTTGGCGAGATGTTAACTGCTACAGCTATGAGCTATTTTGAGGGTCAAATAGAGAAAGCAGTGGTTCTATCTTTATTTATCCCCCTTATTATATCTAGTGGTGGTAATACTGGTTCACAGGCAGCAACATTGATTATTAGGGCTATGGCTTTGGGCGAGGTGACAATTAGCGATTGGATTAGGGTAATGAAACGAGAAATATTATCTGGTTTAGCATTAGGTGGATTTCTAGGTGTATTAGGTTTTATTAGAATTGGAATATGGGGGTATTTCTTTGGATCTTATGGGGAACATTGGTCTTTAATTGGTTTAACAGTTGGCTTTAGTTTATTAGGAGTCGTGCTATGGGGAACTATTAGTGGTAGTATGTTGCCTATTATTTTAAAGAAACTTGGCTTAGACCCTGCTACTTCATCGGCACCCTTTGTTGCTACACTTGTTGATGTAACTGGATTGGTAATATATTTTACCATCGCTATGTCTGTATTAGGTGGAATATTATTGTAAAGTAAGTTTTTTAGTCAAAACACATTTTTTACTTTATTTTTACCTCTTTAATTTTCAATTTTTTTTTACACCCTTTATACTAGCTTAGGCTAATTGGGTATTTTAATATGAGTAAACAAATTTATGCAAGGAAACCTGTTGCTATGTTTCAAGAGGAAATGCAAAGTAGTGGTCTGAAAAGGACACTATCGAAATGGGGACTAACTGCAATAGGTGTAGGTGCCATAATTGGGGCAGGAATATTTGTAATGACGGGAGTAGGCGCGAAAGATTACGCTGGTCCTGCTTTAGCATTATCATTTATAGTGGCTGGTATAGGTTGCACATTTGCAGCACTTTGTTATGCTGAATTTGCTAGTTTACTACCAGTAGAGGGCTCTGCTTATGCATATAGTTATGCAACTATGGGCGAATTGTTTGCTTGGATAATAGGTTGGGACTTAATACTTGAATATGCAATGGGCGCTAGTGCAGTTGCTGTGGCCTGGTCTGGATATCTTAATAAATTTCTTCATTTATTTAATATAAGACTACCAATTTGGTTAATGCACGATTACCTAACTGCACAAAATAAAATAGCAGAAGCTACAGAGAAAGGGGCAACTGCATTCAGCAATTTAAATCTAGATTATAGTTCACTAGAATTTCCAGAATTCTTCGGAATTAAATTTTCAATCAACCTACCAGCATTTTTAATTATTTGGGTGGTTTCACTCATTTTAGTTAGAGGCATTAAAGAGGCTGCCAATACCAATAACTTAATGGTTGTTATTAAACTGGCAGTAGTATTAATGATAATAGTAGTAGGAGTGCAATATATTAATTATGATAACTGGCACCCATTTATTCCTGAACGTAAAACAATAATACAGGCCGACGGTAGTAGTCACAATGCATTTGGCTGGTTAGGTGTTATTACAGGTGCTAGCTATATTTTCTTTGCCTATATAGGTTTCGATACAGTATCAACATCAGCAGGTGAGGCTAAAAATCCTAAAAAAGATGTACCCTTTGGTATCATAGTTTCATTAATAGTTTGTACTGTTCTTTATATTGCAGTGGCCTTAGTATTGACAGGTATGGTGTCTTATAAAGATTTAGACATAACTGCACCCATTGCTGCTGCTTTCCAGCAACGTGGATTAACTTGGGCAGTCTTTATCATCTCTATTGCTGCTATTGCAGGTTTAACTAGTGTATTAATAGTAATGCTATTGGGACAAAGCAGAATATTTTATGCCATAAGTAAAGACGGGTTATTACCTCAAAAGACTTTTGGTACTTTGCACCCTAAATTCAAAACTCCCTATAAGAGTACATTATTAATTGGTTTTATAGTAAGCATATTTAGCGCATTAACTCCAATAGAAACCATATCTAAAATGGCAAATATTGGTACATTGTTAGCGTTTGTGATGGTATGCGCTGCGGTATGGCTAATGAGAAGAAATAATGCTGAGCTTCACAGACCTTTTAGAGCACCATTGATAAATATAGTTGCGCCATTAGGCATTTTATCTAATTTGGGAATGATGTTAAGTATGGAAGCAACTAATTGGTATAGACTAATTGGGTGGTTGGGACTAGGAATGGTAGTTTACTTCATTTACAGTCAAAAACACAGCAAGTTGGCAAAATATCTATTAGTACATAAAGATACTGGCAAATAACAATTTGTTGCTAGATTGAAAATTAGCTTCATTTGCCCCTGCCTTGTACCATAATAAGTACAGTGTAAAATAGAATTTTAATGTCCATTGCTAAGGTCATATTTTCTACATAGAGTAAATCAAATCGCATTCTCTGTATCATTTCATCTACATTCTCTGCGTACCCATATTTAATTTGCCCCCAACTAGTAATGCCAGGTTTAACCTTAAGTAAGTGGTAATATTCAGGATTTCTATTGGTAATCTTGTCTATAAAGTATTGTCGCTCTGGTCTTGGGCCAACTAGGCTCATATCACCTTTTATCACGTTGTAAAACTGGGGAAACTCGTCTATTCTGTATTTCCTCATTATTTTCCCCCATTTGGTTATTCTGGGATCGTTTTCGCTACTAAGTTGAGGCCCCATAGATTCAGCATCTACGTACATACTTCGAAACTTATATATATAGAATTGTTTTCTATTTTTACCTATACGTATTTGTTTGTATATGATTGGACCTTTGCTGCCTAACTTCACCATAAGAGAGATAAATAATAGAAATGGTGAAAATAAAACTAAGAAAAGTGAAGAAAATCCTAGATCGATAATTCGCTTTACATTCTCTTGCCAAGGAGGCATTAATTCTTTCCTAACCTCTATTAGTGCCGTACCGAATATATACGTCATTTTTACAGATCCAGTTAAAATATCATACACATCTGGCTGTACTTTAACTTTTACGTTCTCATTTTCTAGTTCAGTCAAAATATTACTTATTAAATGGTGTTCACTTGATTCTACTGCTAAAATGACGTCTTCTATTTTATGATGTGAGATAATAGAGTTTATTTGTTCCAAGGTTCCTAGACAAGTCAAGTAGTTGTCTAAACCAGTTTGCCGTTTCCCATTAATTTGAACATAACCTTCAAAAAAGTAGCCTTGACTATATTTATCATTTTCCAGTTCCTTGTATAAATCTAATGCCTTGGCTTCATTTCCAATTAGTAGGGTTTTGAATCCGAATTTTCTGTTTTTTAATTGATTCTTAATATAGGTTAATTGAATCATTCGAAATAGCATTGTTAGTATAGTCTGTCCTGTAAATAATACTATAAAAGTGTATCTATAACGACTACTATCTCGAACCTCGTCATCTAACAAAAGAAAGAAAAATAGTATTAAACTTCCGATAAATGATATGACAAGAATTAATGAAAGTTCTCTCAACCTTGACTTCCGAACTATGTCGATATAACTGCCAAATATGAAGTATAATATTACCCAAAATATGGGTATTAATACTATAGCTATTAGATATTTATCGTCAAAAAATAGCGGGAACGAATAACCATATTTTTCTGGCTCTACTACTGAGCGCCTATAAATATAAAAAATAGTCCAAGCCAATACAGCTGCAACTAAATCAAAAAAGATATAGAAGTATTTTACCTTGACTTTAGTCAATTGAAATTAGCTTAATGTTGTCTAATTGTATATAACCTTGTTCTGGTGTAGTTGCTAAAAAGTAGATCTTAATGACACCAGAACCACCATTACTTCCTATTTCAGTACCAACATTTATATATACCTTATTCCACTGACCATTAGTTGGGTTAAGTCCCAATAAAGGCTTTTGGGTGGCTGTATTTCCTGAATTGGATACTTGGAAAATGCCAATTTCTAGTGGTACTGTGTTGCGGTAATCCAATTCTAAATATGCATTCTTACCTATTTGTAGGGTGTATGAATTAATAGATATATAACTGAAAAATTCTTTAGCTGGAGTTGTAATTACCATTAGGCTTTTATTTCCTTGCAGTACACTGTCTTTATTTGTAGTAATAGTTACAAATGCAGTGTTAGAAGCAGATGTTGATAATGATGAGGCAACTTTCTCAAAGTCTTCTATCCAATTAAATTTTGCAATGGTACTGTATTGATAAACAGGAGATACTGTATCTACTTTTCCAGATATTAAATCTATATTGGTACTGTAAGCAGATAGTACAGGGTAGGGTACCCTCACCGTGCTGGTACCATTTACCTTAACGCCGCCTTGGATTCTTAAATTGGTAGTGCCATTCCTTAAAATGGGAACATTAGCAGGCAATTCAAATGCTCCGATAAAGTTATTCTCAGCAAACACCCAGACATCAGTAAACTTACTTATTGAACTGCCCTGATTACTACTGTCTGCGGTTAACCTATTTACAGGTATGTGTATGTATGCAGGTCTGGGTTCTACTTCATCTTTTATGACACTGCATCCAGAGCAAAAGATTAAAGCTAATAATGTAATTAAGGGTATAATTCTCATAAGCTTACTTTTGCTTGTAATTCTGCGATTTTTTCTAAAATGGTGTGCGCTATCACCAGACAATCATATCCGTCTGTTAACGAGACAGTAACAGGTTTTCCCTGATTAATAGAATCAGCAAATTCGCTTAGTTCAAGAGATATTGCATTATTATCTTCAGCCTTAATAGGGTGATAATTTAGTGCACGTGCGGGCTTTCCGTCACCTGGGTCTATTATCATAGTTTCCTCAGTTGCCTCTTCAATAGGTATAAGTTGGAATATGTTGCTTTCCTTTTTATTTAAATCTATACTTAAATAGGCCTGAGGCTGAAATATTCTTATTTTCCGTTCATTCTTCAATGAAACTCTGCTCGCTGTCAAATTAGCCACACAACCATTTTCAAACTCTAACCTTGCATTAGCAATATCAATATTTTCACTTATTACACTTACCCCACTTGCACTTATTTGATGTATAGGTGCCTTTACCATACTTAGCACTAAGTCAATATCGTGAATCATTAGGTCTAACACAACCGATACATCAGTTCCTCTTGGTTTAAATTCGGAAAGCCTATGGGCTTCAATAAATAGTGGATTCTTAGCAAATTTACTTGCCGCTAATATTGCAGGATTAAATCGCTCTACGTGACCCACTTGCCCCAATATGTTAGCAGCATCAGCAGCATTTATTAATTCTTTTGCTTGAGCTGTAGTTTGAGTTATAGGCTTTTCTACAAAGAAATGCGTGCCTAAACTTATTGCTAGCATACAATACTGATGATGAAAAATAGTAGGAGTAACTATGTCAACTACTTGAACAGCTTTAATTAAGTCTTCAGCTGATTCAAATGCACGAATTTGATACTTTGTAGCTAGTTCTTTTGTGACTTCAAGATTAATATCGTAAAGTCCAATAAGGTTATAGTTAGGATGAGTAGATAGAATATTTAGATGAATTTTACCTAAATGTCCTGCTCCAATAACACCAATGTTTAATTTGTCAAAATTATCTTTCATAGCAACCCAAGTCGGGCTTTTGGTCTCTAAGTTTTCCTGTTATATCATTAGGGGTCGAATTGACGCCATTTAATAAAATGCCTTTATTTACAGCAGGGCTTAAAGTATCAAGTGTATAATTTTGATCAAATATGTTTTTAAACTTTGGGTTAATGTTTATATAATTGTTATTAGCAAATTTATTCTTTTGTGCTTTAATAATGCAACTTCTGAATAAAGTATCTGACTTACCTGCCCCAGATTTGTTAATATTTAACTCATCGTCTAATGATCCTGTGATGATACAATTATAAAACTCTGCATTTAAGTCATTGACTAAGTTGTTAATGATTGTTCCATTTGCATCAACTACTGTAAAATTTGCATTGCTTAAATAAATTGAAGGAGTTCGTTTTTTTGCCACATTTACACTGTTTTCAAACGTGCAGTGCACATAACTGTAAGTTCCACCATATTCACCAGCTATTATAGCTTGACCACAACTGTAAGCCAATAGATTTTTGCCACTAATACTGGCAGTATAACCTATAATCCCGACACTGCTCATATTTCTAATGATTGAGTTTTCAATAATCAAATTTGGCGTATTTCTATTATTTGGTAGGCTATCTACCTCTATACCAACTATCCCATTTTCTATTATAGTATTTTTTATGTAATTGTTGTATGATTTTGGTATGAATCTAATTCCTCCCCATTGGCCGGGAGTAGATTTATATATGTTTTCAAGTCTATCGCCCGAAAATGTTATGGGCATAGTTGAGCTTCCATTCATAATTACAGTTCCAGCTACCAGAAGTAATGCATTTCTATGGCCATAAACCTTAGTTCCTGGCAATATGGTTAAGGTGCAATTAGTGGGGACTATGACGACGCCGTCTAATAAATAAGGCTTTCCGCTAATCCAAGTAGTGTTGCAGGGTACTTGCTCACCATCTCTATATACAGTTACATTCTGTCCATAAGCTTCTAGTATTACTTTCTGAGTAATGCCATTGCTATTAAACAGTATAGAATCCATTACTACAAATGGATTATTCAAATTAGACGGGTCAATAGTTACTTCTACAAATATGAATGCACTATCGTCTTTTTCGATCTCATAATCCTTAAATTCAGTAGTAGCTCTACCGTCTATGTTTAATCTAAAAGCTGAGTTTTGCCCCCCAGCTAGTCTAATTGATGAAATTTTAAGTCCAGCACCAGTAGTATTTTTAAATAAGAAATTGATGGTGGCTGAGCCTTTTCCAGTAAATACTGTGTCGAATTTTACAGTATCTCTACTAAAACTCAAAAACTCTTGCTTCGGTAACAGATATTCATTCGTTTTTCTACAAGACAGGGAAAATACTGCATAAGATAGGATTGCCAACGATAAAAATAAAAGTCTGCGCAGATTCATCAACTACTAATAACGTGAAGCAATTGCCAAAGTTGCAATGCTGATTTGACAATTAGAAAATTTTGATATAATACTTTGGGCACAAGCCTCAATAGTTGCACCTGTAGTTAATACATCATCGACTATAAGTATATGCTTATTGTTTAAATCTGCATTTGGTTGTATGGTAAATACCTCTTTTACATTTAGCCACCTTAGGTAACGTCCACTTCTGGTTTGTGAGTTTGTATTTATTTCCTTTAATACCGAATTACAATCACTAGGTATATTCAGTATTTCAGCTACACCTTTACTTATCAACTCAGCTTGATTATATCCTCTTTTCTTCAATTTCTTTTTATGTAGTGGAATAGGAATTATTACATCATAAGCATTAGGACCATCTTTTAGTATTAAACCCAAATCTCTGCCACTTTCTACAGCTAATTTTTGAGCGTTATAATATTTAATGTGATATATCAGTTTCTGCACATTTGTCCCTTTTCTATAGATGTATAATGCATTAGCTTCTTGTAAATGAAGCCTACCCATCAATCTATTTTTTGCATAATTGCTTGATGAAAGTTCTGTGTAGGTTTTAGCAAAACTATCCTTACAATTTAAGCAAATTTCAGTTTCTAACAGAATCAAATCTGTAAGGCACAACCTGCAAGCCTTAGGAAATATGAGTCCAATTAAAGATTGTAACCAAACATTCATTGGATAAAGAAAAAATAAGCTTACTCTTTTATAAATTTAGCAGTACCTATCACCGACTCATTGTCAGATAATTGATAAAAGTATAAGCCTTTATTTAAGTTTGAAATGTTAATTGAAGCAATACCATTACTTGAACCAGATAATATACCACTAGCTAATTCAACACCATTAACACTATATAATTTATACACTAATGTGCGGTTTACTACATTTTCTATTCTTATGTTTAAATTATCAACAGCTGGATTTGGATAGCTACTTAAAGTGATATGGTTTTGTTTAGCACTTGATATACTTACAGAATTATCTTTTAAGATTAGTGATTTAGTCATAGGCCTATCACCAGAACTACCCCCGTTTAAATTTACAGCATTGCAAGTTGTGTATATTGTTACATTACCTACAGTTGTAGCTGGTGCAGTCCAGTCAAATTTCCAAGAAGCACTAGGACCTTTTATAGGGGCTGTATGGGTAACGTAAGTACCCCCATTGCCTACTGTTTGTGAACCTGTACTAGCACCTAGCTTACCAACTATATTATTATTTTGTTTAACTGTAGCTTGGAAACCAGCACCTGCCATCATTTCATCTGCAAAATCTATTGTGATAGAGTATTTTGCATTTGCAATATATTTGGTAACCACTGTATTACTAGCATCTCTAACAATAATGTTAATTCCAGGAGAATTTTGAGTTAATTGACCATTATGGCAACCACTACCACCACAACTTTGCTCATTAGGAGCGCCAGTGTGTCCTTGAGGTGCGCCGTTAGAGTATGAATTAGCAGCTTGAACGCCAATTAATAAAAATCCAAAAGCAATAAGTACGGTATAAAAGGTTTTTTTCATAAAAAAATAGTAAAGTATATAATTCAAAAATAATAAATGTAAATAACATTTGGAAAGAATTATTTTTATCAATCTTATTTAAAATTTATTGC
>JAWXCF010000024.1:0-19747 GCA_034440515.1 Bacteroidota bacterium
CATTTAATAATACCAAGATAATTTAATAAAAAAAACATTGGTTGTTCCAAGTGCGGCAATTTTCATTAAATAATTACATAAAATATATATAATTATTAGAAAAAACTAATAAACCTAATACTAAAAAATGATGGCTAATTTGAATAAAGCCAATCATTTGCCCAAATAATGCAAACTATATCATCATCCTGAGTGCAAATGACACCAAATTAATAATTAGTAATTAGAAATGAGCTGGTAATTGGTTTTAAAAGATTAAAGCAATGTTATGAAAAACATAATATAGTTAATAGACAGATAAGAAATTTAGTAATATTATGTGCATATTTGTTGCGAAACATTAAAAATTAATTAACTTAATATTTTCTTATGAAGCTAAAGGCTTTAATATTGTGTAGTTTAGCTTTTGCAGTATGTACCAATAGTGTTACTATAAATGCAGAACCAAAAAATAAAGGTGGAAAAGGTAAGATATTTTTATCTGACGTGACAAACGGAAAGTTTTATGGTAAAAATTTGAATAATGTTCAAATGCTTAGTGATAATAAATTCACTGCCCTAGATTATGACTTAACGCATTATTCAACTGTCATACTTAGATATGACTTTGAAAGAGATTTGCCAGACACCTTATTCAATAGCTTCTATGCACAAGGCTTTACACCACAATACATAGCCGAAGACTATGCCCTTAGCACAGACGGTAACTATCTATTGCTAGCCGCTAATAGTGAAAGTATGTACAGACATAGTAGCAAGGCTGAATACATAATATATAGCCTGCGTAAGAATAAGGTGAAAACCATAATGAATGGTAAAAAGATAAGTGATTGCACCTTTAGCCCGAACAATGAATTGGTTGCATTTATATATGAAAACAACCTATACTATCAAAATTTTAAAACTGGGGAAATAGTTCAAGTAACTAAAGATGGTAAGAAAAACGCTATTATAAATGGTATGGCAGACTGGGTGTATGAGGAGGAATTTAGCCTAACACACGCCTATGATTGGTCGCCAAATAGTGATAAATTAGCTTGGCAAAGATTTGACGAAAGTAAAGTAAAGGAATATAGCCTAACTGTATATGATGCAGATAGCAGCTACCCTCGTCAATTAAAATATAAATACCCTAAAGCTGGTGACGAAAACAGTAAAGTAGGTGTCTATGTGTATGAATTTGCCAACGCTAAAACTACAAAACTGCGTGTTGGTGAAGAAAATGACCAGTATATACCTAGAATAAAATGGACGAACAGCAATACAGTACTGTCTATATTTAGAATGAACAGAAGGCAAAATAGCCTAGAAGTGCTCTACGCTGACCTAACTAAAAAATCAATAGAAGTAGTATTTGAAGACGAAAACAATACATACATCGACTTGCCAGAGAGTTTTCACATTTTAAAAAATAATGACTTCATAATTAGTTCTGAAAGAACAGGTTGGAACAATTTGTTTCTGGTAGATCAGCAAGGTACTGTATTAAGAAACTTAACCAATTACCAGCACGATGTAGTAAAACTGGTAGCTGTAGATGAAACAGCACAACGCTTATATTATAACAGTTATGAACCTACACCTCTATATAATTCAGTATTTGAAATAGGACTAGACGGCACCGGTAGAAGATTCGTTAGCCAAGACTGGCAGCGTGGCACCAATACTATTCAATTTTCACCAGACTTTAAGTACTATCTGCTTACTACCTCGGCCATTATGTCGCCGACAGTAGTTACAGCATTTAAAAATGACGGCTTCAAGATTAGAGAAGTAATACTAAATACTGAACTAAGAGATTTAATCAAAACCTATGAGATAGCCCCAAAACAGGAAATAAAATTTAAACTAAATGCTGACGTTGAGCTAAATGGATGGGTAATTAAGCCTGCTAACTTCAAAGAAAGTAAAGACTACCCTGTTATATTTACGGTATATGGTGGTCCAGGTAGAAATACTGTTGTAAATAACTACGACCCACAAGATTTTTGGTATCAATACCTAGCTCAGCAGGGTTATGTAATTATATCAGTAGATCCTCACGGTACAGCAGGCAGGGGTGCTGACTTTAAGCGTGCTACCTACAAAAGACTGGGTAGTCTAGAGAGTGATGAATTTATTGCCTGTGCAAAATACCTAGTTGATAACAACAAATGGGCAGATAAAGATAGAATTGGAATATTTGGATGGAGCTTCGGTGGAACTATGGCTAGCACCTGTATAACTAAGGGTGGCACTACGTTTAAGTCGGCTGTGGCGGTTGCACCAGTTACAGATTGGCGCTACTATGACAACATATATACTGAACGTTATATGCAGAAACCATCTGAGAATCCTGACGGCTATAAACTAACAAACGTGTATCAGCACGTACCTAAAATGACGGGCAATTTGTTGCTTATTCACGGTACACTAGACGATAATGTACACCCACAGAATAGTATGGTGCTAATATCTGAATTAATAAAAAACGGTAAAAAATTCGACTCTGAATTATATCCAAATAAAAATCATAGTATCTATGGTGGCAATACTCGTACACAACTTTTTGAGAGAATTACAGAGTATTTCCTAAACAATTTGTAGTTTGCCAATTAATGAAACTGCTAATTAAATTAGTTGCTCATCAACTTATACTTTTTAAATAACACTAAATTAAACACTTACAGTCCGTAAATGGAAGATAACACTGTAGAGTCTTCAGGCATTGCCTTGCCTGAAGTTACACAAAAAGGTCACCCAGCTGGCCTATACCTCCTATTTTTTACAGAAATGTGGGAGCGATTCAGCTACTATGGTATGCGTGCCATATTTACCCTATTTATGGTTAATGCCTTGGTATTTGACAAAGCAACTGCTTCGTCTATATATGGTAGCTATACCGGGTTGGTATATTTAACCCCCCTAATTGGTGGATATGTAGCAGACAAATATTGGGGTAATAGAAGATCTATTCTAGTAGGTGGAATCTTAATGGCTATTGGTCAACTATTTATGTTTGCTAGCGGATATAGTATCGAAAATAAAGAATTGGCGACAATGCTAATGTTTACAGGCTTAGGCTTTTTAATTTTTGGTAACGGTTTTTTCAAGCCAAATATCTCTACTATGGTTGGTCAGTTATATCCTGCTGGCGATAGAAGAATAGACCCTGCATTCTCAATATTCTATATGGGTATCAACTTAGGTGCATTCATTGCGCCATTAGTGTGCGGTGGTTTAGGTGAGGTATATGATGCAAATGGAATAATAAGACCAGAATTCTTTAAATGGGGATTCTTAGCCGCTGGTATGGGTATGGTATTAAGCACCATTAGTTTTGAGTTATTAAAAGACAAATACTTAATTTCTCCAGATGGCTTACCTATTGGCAACAGACCAAAACCAACACTACCAACGCCAGATGCAGCCCCCGACACCAAAATAACCCTACAAAGTGTATTGGGTTGGTTAGGCTTAGGCGCATTGCTATTTGTGATATTTAAAGGTGTTGCAGGTTTTGACTTAGTTGCTAGTTTTATATTTACAGCTTGTATTGTTGCTCCCGCCATCGTCATCAGCGATAAAAGTTTAAGTAAAGTAGAACGTACTAGAATTTGGGTTATTTATATATTGGCCTTCTTTGTAATATTTTTCTGGTCTGCCTTTGAACAAGCAGGCGCTTCACTTACATTTTTTGCCCAAGAACAAACTGATAGAAACCTATTTGGCAAACAAATTCCTGCTAGTTTCTTCCAGTCTATTAATGCCGTAGCCATTGTCATATTTGCACCAATTTTTGCAGTATTGTGGACATTCTTAGGTAATAAACGTATGGAACCTGCTTCCCCTATGAAGCAAGCAATTGGTCTTCTATTATTGGCACTAGGTTATTTGGTTATTGCATTAAGAGTAAAAGGTTTAGACCCTAATATGAAAGTGAGTATGATTTGGTTAATCATATTATACCTAATTCATACATTTGGCGAGCTTTGTTTATCACCTATTGGTTTGGCTATGGTAAATAAATTAGCACCACTACGTTTTGCTAGTTTGCTAATGGGTGTTTGGTTCTTAAGTACTGCCACAGCAAATAAATTTGCAGGTGTACTTAGTTCACTTTACCCAGAGGAGGTTAAGACAGAATCTGTTGTAAATGCAAAAGCATTTACAGTTAAAAACACAGGTAATGCAAATGTGTATAAGCCAGCAGGCGATACCCTACTAATAGGAGCCGTAAATGGCAGCATTATAAAAATTGACAAGAAACTGGACAACGCGCCTAAACCTAAAGAACTTAGTGCGATAGAAACTTTTCAACAAAACTTATTTGGCGCACCTGCACCTGAAAGTGACTCACTTACAACTATTAATGTATTAGCAGCTACGCCAGTTACTACCATAGATAGCTTTAAGTTCAAACAAATATTAAATAAGAATGCCAAATACAAGTTCCAATATTTCTTCAATGAGGAAAAGAACAATATGTATGTATTGAAAACTGAATGGGAAAATAAAGGCAAGCCAAACCAAGAGCTGAAAAGCAATATTGAAACTTGGAATTTAGAGCCAACTAAACCCTATTTCTTGGGCTTTCAAATTAAGGACTTATATAGTTTCTTTATGATATTTGTTGGCCTAGCAGGTAGTGCCGCTATACTACTATTCCTAATAGTAGGTAGATTGGTAAAAATGATGGGTGGCTTAAGATAGTTATTTAGGACAATTATCAATTTTAATATTTAACCCGAGCTTAGGTTCGGGTTTTTTTTGCGATAAAAAGCCTAATTATAATAATTAATCCAAATACTCAAACTTACCTTTGCTATAACTGTATGCATTTACAGTTTCCATATATTATTATGATAGAATTAATAGAAAACGCACAACAAGCATTAGCCAATAGAACTTTTTTTGCAGCCTACCCAGAATTACCTAAGGCTTATGCTGAGGGTGCAAATGAAAAGGCAATTGATTGGTTAGCTACACAAATGAATAGCCCGTTTAACGAACTATTGCAAGTAGCAAGTGCAGAAACTGTTGGCGATGAAGCTAGTCCATATTACAATGAGCTATTGGGTATTACTTATCCATTCTATCAGGTAGATGAGTTAATCCAAAGAGCAAATTCTGCTTGGGATGATTGGCATTATGTACCTGCTAGTGAGCGTGGTAGAATACTGGTACACGCATTAGATAGAATTAAAGAGAGATTTTTTGATATAGCCTATGCTACAATGCATACCACAGGGCAAAGTTTTATGATGTCGTTTCAGGCTAGTGGTCCACACGCAAATGACCGTGCACTTGAGGCCATTTCACTAGGTTTAAGCGAGTTAACCAGATACCCTGCCGAGGCAAATTGGATTAAACCAATGGGTAAGTTTGAACTGAATGTAAAAAAAATATGGAAAGCTGTTGGTAAGGGCATTGGCGTTGTAATTGGTTGCTCTACTTTCCCAGTTTGGAATTCAGTTCCAGGCATATTTGCTACCCTTGTTACAGGTAGCCCCGTGATAGTTAAGCCGCACCCCGGCGCCATTTTGCCAATCGCAATTGTAGTAGCAGAGCTACAAAAAGTATTGGTTGAGGCTGGTTTTAGCCAAGACCTAGTTCAATTAGCTGCTGATACTAAAAGCAACCCTATTACTAAAGAATTAGCAGAAAATAACAATGTGAGAATTATCGATTATACGGGTAATTCTGGCTTTGGCAATTACATAGAAAGCCTACCAAATAAGGAGGCCTTCACAGAGAAAGCAGGTGTTAACTGCGTTATCTTAGACAGCACTAGCAACCTAGAGGGTTCAATAAAAAATATAGCCACAGCAGCCTGCCTGTATAGTGGGCAAATGTGTACAGCACCTCAAAACTTTTTCATACCTGAAAATGGTGTTCGACACGCTGGCGGCATTGCCAGTTATGACGATGTAGTATTAATGCTGATAAATAATATAAAAGGAATAACAGCTGAGCCAAAAATGGTATCTGGATTAATGGGGGCAATTCAATCACTCGATACTCTATACAGAGTTAGTGTTGCAGCTGAAATGAAAGGCACGGTATTACTAACTAGTGAAACCCTAACCAACGAAGAGTTTCCAAATGCCAGAGTAGTTAGTCCACTGATGGTAGAAGTAGATGTAGATAATTACGATGTGTATAGCCACGAATGGTTTGGTCCCATTATATTAATTGTCAAAACTAAAAATACTGATCACAGCATTGAATTGGCACAAAAGTTAGCAAGAGAAAAGGGTGCTATAAGTTGTGGCGCCTACACTGATAACGATGAAATGACTTACCACATAGCTGACAGTATGGATAAGTGTTACACACCTGTAGCATTCAACCTGACTGGCCCTATATGGATGAATCAAAACGCCGCATTTAGCGATTTTCACGTGACCGGGGGTAATCCAGCTGGTAATGCTACATTTACTGATGTAAACTACATTGCTAGAAGATTTGCTTGGGTTGGGCATAAAATTGCTCAATAATTAAATATTATACTTGAATAAGAAATCATTTATAGCCTTAGGTTTAGTAACACTGTATGCAGGTAATTTCGTATTGATTTACCTGCTTTATATTGTAGCGCAACAACAATTTAAAGCTGAGATGATGCGTGACATTCAGGCAGGTACCTATAAGTCGATAGCTGTAGAAACATTGAATGTTTCCCCCAATGATATTGAATATATTGAGGAGCACGAGTTTCAATATAAAGGAGAAATGTATGATGCCATCAGCATTAACAATACCCCTAATGGCCAGCTTCGTATTAGTTGTATTAAAGATGCTAACGAAAACAAGCTATTAACTGACTATGCTAATAAGGAAGGACAAGCCAAAAAAATAAAGTCTTTCAATTTGTTAGAGAGCGTAGCTATTATTACGATTGCACAGTTACCTAAAAATCACTTCAATTTAGTACAAACAACAATTTGGTATGGCAAACCCGATCAAGATGAGGTACAATTTGAAATAAATAAGCCCCCGAAGTATTTGGTGTAAACCATTCCAATCTTCTTATTTCTTACAATAAATCCGGGCTTTATTTATTAACCCTTAAATTTTAATTTTTATATGAGCTTAAAACTTAAGCTTACAGGCTTCATATTGTCCTTATTGTTTGCTGTCACGCATACAACTCTTGGACAAAGCATAACAGTAGTAGATAAATCTACTAGAAATCCCATAGCGGGAGCTAGCATTTATATAAATGAGGTACTAACAGGCAAAACCAACGAAAAAGGTAAACTAACTTTGCCAGAAGGAATGTCTATATATGCAAATCAATTGGTTGATCTACATATATATGCCAGCAGTTATCAGTCGCAACTTTTGCAAAAAAAGTTAACTAATGATGTAAATGTGTCTTTGTATCCATCTATCATCACCATACAAGAAGTTACTGTGTCTGCATCTCGATTTGAAGATTCATCGCTTCAATCACCACAAAACATTCAGAAGATTGACCAGCGTGATATAGAAGTTCTAAACCAAGGCTCAACTGCCGACCTAATGGCACAATCTGGAAAAGTATTTGTGCAAAAAAGCCAATTAGGTGGTGGATCTGTGGTCATAAGAGGCTTTGAAGCAAATAGAGTGCTGATGGTGGTAGATGGTGTTAGAATGAATAATGCCATATACAGGTCTGGCCACTTGCAGAACATTATAACTATGGATCAAAACTCTTTAGATCACTTAGAAGTATTCTACGGACCTGGATCTGTGCAATACGGAAGTGATGCGATAGGTGGGGTACTTAGTTTCTATACCAAGAAACCTAAAATTAGTGAAACTCCAAAATTATCTGGAGCTGCATTTGTTAGGGGAAATACAGCAAGTCTTAGCCGTGCTAACAGCAATTTAGTTGATCAGTTGGGCGAATCATCTGGGCATTTAGAGTTAAACTATGGAACTAGGCGTGTTGCTGTATTTGGTGGGTTTACGTATTCAAAATTTAATGACTCTAGGCAAGGTGATATTGGAAATCCATATTATGACAAAGTGTGGAAGCGTAATCAATATGTAGTAACTGAAAACGGTGTAGATAAAATAGTTTCAAATTCTGACCCCAACCTGCAAGTAGGCAGCGGATATAGTCAATACGATGGTATATTGAAAGTACTATTTGCCCCGACTAAAAAAGTTAAACACACCCTTAACTTTCAATATAGCAACAGCAGTAATGTAAATAGGTACGATAGACTTACAGACATTAGGGCAGGCAGTTTACGCTTTGCAGAGTGGTACTATGGACCTCAACAACGACTAATGGCTAGTTATCAATTAGAATTAGACAGTGCGAGCATATATGATAAGGCCAGCATAACAGTTGCCTACCAAAACATTGTTGAAAGTCGTCATAACAGAGATTTTGGTAAGGACATAAGAAATGACAGAACTGAAACTGTAAATATGGTAACAATCAACATAGATATGGCCAAAAGATTAAACCGAAGGCTTGGTATGCGATATGGAATAGAAGTATGGTATAACGATGTAAACAGTAGGGCCGATGGAACAAGCATAAAAACAGATGCTAAAACCGCCATCAGCACCAGATATCCTGATGGCAGTAATTCCTATACAAGTGGTGCAGCGTATATTAACTTTGAGTACAAGATATTGCCTGCATTAACTGCGCAGCTAGGTGGTAGATACAGCGTGATTCAGACTAAATCAACTTTTGGTCAGAACTCATTTTACAAACTTAATTCGTTAGTAATAGACAATACTTTCTCTGCTACAAACGGTAGTTTCGGTATGGTATATACACCACAAGGTGATTGGAAAATATCTGGACTGGTAAGCACTGGGTTCAGAGCTCCAAATATTGACGACTCAGGTAAGTTCTTTGATAGTCAATCTGGGGCAACGGTAATGGTGCCAAATGCAAATTTGAAGCCCGAATATGTTAGTAATTACGAGGTAACTATACAGAAAACGTTCAACAAACAGTACAGATTTACTGCCAATGTCTACTATATGAACTTTACTGATATAATTCAAGCAGGATCAGATAAGTTTAACGGTCAAGACAGTATTCTATATGATGGCAAATTGAGTAAAGTGGTTTCTAACCAAAACTATAACCGAGCTAATGTGTATGGGGCTTATTTTGGTATTGATGCACAACTAAACAATCAATTATCATTTAGCCAAACGCTTACATTTACTAAGGGAATTATTAAAGTAGAGGCAGATAATACTGAAGTTCCACTGGACCACATTCCCCCCACATTTGGCAAATCTATGTTTACCTACACTGCCGCTAAAGTTCGTGTAGATTTCTATGCTCTGTACAATGGTTGGAAGCGAATTGAGGACTTCAATCCAAATGGAGAAGACAATCAGCGATACGCTACCCCACTAGGTATGCCAGCTTGGTATACGCTTAATGTTAGGGCAACCTACTTTATGAATAAAAATACGAGTGTTCAATTAGGTGTGGAAAACATTACCGACCAAAACTATCGATTTTTTTCATCAGGTATTTCCTCACCAGGTCGATTTGTGAGTCTTACGCTTAGGGCAAAGTTCTAAGCATTTTAACATAATCTTTGATTGAAATAGCCCCCTTTAGAATATCTGAAGGGGGCTATTATTTTATATATATTGGGTATGCTATAAGTGTATAACCTCACCATATGCAGCTGCAGTTGCTTCCATTATTGCCTCACTCATAGTAGGGTGTGGATGAATGGTTTTAATAACTTCGTGCCCAGTAGTCTCTAGTTTTCTAGCAGATACTACCTCGGCTATCATTTCAGTTACATTAGCACCAATCATATGGCAACCTAACCATTCGCCATACTTCGCATCAAATATTACCTTAACAAATCCTTCTTTTGCACCTGCTGCACTAGCCTTGCCACTCGCACTAAATGGAAATTTACCCACCTTTACTTCATATCCAGCTTCTTTAGCTTCTTTTTCTGTCATACCTACACTGGCTATTTCAGGGTTACAATAGGTACACCCAGGTATGTTATTATAATCGATAGATTCTGGTTTTAATCCAGCTATATACTCTACACAGGTTATTCCCTCTGCACTAGCTACGTGAGCCAATGCTTGTCCTGGTACTATGTCTCCGATGGCATATATGCCTTCAACATTGGTTTTATAGTTTTCGTCAACTTGTATTATTCCTTTCTCTACTATTATGTTCAGGCTTTCTAATCCTATATTTTCTGTATTTGGCGTTGTTCCAGTTGCAGATAGAACCACATCACACTCTATGATTATTTCACCATCTTTTGTTTTAACTTTTACATTACAACCTACACCACTAGTATCTACGCTTTCCACACTGCTACCCGTCATTATGGTCATACCTGCCTTTTTAAATGACTTTTCAGCTGCTTTGCTCACTTCTTCGTCTTCACGTGGCAATATGTTCGGCATAAACTCTACAATAGTCACCTCTGTCCCCATAGTTTGATAGAAATAGCCAAACTCGATTCCAATTGCTCCACTACCTATTATCACCATCTTTTTAGGCATTTCTGGCAATACCATTGCATCACGATAACCAATAATTTTCTTATTGTCTATTTTTACATTTGGCAAGTCTCTACTTCTAGCACCTGTAGCAATGATTATGTTTTTCGACTCTAGTAGTTTTTTTGCGCCATCTTTATCTGTTACCTCTACTTTTTTATCTCTAGTCAGCTGGGCGTTACCCATTACTACTTCTATCTTATTCTTCTTCATTAGAAAAGTAACTCCATTACTCATTCCTTGCGCTACACCTCTACTTCGTTTAATAATGGCTGGAAAATCTGCGTTTGCCTCTGCTACAGATATTCCATACTCTTCAGAGTGCTTTATGTATTCAAATACATTAGCAGACTTAAGCAAAGCCTTAGTAGGTATGCACCCCCAGTTTAAGCAAATACCACCCAAACTTTCACGCTCAACTACGGCGACTTTCATTCCCAACTGGGAAGCTCTGATAGCAGCAACATAACCGCCAGGACCAGTCCCCATTACTATTAAATCGAATGTCATATCTTGATTATCTTAATTAAAAATGCCTAAATATTCTGTAGGGCAAATCTAAACAATATAGTTTTGAAATTATCAGTACTTGATATTGTTACTGGGTGCAAATACTGACTTTTGCTAACCAGCTGTATTAAACTTATTCATAGTTATGGCTGGGCCTGCCAATACAAAACTCTCTATAGCCTCTACAGACTTGATAATAGACTTTTGAACTATCGGCCACTCTTCACCTGACCATTTGCCAAGCACGTAATCAACCTGTTTTCCTTTACTAAATTCATTGCTGATGCCAAATCTCAGTCTAGAATAATCTTGTCCTGCTACGAGTTCTTGTATGCTTTTCAGACCGTTATGTCCCCCGTCGCTGCCCTTGGTTTTAATCCTTAATCTGCCAGTAGGCAAGGCCAAATCATCTGTAACTATCAGTATGTTTTCCTTACTTATATTCTCCTCTTGCATATAGTACCTTACAGCTTTACCGCTCAGGTTCATATAGGTATCTGGTTTAAGTAGTATTAATTGTTTGTTTTTTATTCTGCCTTGTGCTACGTTCCCGTAGCGTTTGCCAGAAAAAGAAATGGAGAGCTTGTCAGACAAACTCTCCAATATTAAAAATCCAATGTTGTGCCTAGTTAGGGTGTATTCATCACCAGGATTACCCAGCCCTACTATTAAGTATTTCATTTGGAAGTAATGTTTAAAAAAGATGTAAAATTAAACTATTAATATTGAGCGCATTGGGTGCCAAGTGCTAAGCGACACCTACTCGCTTTGTTATACTAATTATTTCTTTTTACCGTCAGCTTCTTCAGTTTTACCACGAAGACCACGAGGTATTTCAACACTGGCAATTGGAGTAGCCATAGCATTTAATATCTCGATGTTTGATACGATAACCTCTTTTACTTTTATAGATTTACCTAAAGCTAAATGGCTAATGTCAACATCTATAGTTTCAGGCATATTAGCAGGTGTACCTTTTACCTTAAGTTTACGTATTTTCTTTACGAATTTACCACCCTCACGTGCACCAGCAGCGGTACCGATAAAGTTAATTGGCAATTCAATTTTGATAACTTGATCATCTGATACTTCAAAGAAATCTATGTGAAGAATTTCCTCGCTTAATGGGTGGAATTGAATTTGTTTAACCACAGCTTCATAAGCTTCTCCGTGTATTGACAAATTTACTTTAAAAGTATCTGGTGAATAAACTAGTGGTTTTAAATCACTTACGAAGATTGAGAAGTGTAAGTTACCACTTTTTCCATACAGTTCACAGGGTATATACCCCTCACCGCGTAAGCTATTTAAGGCTGATCTGCCCAATAGCTCTCTTTTACTGCCTGATAGGCTTAATGTTTTCATTATTGCACTTGAAAATTAAAGAAATGAGGTGCAAAAATACATTTAAACTCATTAAATATTGTAATGTAAAGCTTTAAAATTTAGTAAAATATAGCATTATTGTTTATAATCCTAGTTATTTAAAGGGATTTACCTGAAATAAAATTGCTAGGAGCTTCATAACGTTGAATACCAAGTCCTAATCCAGCCCTAATAAAAAATTTAGACTGTTGATAGTAAATGTTGTAAGGATCTGAGCCATAGTAACCTCCCTCGCTAAATAAGTAGGTAGCTCCACCCTTTAGGTGCCAAGCATAGGTTACAGATATATTTATACGTTTGGCTATTCCTTGCACTTCGGTGTGGCTTATTTTAGTACCCTCCTTTAAGTATCTGTCTGCCATTATAGTAGCCTGTAAGTATATACGCCAGCGTTCAAATAAATAGGGTCTAGTTAAGTACAAGGTATCTCTCTGCTCTACGTCAACTATGTTTTCTCTTAATATTTGACGCTTAATACAACCCAAACTTAGATTTATCCTGTTTTTAGAATACAGATTGTATTTATTTAGCTGTTCAGACAACCACCAATGGTATTCAAAATCTATGTTTCCGTAGTATTTGAATGAGCGTTTCTTGACATAAACTAAACTATCCCAATCGTGAATATTGGTAATGAAACCATAACCAAACCTTGTAACGAAATTATCTGCAAAGTCTCCGTTGTAAATATTTGGAGAACCAGGCGGAAATGGGAAAACAAATCCAAGTGGAAATCTGGTTAAAATAGTTTGCACAATATCACCATCAAAGTATGGTTTCTGATCTTGTCCGTTGCTATGATGGTATCCTTTTAAATATAAAAAGTCACCATTAATGCACGATGTATCGAAATGTAAAGACTTGTATATTTTAACAGCAGGTATATAACTTGGGGTACGTACTGGCCTAGAATTATCTAAAGTACTAATGTCATTTAGGAATAATCTAATTTTAACCCGCGTTTCAAAATCGACCACTATACCTCGCCAACTGGGCTTACCGCCAATAAAAAAATGAGGCTGAATATCAACATCTAATGGGAAAGGCTTCTTCTGATAGATTGGGTCAATATTGTGATAATAGTTTAAAAAGGGTGAAATGGTAGTTAAGTTCGGAGTCTCCTTAATGTTGTTGAAAAAATTAATAGAGTTATACCTTTTTATCAATATTTCATAGTCCCTTTTAGTAGGTAACAGCCTTTGTTTAAGGATTGAATTTTGAATAAATATTTGATTGCTATCCTTGATAGTAATAGACTGATTATCAATTATCGTGTCATTTTTTAGTACATACTTGGATGTAACTTTTTTAGCGAAACTTACGCCCGGCGACAGTATGCAAATAAGTAGTACATATTTTAACCAAATTGACATCAACTGAGTGAATATATTGAGGTGGTAGTTTAAATTATGTTAGGTATTTCCGCTTAACTAAATAAAATAACTTTAGAAAAGTATAACAATAGATAAGCAGTTATTAAATTCCTAATGGCACCTGCATTGAGTTTGGCATTGTAAATAGCGAACTAATTGAACCATACTCATATACGTTTCTAATTGCATTTGCAAATAAATCTGCAGCAGACAATACTTTAATCTTACTACAAGTAACCTTAAGTGGAATAGTATCACATACTACCAATTCTGTTAATATGCTGTTCTCAATAGTTTCTATTGCTTTACCACTTAATACTGGGTGAGTACATAGCGCCCTAACACTTTTCGCACCATTATCTACCATCAGTTGGGCTGCTCTGCTTAAAGTGCCACCTGTGTCAACTATATCGTCAACTATTACAATGTCTTTATCTACTACGTCACCAATTATCCTCATACTATCTATCTGGTTGGCACGTTTACGATGCTTATCGCAAATAACGATATCAGCCAATAGATGCTGGGCAAAGTACCTAGCTCTTTGCGATCCACCCATATCAGGCGCAGCTATAACTAAGTTTTCCATTCCTAAATTTCTAATGTAAGGAATGAAAATAACAGAAGAATCTAAGTGATCTACTGGTACTTCAAAAAAGCCTTGAATTTGCGGAGCGTGTAAATCCATAGTCATTATTCGACTGATGCCTGCACTTGCTAATAGGTTTGCAACTAGTTTGCTACCAATAGCCACCCTAGGCTTATCTTTTCTGTCTTGCCTAGCAAAACCAAAATAAGGAACTACAGCTGTAATATAATGTGCAGAGGCTCGTTTAGCAGCATCAATACAGAGTAGCAATTCCATTAGGTTATCGCTAGGTGCAAATGTGCTTTGCACAATAAACACATCGCAACCCCTAACAGATTCATTAAAGCTTGGTTGGAACTCTCCATCGCTGAAGTATGTAGTGGATAATGATCCTAAATCTTGACCAAAACCGGCGGCGATTTTCTCCGCCAGATAAGTCGATTGAGTACAAGAGAATATCTTGACGGGGTTAAACCTGGCGGGCATAATGTTTTATTTGAAATTTAGTTGCCCGAAGAGGAGTCGAACCTCTACAAACAGAACCAAAAACTGTCGTCCTGCCATTAGACGATCGGGCAATACAGGTGCAAAGGTAATACAAGATTTTAATTGTTTAGAAATAATTTCTTGAAATATTAATAATCATCAAAGTCTTTAACTTTCTTTTTCTTGTATTTGCCTTGTTTTATTGACTTTATGAATTCACCCCAAGCAAACGGGTTCAATAAAGAGGTAGGAATAGGTGTACTACCGCTACCTAACAATAAATAGTTACGTTGTCCACCTGCATAGTAGTAACTTGCTGCTATTTGTTGCAAGGTGTACATTTGCATTTCATTACCATCTCTAGCTAGGGTTTCATACAATTCTGCCATCTTTTGTGGGTCTAGGTTTTTCTTTGCTAAATCTTCATAGGTTTTGTCGAGTTTAGCACTTATAAAGGCCTGTTTAAACTCCTCCTTGCTGGCATAGGGAAAACTGTCCAGAGGTCTGTAAGTGAATGTATCACTTAATAATTTAACGTGGCTGTTGGCTTTATGATCTTTTACATTAGCAGGTACTATGTACCTAAAAGTCTTATACCCGTAAGCAACATATTCCAATGTGTCTCTTTCCGCAGCTACCATAGTGTAAAATCCATCTACAGCAGCTATAGTTCCTCTAAATGTTCCCTTAATGTGGATGGTCGCAAAAGGGACTGGTTTATCAGTAACCTTAGATGTAATCAACCCAGATATCTGAACTAACTTATCTTTAGCTATATTGTTTTGAGCCTGAATTTTAAGGCTAGATAAAACTATGAAAGTAATGTATAAAAATATTCTCATTCTTGGCAAATTAACATAAGTAGAGTTAATTTTAATTAACTAAGTACCTATTATACATTTGATGTAGGGCAAATGTCATACAGTTTTGCATTTAATTTGTATATAATTTAGAATAAAAAACCTCAAATAAAATAAGGTAAATTGATGCACTCTATGTTTCCACTGAATAAAATAAAATCAAAATATAATTTCAATTTATTAATCTTGGTGATTTCAGTTTCTACAATAGCTTGTAGGCAGCAAAGTGAAAGCAGAAATTTGAAAGAGAAATGGACTGATAAGTTAATAGAGATAGATAATCTAATGTATCTAGATATTGAATATTTAAGCAAACGTACAGACAGCCTAAATAAAAGACTTAATTACTTAAAAGCAAACCCTGCAGCAAAACCAACAGATGCTTTAGTTAGTGCAGAGACTCGCCTAGTTGCCATATATTCCATTTATAATACCAACATCAAAATTTATCCCCTTTTGCGGTCTGACTATGATAAAATGCTGATGCTAGAAGAAAATAAAATCTCTCCTGAAGAACTAATGAGAAACGTGTATAAGTCTGATAGCTTGGTGAAGACCTTGCAAAAAATCAACATATCAATTGGACAAATTGAACACGAATACAATAGGCAAAGTCAAATACTCAACTCTGTAGTTGACAAGTACTTGTTTTAATATCGGATATCTGTTTTAATATTTAAGTGCATAGTATTAAAACTTTATTAAATTTGAGCAACCATTTAGAGTCTTTAATTATTTACTTCCGCTATAAAATCCTTTCAAAATGTCTGATAAAATTACTATACAAAATTCTATACTTAAAGTACCAAATAATCCCATTATTCCATTCATAATTGGAGATGGAACCGGTCCAGACATTTGGCACGCTGCAGTTAAGGTGTTTGATGAGGCCGTAAAAATCTCCTACCAAGGGTTGAAACAGATAGAATGGCTAGAAGTGTTGGCTGGTGAAAAGGCATTTAATCAAACAGGAAATTGGCTACCAGATGAAACTTTAACTGCATTTAGAGAATATATAATTGGAATAAAGGGTCCACTAACTACTCCTGTTGGTGGAGGTATTCGCTCCTTAAATGTTGCGCTTCGTCAAGAATTAGACTTATATACCTGCCTTAGACCGGTAGAATATTTCACTGGTGTACCCTCACCTATAAAGCATCCTGAGCAGGTAAATATGACAATATTTAGGGAAAATACTGAAGACATATATGCAGGAATAGAATGGATGGCCGGAACTGATGATGTAAAAAAGGTAATAAAATTCATATCTGATGAAATGGGAATCAATAAAATTAGATTTCCAGAAAGTTCAAGTATCGGCATTAAGCCGGTATCTAAGGAGGGTACCGAGCGACTGGTAAGGGCAGCTATAAAGTTTGCCTTAAGTAAAAACTTGCTGAGTGTTACCATAGTTCATAAGGGTAACATTATGAAATTTACGGAAGGTGGATTTAAAAAATGGAGTTATGAATTAGCAGAAAGAGAGTTTGGAGATAAAGTATATACTTGGCAACAATTTGAAAAAACTAATTCAGAAAAAGGCGAAGAAATAGCAAATATTGAACTAGAAGCTGCAACAAATGCAGGAAAACTTATAGTAAAAGACAGCATAGCTGACGCATTTCTGCAGCAAATATTACTAAGACCAGCAGATTACAATGTGATAGCCACCCTAAACTTAAACGGAGACTACATAAGTGATGCCCTAGCTGCAATGGTAGGTGGAATCGGGATTGCACCTGGAGCAAATATTAACTATGAGACTGGTCACGCCATTTTTGAAGCAACACACGGAACAGCACCTAAATATGCTAACCAAGACAAAGTAAACCCAGGATCATTGATACTAAGTGGGGCTATGATGTTTGAATATATGGGTTGGTTTGAGGTTGCTAATTTGATACATAAGGGGCTAGAGGCAGCCATATCTGCAAAGCTAGTAACCTACGATTTTGAACGTCAAATGGAAGGTGCAACATTGTTAAAAACTTCTGAATTTGGTGATGCTATTATCAAATATATGCAGGCATAAATTGTAGAAATAGACCATTTACTTTAATTAACATTACGGTACTGTAATTGTATTATATGATGTACATTTGCTAATAGCTGTGTTACATACTTACTAGTCAACAGAACGTGTGAAGAATTTACTACTTATCTTAACTTTATTATTGTGCTTTACGGCTGTAAGTATGCACATTAATGCCAAGGCAAACAGCCCTATTTTTTTAGGCGTTGGGGGTAGTAGTACACAATACCCAGAAGAGATAAGTGTTTATCCTAATCCAGTAAAAGATTTTTTAACTGTAAAATTTCCCACCAAAGGGACACACACTGTTACTATTTACAACATAATAGGTAAGCAAGTAGCAACTAAAACCGTACAGGAAGAAAATGAAGTAAAACTAAATATAGGAGACCAGCCTAATGGAATTTACTTCGTGCAATTTACCCTTAATGGTAAAAATATAACCAAACGTTGCAGCAAACAATAGTTAAAGCTTCCCTCCTTTTTATATTACTTCTTACTATTTTTAAATTTAATCACATTGTTGATTTAATGGAATAGCTCTATTTCAGCCTTCCTTTACAAGCTTCATACAAAACAATTCCTGCTGCGACTGATACATTCAAACTTTGCACCTTACCTATCATTGGAATTCTGATGTGATGTTGACATTTACTTAGTAGATTAGGGTGAATGCCTGTATCCTCTGACCCCATAACTATACCGGTAGGTTTGGTATAGTCAACTACATTCGGCGCGTCTGTGGCCTTTTCTGAGCAAGCTATAAGCTGAATGCCAGACTGTAGGAGATAATCCATAGAAAAGCTAAAATGAAGCTCTCTACAAACAGGAATTCGCTCCAATGCACCTGCAGAACTTTTTACAGCATCTTCGTTTAAATCTGCACTACCTCTAGCAGGCATTATTAGTGCGTGAGCACCAAAACATTCTGCACTTCTAGCTATCGCTCCTGCATTTCTCACATCAGTTACGCCATCCATTATTATCAATAAAGGATTAAGCCCTTGTTCAAACAAACTTGGAATAAGTTGTTGAACGTCATAGTATTCTATAAGACTAAGAAAGGCAATTACCCCTTGGTGAGCCTTTGGTGATAGCCTATTCATTTTTTCCTTAGGCACAACCTGAACTGGAACTTGTCTTAGCTTTAATTCTGCAACCAATTCTTGTATTCTTGGGTTAGGTACGTCTCTCATTATAAACACCTTATCTATCAGTTGTCCTGCTTTTAAAGCTTCAGACAATGCATTTATACCTATTATTTTTCTTTCAGCCATAGAATAGTAATCAAATCTATTAATTCAACTGCAAATTTGCCACAATAAATGCAGTAAATGGGGCTTATCGGATTAATAGGTGATACACACGGTTATATTGATGATAGAATAATGCATCATTTAGCAGACTGCGATGAAATATGGCACACTGGCGATTGGGGGCCAGAACCCGTGGAGACCAAATTAAACGAATATAAACCCGTACGCGGGGTATATGGGAATATTGATGACCATAGACTTAGGCTTGATTTTCCTGAATATGTTTATTTTAACTATCAAGGGCTGCAAGTATTTATGATTCATATATCTGGTCCATTTGGCAGTTATGCACCCAGAGTTAAGGAAGTGCTGAAAGGTAAAAGACCAGGATTATTCATTTGTGGCCATAGCCATATACTAAAAGTGCAGCGAGACCCTAAGTATAAGTTTTTGTACATTAATCCTGGCGCAGCGGGATTACACGGGTTTCACAAAGTAAGAACACTTATTAAACTGAAAATAGAAGAAGGTAAGGTACTAGATATAGCAGTGGTTGAACTAGGTCCTAGAGCTAAAGAAGAACTCTCGGATGAGTTAGATGGCTTGTTTAATTAGTTCTAATACTACCTCAGAATCGTGATTCATACATTCGAAATGTACCAATGGACAACTATGAAACCCTAATTTACTGCAAGGTTTACACCAAATTTTCTTATTTACAATACTAGAGTTAGTTACAATGTATGGGAACATTCCTAAAA
>JAWXCF010000025.1:0-8639 GCA_034440515.1 Bacteroidota bacterium
ACCGAGCATTGAACTAACTAAAGCTTGGAGTACACACGAATGGTTGCACTATTTAAGGGGGATTAAAACTATTACTGCATCTGATATGGCGCAATTAAATTCACATTTGCACCTAAATGATAATAAGAATAGGGAGATACAATTTGAATGGTATAAAATGGGCATTAATAACGACTATAAACCAGCGATAAACTTAGTTAATCCATTTTTATTAGAAGTAGGTAGGGGAAAATTTGTAACCCCACTATATTTGGCATTAATTGCAACAGGCAAGAAAGAGTTGGCAATAGAAATTTATCAAGCAACAAATGCACATTATCACCCAGTGGTACAGGCTAGATTAAAAACAATATTTCAAAATATATGAATAGGGAGATTAGATACACACCATCAGAATTGGTAGAAATATTAGAATACTACGCTGATGCATCAAACAGAATAACTTATGCCCTACAAGATACTGATAAGGCAATGTGGCAATGGAAACCTAGTGAAAAAGCTTGGAGCATACACCAAGTACTAGTTCACCTAGCTGATAGTGAGGTAAATAGCTACCTAAGGTGCAGAAAAGCAGTGGCAGAACCAGGTGCTATCATATTCTCTTATGATCAGGATTCTTGGGCTACTAATTTGCTATACGAAAAACAAAATGCAGATGATGCTCTTTTGCTATTTACATTGTTAAGAAAATTTACATATAATCTATTAAAGTTGTTGCCAGCACAGATTTGGGCAAACTTCTATATCCATAGTGATGACGGTAATAGAAGTATGGAAGATTGGCTAGATGTATATAAAGAGCACGACCACGTGAATCAAATAAATAGAATTAAGTTGGCTTGGCAATTAAGCCAAAAGTAGTAAGGTAGATGTATTCACTTATTAAAAAAGTACTGTTTAAATTCTCGCCTGAGTCTGTTCATTATATGACTATGGATGGCTTGCGGCTTGCAAATGCCCTAAAGCTTATTCCTAGTTTTGGCAAAAAGTATCAAGTGCCCGTTCAGTTATCGGGCATTGAATTTCCGAATGTGGTGGGATTGGCAGCAGGTTTTGATAAAAATGCAAAGTATATTGAGGAGTTGCGCGCTCTAGGCTTTGGTTCTATAGAAATTGGAACATTAACTCCTTTGCCGCAATCTGGTAATGACAAACCAAGATTATTTAGGCTAACTACAGACGAAGCCTTGATAAATAGAATGGGGTTTAATAACGACGGGGCTGGTGTAATTAGTCAGCGGTTACTTGGATTGAGAAAGCAAGGTTATAAAGGTATAATTGGAGGTAACATTGGTAAGAATAAACAAACGGATAACAAAGATGCTCACACCGATTACATCAAATGCTTTGATGCTATTCAAGATTATGTTGACTACATTGCTATTAATGTAAGTTCTCCCAATACGCCTAGACTTAGAGCCCTACAAGACCTCGATAGTCTGACTAAAATAGTAGATGAGGTAGGCCACAGAAATGCAAAAAGAAGTAAGAAACTTCCTGTATTTGTGAAAATAGCCCCAGACTTAGAAAATGAAGCGCTAAACGATATCGTAAAATTAACTGAAGTTAGCTCTGTACAAGGCATTATTACAACAAATACGACCATAAGCAGGGAACACCTAAAGACGAATCCTGAAATGATTAATACAATTGGTAATGGAGGACTTAGTGGTCTTCCCCTAAAAATATTAAGCAGAGAAAAGCTTAGCTATTTACGCAAAGCATTACCAAATCAAGTCAATATAATTAGCAGCGGTGGCATAATGGATGCAGAAGAGGCAAAAGTGAGATTAAGACTAGGAGCAGACATTATTCAGCTATATACAGGCTTTATATACTCTGGCCCACAGTTGATAGCAGATATATGTAAAGAATATAAAAATATGAATGGATAAGCCGAAAATCATCCATATTAGCACGGCGCATAGGGCGAATGATACACGCATTTACTATAAAATGTGCGCCAGCTTGTGTAAAGATTATCAAGTAGAGTTAGTAGCTAGAACCACGCCAATACAACTGCAAAATACTGAAATAAAGGTACAGTTTCTACCAGAGTTTACATCAAAATTTAAAAGAGTTTATTACGCATATACCAAACTATTTATAAAATTAATTAGAAATAAGTATAGAGTTTATCATTTTCACGATCCTGAACTGGTACTATTGGCTGTCGTAATAGCCATAATGGGTAGAAAAGTAATAATAGATGTACACGAAGACGTGGTACTTGATTGGCGCGATAGATTTAAGACTAAGTTAGATATTTTCATAAATATATATAATTTTATAATAAGAATTGCCAATTCCAATGTCTTTTTTGTAATGGCAGAGTATAGTTACTTATTTAATTATAAAGATTTAAAAAATAGTCCTGTCGTGATACATAATTTTGTGAAAATAGACTTAATACAGGAAAATATTCAACCTAAAGATTCGAATAGGGACGCATTGTTATTGGTTGGTTACCTAGCTGGTGGTCGTGGATTAGAACAATGTCTGGAAATTATTCGTCATTTTCTTACAAAAGGAATAGATTTAAACCTAATCGTAGTAGGTGAAATTACAGATGAAGTAGAACGAATAAAATCTGAATGCTCATTTTACAATAAAATCAGTTCACGTATCATTTGGCGTGGGCTATTGCCTGTCAATCTAGCCTATGTAGATGCTAATAGATGCATAGCTGGTATGGCCCTATTAAGTGATTTGCCAAACCATAAGGCGTCATATCCAACTAAGATATTTGAGTATATGGCTGCTGGCTTACCAGTTATTTCCAGTAATTTCGCCCTGTATAAAAAAGTAGTAGAAGATAATAAGGTAGGTTTCTGCCATAATCCTAACGATATTCAAGCAATTGTAGTTAGTATTAGCTCTTTATTGCAAAGTCAAAATTTCGTTAAAGAATTGGGCGACAACGGTAAAGAACTTATTAATAGTAAATATAATTGGAATACAGAATCAACAAAACTGCTGAACCTATATCAATTAATTTTAAGTAAGTAATGAAAGTATTCATATTTACTGCCTTTGACCCATTGCCAATAGATACTGGTTATGAGCCAATTAGATATTGGTATCTAGCCAATGCATTGGTGGCATCAGGCCACTCAGTTAGGCTAATTGCACCTAGCTTTTTTCACCAAACTAAGGCACAAAGACAACCATTATTTTCAGTTGTAAATGGAATTGAGGTGCAATTACTTCCCGTTCAGGGATATAAATACGGACTATCAAGACTAAAATTTAATAAACAAATTGGCAAAGCATTAGGTAGCTATTTTATAAATATTACTGACTACCCAGAACTTTTTATAATAGCTAATCCACCAGTTTATTCTGCCTCAGTCTGCTTGACTTGGTGTTCACAAAATTCCATTATTTCTGTGTTAGATACACAAGATTTATGGCCGGAGGCTTTTTTGAGGAAATTACCCAAGCTGAGCCATTTTTTATTTAATACTTGGCAAAAACAGGCACAAGAGAATTTAGAAATGGCAAGTTATCTATCAGGGGTTAGTCTAGGTTACAAGCGAGCCAAGGAACGTCCATTTAGGGTATTCCCGATAGGTATAAATGCCGCTATGTTTAAAAATGAACTGATACCAGTTTCTGATAGAATTATAATATTGGGGCAGAATGCATTAGATAATAATGATGGCTTAATGCAAATTATTATAAACAAGGTAGATGTAGATATTAAATTCGAATTTATTGGGGTTAAAATGTCAAAATTCTTTAAGAAATCAATCCAAAAAGATGTAGCTGACGGCCGAATATCTGTAATAGACTGGTTATCAGAGCGACAATTAGTAGCAAGAATACAGCATTATGCTAGACTAGCAATTATACTTGTCCCTTCTGGTTCTCATATTATGTTACCGCGTAGGTTGCAAATGGCATTAGGTTGTGGCATTGCAACAATAACTAATGTAAACTCTCCTGAAGTACACCAAATAGTAGGTCAAGACGGTGCCTTGAAATATTTAGATGCGGTTCAAATGGCTGAATGGGTGGCGGAAGTAGAGCAGAACTGGTATTATTTTAACGATGCCAATCGTCAAGATAAGGCAAAAATATATCAAGCGTTATACTCAGCAGATTCTATTTATGCAAACTTTGCTAAATGGTTAGAGACAATAGTTAGTAGCTAATAGTTATTAAGTTGATATATTTGGATTCAAGTATTTCAATACAATCTAATGATTACAGAAACTAAAGATATTTACATAGTCGGTGCGGGTCTAGTCGGCTCATTACTAAGCATTTTATTGGCGAAGCGGAGTCTTAATGTACACGTATATGAGCGAAGAGCAGACATTAGATTGCAAACCCTCTCTGCGGGCAGAAGTATAAATCTTGCATTAAGTGATCGTGGTTTAAAGGCATTACGTCTTATAGATTTAGACGAAGAAGTATATGCCCAATGCATACCAATGTACGGTAGAATGATTCACGACCTAAAGGGTAACCAGACATTTACTCCCTATGGCAAACCTGGCCAAGCGATTAACTCTGTATCAAGAGGGGGTTTAAATCAAATGCTGGTGCATAAAGCTGGGGAATTAGAAAATATAA
Source organism: Bacteroidota bacterium (assembly GCA_034440515.1). GTDB lineage: Bacteria > Bacteroidota > Bacteroidia > CAILMK01 > CAILMK01 > JAWXCF01. The sequence continues at coordinate 4,582 of JAWXCF010000025.1, forward strand.
ACCTCCACTTTGACGAACGCTGTGTAGATGTGAATTTTAGAAACAATTCCGTAGAATTTGAAAATCTAATTTCGCTTCAGAAACACAATCATTCGTTTAGTACTTTATTCGCTACTGACGGTGCATTCTCTGCAGTGCGTATGGCTATGATGAAGGCTGATAGGCACGACATTAAGATAAATCAAGAATATATAGAGCATAGTTATAAAGAATTAAGTATAAAAGCAGGACCAGATGATGGTTTCCAATTAGATAGCTCTGCACTGCACATTTGGCCTAGAAAGAGTTTTATGATGATTGCCCTACCAAATCTTGATGGCTCATTTACGTGTACACTATTTTTAGATACTAAGGGTCAAGTCAGTTTTGAACGCTTAAAGTCAGACCAACAAATTTTAGATTTCTTTGAGTTGCATTTCCCTGATGTAATGGATTTAATGCCAAATTTAATTGAGGAATTTCAAGCGAACCCAGTTAGTAGCTTAGTTACCATCAGGTGTAACCCTTGGAATGTTGGTGGGCAAGCACTCTTATTAGGCGACAGCGCACATCCCATTGTACCATTTTATGGGCAAGGTATGAATGCCGGATTTGAGGATTGTTCTGTGCTGATGCGTACTATAGATAAGCTAGGTCTAGATTGGAGCAATGTGTTTAACGAGTTTAATGCTGAACGCGTGAAAGACGGTGATGCTGTAGCTGACCTAGCCCTAAGAAACTTTATAGAAATGAGAGATTTGGTTGCAGATCCTCACTTTGTTGCTAAGAACAAAATAGATAAAAAACTAGCTGTACTACCAGATTCTAAGTGGAACACTCTGTATAGTATGGTTACATTTGGCGATATGCCTTATCACGAGGCTATAAGTAAGGGCAAGAAAAATGACTTAGTTTTAGAGCAAATAGTAAGGGAGCATCCTGGAATAGATGTGGACCTAGAGTCTGAGAATAGTAAAGAGATATTGATTAGGTATATTGGTTAAATCCAGCGTTTCTTTCTAAAGTATCTTATCATCAACATCATCACCATTAGCATCAATCCCATTACAACGAAGTAGCCATACTTGGTGTGAATCTCAGGTAAATTCACGAAATTCATACCATATATACTGGTTATAAAGGTAAGAGGAATGAAAATGGTGGTAATTACCGTAAGAGTTTTCATTATGTCATTCATCTTATAGCTTAGGTTACTTAAGTATAAGTCTAGCATATTAGATAAATTTTCCCTATATAGCTCTAAATTATCAATTAGTTGAGCCAGTGTATTATACAGTTCACGTAAATGTTTACTAGTTTCTTTACTTATTAAGTCTTCATCTTCCCTAGTTAGCTGATTTACAATGTCACGCACGGGCCAAATGAAACGCCTTAGTTTTGATAAATCGTGTTTTAAATCGTTAATTTCTTGAACTGTTTGTTTATGATTTGTTGTGGTGGACATTATGCTATTTTCAAGTGCTTCTAGCCAATCACTTACAATATCCATACTTCGGAAATAAGTATCAGTGATCATATCCATTAATGCGTAAGCCAAATAGTCAATTTTATTTAGCCGAATTCGGGACTTTAAACTCATTCTGTGCCTAATACTATCAAAAACATCACCTGGTTCTTCTTGAAAAGTAATTAGCCAATTATCTGAAAATATGATACTTAATTGCTCGTGTTGAAAAGTCTCTTGTTTGACATCGAAGTTTAACATTTTCATTATTATGTGGCACTGTGTGCCATAAATTTCTGCTGTAGGTCGTTGATGCACATTTGCTAGATTTTCAATAATCATTGGGTGCAACTTAAATTTTTCAGCAGTATTCTGTATCAATTCAGAATCGTGCAATCCATCTATATTTATCCAAAGCTTTTTCCCCCTGAAATCTCTCGGGTTAAATTCTTGCATATTAGAAATTTTGTAGTTTTCTATTACTTCATTATTAAATGCTATTAGCGTGACATTTGGCTCGTGAATTTTGCGCTCACCATTATAAATCAGCTTCGTGGTGTCAATCACGCAATGGGTAAGTCTTTTCATTTTATAAATTTGTTACGGGGTATGTTTACTATTTTTTTAATTACTATGGATAACAACTACTAATTCTATTATTACGTTTGTGATTGATATGGGTATCTTCAAAATATTAGCCACTCTAGTTTTAGTACTTTCTTGCTTTTACTCTTGTGTTATAAAGAATAAGAATTTAAGTAGTACGAATGTAAACAGTAAAATAGTTATAAATAAGACTGTAAAATTTGATTTAAATAACGATGGTGCTATTGATTCTATATTTTGGGTTCATTTAAATGAAGTGAAGAATAAAGCAAAAAACAATGCTGTGATTGTGCACCTAGCTAACTTAAGTTCAGATACTTTTATAAATCTAGACCGCGGCTATACTAACTATTCGGTTACAGATTACTATCCTAATAGCAGTTCCATAGCTTCTAATCCAAAATATAAGGACGACCACACCTTTATTTTAAGAACTAACGAAAATGAATCTGTGGTGTCGTTGTTTCTTGAATCTGATGACATAGCCACCAAATATAACTACGTGCAATTGCTGCGTGTGACTAAGAAGCGGGTGATAGAATTACGATATGAGCAAATGTTGCTTCACAGCATTACACCGACGACCATACCTAATCAACATTTTTTTGCTATTAAATATTGTAGAAATTTGGTTGTAAACAACTCAAAATATGTAAGCACCTATGCACCATACAATGTGTATAGATATGACAAAGCCCTAAGTATGGACGAGTTGGCAACTAAGGAATATAATGAGACTCATTTGGGATATTACTCAACTTCAGACTGTAATCCAAATTATGTAGTAGTAAAAGCAGATGGTCAGAAACCATTCATAATGCGATACACAGACGCCGCAAGTATCTATTTCAAATAGAAGTGTTTACTTTATATTTATACAATTATTTAAAAGACTAATTTGGATTTCAGTTTACTTGCACCACGGCACTTGTCGCTGCAATATTTAACCCCGTTCCATACTTTTTCCCATTTTTTACGCCAAGTAAACGGTCTATTACATACAATGCAAATTTTCTGGGGAAGGTCTGCCTTAGCTACATTTTTCACAAATTATTGCCTAATAGGTTTAATACTCGGCAGCCTTATCGTTTGCTTATTTTGTTGAAGCTAATTTGCCTTTGCAGGCTGCATTTGAATCTATTTATCTCAGAATTACGCTTATGTAAATGCTTTTGACTATCACCGCTATTTACCCTTTTCCGCCAACGATTAAAACTTTGCCTCTTCAATTCTCTGCGCATTAGGGCAATCACATTCGGCTCTGACTGCCCGAATTGCATTTTTATGGCTTCAAACGGCGTCCTATCTTCCCAAGCCATTTCTATGATTCTATCTATATCTTCTTCGCTTAGCTCGTCATAAGTTATTATATTCAATTTATCGGTCACAGGTATTTTATTAAACTTAAGTCTTGTTTTGCAATATTCCATCAGACTGTATCTTTAAATAAAAAGTAAGGACTTGAATTGTTCTGGTGTGGGGAGTGAAAGATAAAATTTTTAAGAGAAAGTTGCAGGGGGCATTGGGTTGATGCTTATTTTTTTCTATGTTAATTTTTTTGAATTTCTTTTTCAAACTCCACATTTTATTGTTAGTAAATAGCGTTGTTGTGGGTAGTTTGGGTTATGCGGATATTTCATTTTAATTACCCCTGCAATAGATGGATTTATATAATTTGCTCTAAATATTATCACTTTTTAAATCCAGTTTTAACAGAACATAAATTCTCTTTTCCCCAACTTTTATTACCAGTTAACTCGTTTTATTTCCTCGGTATTTTGCCAAATGCTTACCCTAAAGCCGTCATCTAATGTAAATACTGTGTCTTTAAGTTTTGCGGCTATACATAAATTAACCAAATCAGGTAAACTTGTAACTAGGCGTTCAATGTAATTTGCCAAATACATAAGCTATGCAAGTAATGGATTTGCAGGAAATGAACCTTGTTTTATCTTCCAATTTTGGATATTGGTCTCGATATAATAACTCACCATCATTGGCATAATCC
>JAWXCF010000026.1:0-34438 GCA_034440515.1 Bacteroidota bacterium
AATGGTCGTTGTACTAATTTGGTTTAAAATATTCATATAATTTCGTACAATGGTCGTTGTACTAATTTGGTTTAAAATATTCATACTATTTCGTACAAGGGTCGTTATACTAATTAACGTTAAACGTTACGCTCTCTACACCACCTATATAGGGTGGTTTTTGGAATATCATATTTTTTTAAGGCTTCATATTTAGATATTTCACCCTTACTTATATCGCTGATGATAGTTTCAATAAACTCTGTTGTGTAGAGATGTTTTTTGAAATGTGGAATTTCATCTTTGTTTACTTTGATACCTGCTGCGCCCACACTACTTCCGTGTAGAATATTTCTACCTGCTGCTGGACAAACTTTCTTAAGTTCTGATGAGAAAATGCGAAAGAAGTCGTACTTCAAAATTTGACTTATTAGCATTAAATCTTCCGTACGCACATTATTTGACTTTAGAATGCTTAGCGCAGTTGGATAACTCACATCTAACAACTTAGCAAATGTAACCTTATCCATTCCCCTCTCTTGCAATACGTGACCTATTACGTGTCCTATTTTAAATGACATTACTATGATTGGTGTTTATTTGACCCTCTATAACAAGTATTTTCCTAGAATACTTAAACATTAGATCTATTAATTAATAAATGTTTCTTGTACATAATTTAAAGTAGTTACCCGCTTTTTTAATGTTTATAAGTGTACGACAAATTTAGTATTAAAATAGTTCCGACTTCTTTAATATAATCTAAATTTTTTTCATACTATATATCGTATCAGTGAACAAGTTAGTTATATATAATCGTATTAAAAATGCAAATATCGTTAATAATGGGAACAAAATTATCTAATTAAAAATTTTGCCTAAATATTTTAAATACACGCTCATTTAATTCAGAAACGTTTTTTAAAACGAAGTGTTGTGATATTGTTAACATATTTTTAATGTTAAGTCAGTTGAGATTAATTATTTGCCAAAATTTTTTAAATACATTTTATTCATTTACGTGCATTTTCATCTAGAGTGTGGGTTGAATTCACGTCTTATGTAAGATTTTATAGGCATATTACTTTTGAGCTCCAATTCTGTGGGCAATGACACACCAGTTAGGAAACGAAATGCTGCATAGTGCGTGCCAAAGCCTATACCTGTGAAGTGTTTTTCATATCGGGTATTCAGTTGTTCTGCCCCAGTATTCATATTCTGCTCATTTATATCTATTATTTGTATGGCACTATTAGCTGTCAAACTATCTATAGTCCATTCATATAGCCCTTGATTATCCGTTTTAAAGTGAATAATGCCCGAATGCTTCAATATATGTCTGTATATTCCTAAAAATCGTATACTAGTTAGTCGTTTCATAGCCTTAGCTGGTTGTGGCTGCGGGTCAGGGAAGGGTATCCAAATTTCAGCTATTTCATTTACGCCGAAAAAGTCCTCCAGGTTTTCTACAAGTGAACGAATGAATTTCACATTGTCTAGTTCCTTGTCTAGAGCTATAGTAGCGCCTGTATATAATCTTGCACCTTTTACGTCTATACCTATATAGTTTCTATCGTTATTCAGTTGGGCTAAATGTGTTGAATACTCGCCATAGCCACAGCCAATTTCTAATGTAATGGGGAACTGGTTGTTAAAAATCTCTTGATTCCAATTACCTTTTAATCCATCACTGGTTTCGAAGACATTTGGCATAGCTTTAATAGCCATTACTTTGTCTGATTTTCCTAGTTTCACCATAATACTTCGGCAAATAAATGACATAATATCAATATGACCATAGTTTCGTGAACAAAATTGTAAAGTTTATGAATTAAAATTGCATTTTATTTGGAATTATTATTGAAAGTAGTATATTGGCGGAGTTTTTGGTTTGAGTTCATATTGAAATTAAGTAAAATAATACTTTGTTGTATGCTTCTTCAGCAGTAATAGTACTTTTAATAATTATAAACCAAAACCAAAAAGATTAGAATAAAAATTTTTAAACACAACTAAATTAAATTACCGTTTAGGGTTTTTCAACATTATGACTGTAAATGAACTACGTAAAGCTGGCAAGGTGGATGAAGCCGAACAGCTAGCAAAAGACCTATTGGCTGAGAGCCCAGGCAATCAAGAAATATTAGTAGAATATGCCTGGATAATACACACCAGAGCTAAAAAAGAGGTAGAAAAGACTGACCCAGGACTGCTGGGCAACAGAATGCGTGAAATAAGGGCATTGGGTCTAAACCTAGACGAACAATTGTCGCTAGGGAATGCATTCGGATGGTTGGTACACAAAGCTATAAAAGTACTGGCAGATAAGGATAATAAGAGATTTAGAGAGGTGTTTGACCTATTAGACGAAATAATGTATTTCAGTTTTGATATGGAGGCAAACCCAAATCCCTATAGTTTCCTACTTAGGGCTGCATTTAAGGTAAAGGAACAATACAATAGGATAGACGAATTTATAGACTGGTGGGGACTAGAAAACCTACAGCCTGATGATTTTCAACCATTTGTGTTTAACGATAAACCCCTGATGAGTACAGCAGAGCAGGCATACGTAACCTATACGCGTGCCATATTAGAGCGTGACGAAACAGAATTGGCAGAGGGGAAATTGGAGACTTGGCAGACCCAATTGAGTGAACTAATAGATGCATACCCAGAAATGGTGCAACCTCTATATTGCCGAGCTAGGGTGAATCTACGACTTGGAAATTTTCATAATGTCGTAGATGATATGAGCATATTTGTACGCAGCAAGCCTGAATTTTGGGCTTGGGGTACACTAGGTGATGCGCAAGCATTTATTAATCCTGACCAGGCAATGGCTTGCTATGGTAAGGCGCTGTTAGCCAATACATATCCTGATAATTTGCTGCCTATAAAGGAGCGATTTATGGAATTGTGCATCCACAAAAAGGATTATAATGTAGCTGCAACAGAGTTGACAGAAATACTAGAGATATATAAAGAAATACAGCGCCCTGTAAGTGAGGAACTAGAAACATTGACTGATACAGATTGGTTTAAGACTGCCTATATAAATAAGCATAACAAGCGTGCCTACGGCGCCTACGCGGCTATGACTGATGACATTATGTTTGCCCATTTACCTTGGGAAGTGGGACTAATAACCGATATAGATATAGCTAAAGGTTTGGTAAGGTTCATAATTGATAGAAGTAAATCTGGCACTTTTAAGCATAAAAAAGCCCCACACGGATTAAAAATAGGGGACACTGTACGAATCAGGCTAGAGCCTCAAGATGCAGACACGGGCGTATGGTATAAGGTACAACAAGTAGAATTGACCGAAGAGTCGCCAAGTATTGACATATACAAAGCCTATGACGGTATATTAATGGTGCGGGATCCAAATAGATTTGGATTTATAAACGGGGAAATATTTGTTGTAGAGCAACTATTTACCAGAATGCAAGTAAACCATAGGGTATACGGTACCGCAGTAGCCAGCTATAATGCTAAGAAAGACGCTTGGGGTTGGAAGGCTATTACCTTGCAAAAAGCGTAAAAGCCTATTCCAGTTATTAATTATATATAGATTTCAACCAAGCTTCTGCATCTGCCTGAGACTGGAAGCGGTCTTTTATCATTTTATCTAATCCATTGGTGCCTCTGGCTCTGGTGGTTCCGTATTGCTCTATATCGTCAGCAGATATAGTTTCTCCACTCAGTATGCATAAGCGCTCTACGACATTGCGTAGCTCTCTAATGTTTCCCGTCCAAGGCAGATTTTTCATTGTTTCAAGAGCTTCATCGCTAAACTTTCGTTTTTGAACCCCATATTCTTGAGTTATTTCATTTAAGAATGAATTTGCTAACAAGGAGATATCGTCTTTACGTTGGTTTAGATCTGGTAAATGGATAAGTATGACACTGAGCCTGTGGTACAAATCTTCTCTAAAATTGCCAGCCTCTATTTCTTTAAATAAATCCTTATTTGTGGCGGCTATTACCCGTACTTGAACAGTTATTTCTTTTTCTCCACCTACACGGGTTATTTTATTTTCTTGTAGGGCACGCAATACTTTGGCCTGTGCAGCCAAACTCATATCGCCTATTTCATCCATAAACAGGGTACCACCATTTGCCTGTTCAAACTTGCCTATACGTTGCTTGATGGCACTGGTAAAGCTTCCCTTCTCGTGTCCAAACAGTTCACTCTCTATTAGTTCGCTGGGTATGGCAGCACAGTTTACCTCTATTATCGGGGAATTAGCACGACTGCTTTTCTCGTGCAGCCACCTGGCTACCAGTTCTTTACCTGTACCGTTACTACCTGTTATCAGTACACGTGCCTCTGTAGGGGCAACAATATCTATGGTATCTTTTATTTTCTTTATAGCAATCGACTCGCCTATTATGTCTCGGGTGCGGCTTACTTTACGTTTTAGCACTCGGGTTTCCGTTATCAGGGTGCTGCGATCTAGTGCATTGCGTACAGAAATAAGTATGCGTTGCAGGTCTGGTGGCTTTATAATAAAGTCATATGCACCACGTTTTGTAGCCTCTACGGCGGTCTCTATGGTGGCGTGCCCACTTATCATTATTACAGCAGTTTCGGGATGATTTTTGGATGTAAAGTCCAAAACCTCCATTCCGTCAGGACCAGGCATTTTTATGTCGCATAGCAACAGGTCATACTTATTTTCCTGTATCATCTTTATTGCCATAGTTCCGTCATCTGCTGTATCTACCTCGTACTTTTCAGCTTCTAGTATTTCCTTCAGCACTTCTCTGATAGCAATTTCATCGTCGGCAACCAATATTCTGCTCATAATTATGCGTTAGCCTAAATGTATTAGACTTTTTCGGGCAAATTAAGTAATGTTTATCGATATAAATTTAGCAGCAAGTTTCATATATGGAACAATATTGATAGTGTATGCTTTAGTATTGTACACGTACACGACAATATGAACAGTTTACAGCGCTCCTCAATTGGCTTGATGTTGGTGTCTTTATTGCTATTTAGCAATGATATTAGCCGAGCATCTGCCCTGTTTGGGTATCAATTAAACCCGAAATTTGAATTGATAAACGATAAAAATGAGAAGGTAAAATTGTCCGACTTTAAGGGGAAATTTGTGCACCTTGACTTTTGGGCAACTTGGTGTAAACCCTGCCTGGCAGAAATTACTGATACCAAACATATGCAAAACGAATTGGCTGATGTGTCTGATCAAGTAGTATTTTTAACTCTTAGTTTTGATAATAGTAAGGTAAATTGGCTAAAGACGATAAAGCAACACCGAATGGAAGGCATACACTTGTGGGTAGGTCCAGATAAAAATGAGGAGATTAAGGCAGAATTTGGGGTAGAGAGTTTGCCGTTTTATGTATGGGTAAACCAAGAGGGTATGGTGGTAAAGTATAACGCACCACGCCCAAGTACTGGTCCAGCTAATAAAATAAGAAGAGCCATTAAAAAAAATAATTAAGCCTGCAGATTTATCATTTTATATTAAATATAATGTTTAATTTTACATTAATTATTGGCACCTACACTAATGTTAAAGTTAAACAAGAAACTTACAGCTGCACACAAACAATTATTAGTAGCAGGCGCCAGTCTGTTGTGTGCAATTGTCGTATTTGTTGCCAGTAGCAATTTGGTTACCTCAATCGGCATTACCAAAGGCTACACATTACAGTCTACACATATTATAAACAAGAGCGAGGTTGATGAAAAGGAACCTTGTATGATTAAACAAATAGGTCAGCGCCTTGAAATGTCGCAGGCATACGCAGCTACTGCTTTAATCCCCAACTTTTTGTTCCCAACAGAGTTTTCATCAATCTTGAATATCTGTCATAAAAAGATAATTAACCGTTAATAGAAATCAGTAAGATTTCAAGTCTTTTAGTCTTGTATTTTTAAAGGTTTAGCATAATTTACGTTCTCTAATCTTAAATATTTTGAATATTTTAAGCTAAGCAAGCTACTTAGGTTAAGCCTATTTATTAAACTTCCAGATTTCAGATGATGTATTCTAACCAAATCTTCTAAGTTTCGAATCCTACCAATTTCCTTTTTCCTTTTGTACGCTGTATTTATTCATAGCCTCGTTTAGCTTTACTATGTCTATGTTTAGCTGGACTTTACTCATAGCTTGGGCTAATTGCTTATAGTCTATAGCTGTATGTGTTATGCTGTGGTTGGGTATTACTTGCGCGCCTATCGGTAGGTTTACCAATTCAGGACCAGCCTCACCAACTAGAGCAATGCCCCCAGTGGCGTAGTTGGTACCCTGTGCATAGGCGGGTATTTTTATGCTGTTTAGTTTTGCCAATTGGGCAATGGTGGCAGCAGTTGCTAGGGCAGCTAAGCCTATGTTGGCAGGGGGTGGTGTGGATAGGGCTCTGGCTACTGCCTGTACCCCGCTGATGCTGGCGTTGACTAGGGCAAATTCCTTGTCTTGGCGTATTTGCTCGGCTTGCAGTTTTTGATTAGCCTTTAAACTGTTTTGCTGCAACGCTAATTTTTTAGATTGGTACTCCCCTTCGCTAATTAACTTTAGTTTGTTCAATTGATTCAGTGTATTTAGTTCTGCCTCCGTTTGCTTTTGTTGCAATTGCGATGCTTGACGCTGGCTAATATTGTTGTTGCTAGATATTCTGTTAAATATAGAGCTGGCATTCAAGGGGGTGTTGGCTACACCGGCTAGATCTCTATAGCTGGAGAATAAACTTGAGTTGCCCAATAGATTTTGGTTCAGCGATTTTATTTCACTTATTAATTCTAATAATCCTTCAGATTGGTTGAATTCACTCATTTTGTTATTTGCATATATACAAAGCAATGATAATGAACTGTATTTTTGTTTAGGAAAAATTAAAGATGTGTCCGAAACTGCCCTTGTATTTAGATTTTTCTACCATTTTCTAAACCTTTTTTCATTGATTTGGCATTCAAACCATCACAAATCAAATAAAAGCAAAAATCAATGGCGAATTTACTTACAGGTGTCAGTATGGATTATTCTGGCGACGTATCGGGCAAGGTCTTCTACAGCCCACTATTTAGAAACCCTGCTATACAGCGATTCTTTACTCTGTTAGACGGCATACAGTCTCGCACCAACCTACCAGTTGCAGGGGCAATGCAAAAAATTACTAAGAAGGACCCAGGTTGTGGACTAACCGAAACTGGTACGGGTATTAGCATAGCTGAACGCACCATAACTCCAGAAAAAATGGTGAGTCACTTGCAACATTGTCCACGTGTATTTGACAATACCTTGTTTGAAAAGCTGCGCAGAAAGGGTGTTGATTTAAATAATATAGAGGGTACAGACATAGAGCAGATGATTTTGAAAATAGTGACTGGTGGTCTAACAGATGACTTATTCAGGCAAGTATTCTTTGGCAATACAGCATCTGCCGATGCAGACTATAGCGCCTATAATGGTGTGTGGAAACAGTTATTTGCTGGGGTCACTGCGGGTAATGTAATTAGGACCAGTACCATTGGTAGTGCCGCCCTAAGTGCTGGCGATGCTAAGGACATATTGCGAAGTGTGGTGCGGTCTGCCCCAAATGTACTGAGGCAATTGCCGAAAAGCAAAGCTGTACTATTGGTGACCGGCAGTGTGTATGACAATCTGTTAGATACCAAACTAGATATACCCAACTTGGGCAGCAGTGCGCTAGAAATATTAGAGAATGGCGCTGGTGAAGATACCGAGTACGAGTATCAATTGTTTGAGGGGTATAGGGTAATAGCTATGCGCAGTTGGGATACTTGGATAGATGATTTAAGCGAAACCACACCGCACCGGACAGTGCTGTGGGCACCAGACAATCACTTCATCGCGACTGATACTAGTGCTGCATTTAACCAAGTGAAAGTATGGTACAGCAACGACGATGATCAAAATAAAACCCTAGCTCGCTATATGATTGGCTATAACTATGCTTTGCCGCAAATGATAAGCTTGGCATACTAAGCTAGTAGCAATTAATAGTCTGTATAGGCGTAAAACCAAACAAAAATCTTTTTCTTTTTATCTTTCTTCGTGTTGACGGGTATGGGGCGCACTATGGTTTATGTGTTATAAATGAACACATTGTAACGGCTATACTGTGCCTTATACCTTTCTTTTTCTTCACTTCAACTGGCTACTAAGTTATAAGCCATATTGAACAAATCAATCTAAACTACTATGATAAATACCTGCGACATACTCAACTTTAACCCAGAAACTTGCCTAGACAAACAATGGGTACCTGGCCTGCATAGGCGAATATACCTGACCAGACGTAGCAGAATAGCGAACTACAGCTTTAGCAATGACGGCAACATAACAGAAATATCATTTGTAAATGACGATGAAGCCCTAATACGATTGTATGGCGAAAAGCAAGGTCATAGTGGTCAACAAGAACTGCAAACCCGTGATGGAAAATTTATAAAACAAAGCCTAAGCCTACGGCTGCGGCAAAGGGACGGCATTAGCAAAAATGCAATACAAGCCCTAATACATCAAGACGATTTGGTCGCCATAGTAGAGACTTACAATCAAACGTTTCGGGTCTATTTTACCCAATATGGTGCAGAGATGATGTCGCTAAGGCAAAGCGATGGCGCTAAGCCTGGCGATGATACTGCATTTGCAATAGTGCTAGAGGGGGCTGAGACTAGGCTGATTCCAGACTTTATAAATGAAAACTATGAAGTAAGCGCTGCTCTGCTAGACAGTTACGTATCGGTGTAAAAATTTCTAATTTAATAAACCAAATCAAACAATAAATATGACAAAATCTATAAGCGAACTGTTGGCCTCATTTACCGAATCGGGCTACTATGACCTAAACCTAAGTCAACGTGATAAGAAAGTATTGATAGAAGAGTATAATGACCTGTGTAAGTCTGGTGAAATACTGGGAAATTATCAGCCCTATACCAACTGTGGTGCGTGCATTATTAAGGTGCTAATAGTCCTACAGAAACACAGAAAGTAAATAGCCTAACTGAAAAGCTAACTGTGAGAAAATTAAATGTTCTCCGGGATTTTTTTGGGATTATTCAGCCAAATAGCTCTGTGTATTCATATCTATTTTAATTGCACTGTCTAGTACTGCGTACTCCATATAGCCAGCTACAGAATATATTTCGCCTTGCTTCGGGTGAAAATTCCGAGTAAAAAACTTTATAGCCTGCTCTACTTCATTCCATTCTATACTTTGCTCTGTCTTTGCCTCGTGTATAAGTATGAGATGTTTAGCTGGAACAGATGAACGTGGCGGGTTATAGACGGCTGTGGTGAGCAAACCTCCAGTACTTGTCAACTGTATTGAGATTTGATTCTCTTCCAAGTCTTTATGCAATTGTGCCATTTTCTGTTGTGCTGGGCTATAGTATTGAAAAATATTATTTCCTATTTCTATTTCGCCAAATTGGACAAATGAATTAAAATTCATTACTTGGTGTTCTAGTTCATTTTCTGTAAAACTAAGTAAGATGTTGAAATAAGCCTGAGTCAACTCTCTTTGTTTTCTAGCCGAATCCAAATTTGGTATTAATAGCCAAGGCGTCAGCTCTGCTATTCCAGATTTCATTTCTGTTATTTTACCCTTTAGTAATACTTTCTTTTGGCTTTGGCTGTGCCAGGCCATTGCTTGTTTCAAGTTTTCGTTTAAACCCGCATACTCCTCACCTAGCGATAATTGTAGTACGCTTTTCTTCCCCATTTATAATTTAAAGTGTAATTTTTTTTGGTAAAATATGCCTTTTAGACAGGTAATGTCTAGAGGTCAATACAAATATAAAATAGTGATTTTAATTATGCAATACTCATATTATATTATACTTCACATTTATTGTATTTTAATTTCCCCGTTCCGTGATTAATCAATTTTAATTTCTCCTTTTTGCAACATTGTTGCATTTAGCGTATCTTTGTGCTATGATTAGGTTTTTTCAGTGGGGTTTAGTCTGTAAATATGTAGCAGGATTCCTGCTGGTATTAACTTCAATATGCCACGCCGAATCTAAAAGTGACAAGCTAGACATATACTTGTATGATGAAGACAACCACAAGCCAATAGCTGGCGCAAAATGGTACATTAACTTGGGCAATAATGGCACAAGCCAAGACTCGGGTAAAACAGAAGCAGATGGTCTAATTCACCTGCACGATATAACTCAGTCTAAAATTCAGGTTTATATAGTTGCCAAACACTTCAATACGATAGACACACTTATATTGATAGGAGATAAAAGTACCATTCAAATACTAATGCTACACGGAAATGATGCGGCGATAGAGGTAGAAGTACACGCAGACCAAACCAAAGACATAGATGCACAGCCTGGGCAACAACTCAGCAACCTAGAGTTAATATCAACCAGAAGTCTGGGCATAGCACAAACTCTAGCCAATATACCAGGCGTAACACTAATAGCAACAGGTAGCACCATTGCTAAACCTCAAATAGATGGATTGCAGGGCAATAGAGTCATTATATTAAATAACGGAATTAGGCAAGAGGGGCAACAGTGGGGGAATGAGCACGCACCAGAAATAGACCCCTACATAGCCAAACATATGAAAGTGTTGCGTGGCGCAGGTGCCATTCGCTATGCGCACGATGCCATTGGGGGCGTAATATTTGTTGAACCAGATACCTTAGCCTTCCGCAGCCGTCAAGCTGAATTAAACCTAGGTGGCGGCAGTAACAATGGAATGGGTGCAGTTAGCCTGCAACAGTCTAGCTATATAATGCCTGGTCGCTTAGCCTATAGGGTGCAGGGTACCACCAAGCGAAGTGGAACTGTACATAGTCCTGACTATTACCAAAAAAATACGGGTAGCGCAGAGTATAATGGTAGTCTAGCACTTGGATATGTGGAGGGAAGGCATAAACTGGAATTTTTTGGATCATATTTCTACACAAAGTTGGGCATATTTAGTGCCTCGCACATAGGCAATGTTACAGATTTATACCAGGCTATTGCTAGCGATAGACCAGCTGAGACATCGAACTTTAACTATACTATTAGCAGGCCCTACCAGGCGGTAAATCACAGTCTGTTTAAGTTACAATATGACTATAATCTGCCAGATAGCCAATGGCATATATCAGTTACAGTCGCCCACCAAAACAACCATAGGCAGGAATATGATAAACACTTGCCTAGAAACAATACCAAAGCGGCACTAAATCTACCAGAACTTGACTACAGTATTGCAAGCAGTTCTGTAGATGCAAACCTAGACTATAGGGTTCGTGGTTGGAGGCATAGCTTGGGCATCAGTACTATGTATCAGGCTAATACTTGGTCAGGTAGATTCTTTATCCCAAACTATGAAACTTATAGAGCAGGAATATGGGCCAACAGTCACTATGCTAAAAATAAGTGGGATGTAGAGGCAGGTTTACGAACGGATTATCGGCAATTAAACGCCTATTATTATCAAGGTAATGACCTGTTGCAACCATCAAATAATTGGCAAAATGTAGCCTTGCAATTGGGAGGTAAATATAGAATTACCCCAAACCTACACCTGCTTGCTAATGTCGGTACTGCCTGGAGGCCACCTGCCGCAAATGAATTGTATAGCAATGGCCTGCACCACGGTGCAGCTACTATAGAGATTGGTAATGCTGGGCTAAACTCCGAGTATGCTACTACCTATTCTACTGGTATTCATTTAAATAATTATTACCGCTTCTCGGCAGACGTAATTGCCAGCATCAATCAAATAAACAGTTACATAAACCTAGTACCAACGCTACCAGCTACGCTTACCATTAGGGGGGCATTCCCAACGTTTAACTATATACAGCAAAATGCACTACTCCGCAGCATAAGCGGCACCTTGCTCTATCATTTAAGTGAAAGTTTTAATCTTAAGTTAAATGCCAGCATACTACGCGGTACAGATAGAAATACCAAACTATGGATAGCACAATTGCCTGCTGATAGATTCAGCTCCAGTGTTAACTATGTATTGGTGCATAGCCGTGGCAGATTGCAATCTGCTGGAATTAACCTAAGTATAACACACGTAGCTAGAATGTGGCGCCTTACGGCAAATGAAGACTACAGCCCTGCTCCTGATGCGTATACTACCCTAAATGTGGGTGCGAATGCACTACTGAAATTGGGAAAACGTAGTATAGAACTTAACCTAAGTGTAGATAACCTGACCAATACCCGATACAGAGATTACCTAGACAGGTTTAGGTACTTTACTGATGCTATGGGTAGAAATGTACGGCTAAACCTAAGGCTACCTTTATATAATTAGATAATTTTTTTCAACTATTAATATACGTAACACAATGAAAGTATTGATTTTTACCATCGCCACAGCTTTTTTAATAACTGCTTGTGAAAAAGACATTACCACCCCGCCCAAACCAAATGAAACTGAACTAATCACAACTTGCATATTAACGCTAACTGACTCAGCAAATGCAAGCAATGTAGTAAAAGCAACATTTAGAGATCCAGATGGGGAAGGTGGCAATGCGGCTACGCAATTTGACAGTATCAGGCTAAAGGCTAACACAACCTACAATACGCAAATAGTATTGTTAGATGAAAGTAAAAGCCCTGCAGATACAATATCTAAGGAAATATTAAAGGAGCAAAACGATCACCAGTTTTTCTTCAATAATACTACAGGTTTGCAAATAATTTATGCTGACAAAGACACCAATACACCTAGTCTACCTGTAGGATTATCTACTATCTGGCGGACAACATCTCCAAGCGCGGGTACGGTAACAGTAATATTGAAACATCAGCCAGGTACAAAGAAGGGAAATCAAGCAGATGGCGACACAGATATAGAGCTAAAGTACAACACTGTAATACGTTAATTATTAAATAGCGTTATACTAAACAGATGCGGCTGTGTCATAAACCTTCAAGACTGTTGCCTTGGTTTTTTATTTTTTCCCGCCACAGTCTCTGTTTGTTTAGTTGCAATATGATGAGGCAATAAACCTGTTTGGCAACTTCGTAACCGGTGCCTTTACTCATAATTTCGTGTAATTGACTCTCATTGAGATCTATTTTATACATAAATTGGGTAAAAGCCTGTGGCTGACTTAAGATTAAATCTCTAAGATTAAGAATTAAAGTTTCATTAAAATTGTCCACATCATATTTAGGATTAATGGTATTAACATCAAGCAATTGAGCTAATTTAATGTTTAGTTCTTCAAGTTCTGAAAGTGATGAGACGATTTTAATAAGTTGCACGTTAGCGAAATTAGCCTTTACTTTCGGACATATTCAAATATTTATATATGTAGCTCAATCTAATTTACTCCTAATATAAGTTGATGAATATGACCTTATAACAAGTAACAATATGCATTTTAACAAAAGGATACGACAAGGCACCTGCGTACTAAGTCTCCTACTTAGCTTGGCTTTTTGCCAAAATGCTAGTGGACAGGCATTTTTACAAGACGATGAAATGGCGCCAGACATAATGGAGGTCTATACGCACGATACCTTATTTCAAAAGGAATATAGCAAGACACTTGGTTTTCAGGTAACAGAGTCTAACAATCCTAGACTGATTACCAGAGTTACAGACTGGATAGGTACACCCTATAGGCACGCTGGTTTTAGCAAGGCAGGTATTGATTGTAGTGGTTTCATAAGCAAAATGTACGAGGAAATATATGGAATGAACCTTACCCACAGCAGCAGCTCTATGATATACCAAATGAATGAATTGGTAGGTAGAGAAGATATGCAAGAGGGTGACATCATATTCTTTAAGATTCACCGTAACAGAATCAGCCACGTAGGTATGTATTTGGGCGACCATAAATTTATTCACGCCAGTAGTAGCAGAGGTGTTGTAGTTGATGACATAAGAAGCCCTTATTATGCAAAAGCATTTTATAAGGCAGGAAGACCTTATTATACACCAGTTAACCAGTTTAAAGAAGAAGAATATAGCAGCAAATAGTTGATAATATTCGCATCAGATTTTAACCCCTATTGATATAATTTAGTAGGGGATTTTTTTTGACGTATAATTTTAAGAAATGTGAAGGTTTATACCCCTTTGTTATTTATTAATATAGTTGGTATCAAAATAATTTACATCTTGCTTAAAATTAGCCTGTTGAAATTTGAATTAAAACACACCTTACGTCTAAAGAATATGAAGATTAAAAGTATTTTATCCTACTTAGCCCTTAGCCTAATATAAAGCAAAAGTGGATCTGCGCAACACGTTGCCGATCCCTACACCTCAATGCTACTAGCTGGCGATACCATACTTGGAACAACCTGGATAGAGGGTGTGGGCAACAGTTATGGACCAAATTACACCAATTTATTTAATAACTATAATACCAATAAATATCCTAGTATGACTGAATTTTTTGGTATACTATCCTGATAACTACAATTTATTGTGCGTTAAGTTTGGCAGCGGCAATATCAAGCAGCAAACCAATGTTTTGGTGGTTGGGGTAGAAATTTAGATAGTACAGTAGTTTCAATAAAAAATGTAAAGCAAATCAACCCAGATGTTAACATTTATCAAAGCGGACAAAATTTAGAAATAATAAATAAAGGCAAACCATTTTATACCAATTTCAATATATTAGCACATTGCTATTACAATAAATGAAATATAATGCACAACTCGCACAAGGCATTAGGCTATTTGACGTATTTGAATATCAGGCCAGCAATTTTCCTTTAGGTATTGCCCTAGCAGGACAAGTGGACGGTACTTGGGTTAACTACTCAACCAGACAGTGCCTTGGTATTATAGACAGGTTAGCAATGGGACTTATAGCAAGTGGTCTAAACACTGGCGATAAAATTAGCATTGTTGCATCTAATAGACCAGAATGGATACTTATAGATCAGGCTGCCAGCGCAGCTGGGTTAATAATTGTACCACTATATACAAACCTAAATGATGTCGACTACAAATACATTATTGACCACGCAGAAGTAAGGGCCATAGTGGTTCAAGACGAGAAAATGGGTAGGGTATTTGAACGTATAGCACCTCACATTCAGGCTGATAATTTGATATTTAGCATTAATGCGACTAATGCTTACGCAAATTACCAAAGCCTGTTACAGTCTGATAGTAAATTGCAAGCTGAACTGCAAATCAGAAAGCAAAACATACTAACTACAGAAGTAGCCACTATTATATATACTAGTGGCACACAAGGCACACCCAAAGGGGTGATGTTAAGCCATAACAACATCATTAATAATGCATTTGCCTGTGTGGACTGCCTGGGTCTGCGTCATCACATATCGGCCGTTAGTTCATTGCCGCTTAGTCACGTATTTGAGCGGACGGTAAATTACATATATATATTAGCAGGTATGAGCATATACTATGCTGATAAGATAGAATTGCTAGGCGATGTGCTAAGAGATGTAAAACCAGAGTTTTTTACTACTGTACCACGGTTGATGGAGAAAGTATATGAAAAAATACTAGCCAAGGGTGCAGAGCAAAAAGGCATTCGCAAATACTTATTTTATAAAGCATCAGCTGTTGCAGAGCAATATAATGATGTAAATAAAGGTAGTATTTGGTATCAATTAGAACTATACATATATAATAGGTTAGTTTTTAGCAAATGGCGTGCAGCACTAGGCGGTAAACTAGAGGGTGTAGTAAGTGGGGCAGCAGCATTTCAACCTAAGTTAGCTCGTATATTTTTGGCAGCAGGCATACCATTTAGAGAGGGATATGGGCAAACAGAGAGTTCTCCAGTAATATGTTGTAATAGGTTTTATAAGGGGGGTAATAAGATTGGAACTGTCGGTCCAGCGGTTCCTTGTAACTATCTGAAAATAGCTGAAGACGGCGAAATATTGGTAAAGGGTGCAAATGTGATGCTTGGTTATTATAAACAACCAGACCTAACTAAAACAGTGATAGATGTAGATGGTTGGTTGCATACGGGTGATGTGGGTAAACTGATAGACGGTAAATTTCTAAAGATTACCGATAGGAAAAAGGAAATATTTAAGAATAGCGCTGGTAAATATGTGGCACCTCAACCTATAGAAAATGCCCTAGCTGAGTCTAGATATATAGATCACGCAATGGTACTTGGCGAGAATGAGAAGAGTGTTGCAGCCCTAATAGTGCCAAACTTTGAGCAATTAACAATATGGTGTGCAGAGGAGAATCTTTACTTCGATAACTTAGTAGATATGCTGTTGCACCCTAGCGTTCACAAAAAATACTTAGAGATACGTAACCAAGTAAATGCCCAACTTAACCCAATAGAGCGGGTTCAAAAATTCAAACTATTATCAGAAACTTGGACACAAGAAAACGGGGACTTAACACCAACTCTAAAAATAAAGCGCAGAGTGATAATGGAAAGGCACGAGGCAGAAATAGCCTTACTCTTTAACTAAGCTGGGTCTTGAAAGCTAATTTTACTTTTTTGAAATACCTGCCAATTGTCAGCAGATTTTTTCATTATTCCCTCTTCTAATATGTAAATGGTACGACTATTTTGCGGGTCAGTACTGTAGTCGCAGTATGCTTGAAGATATACTTCTGGCTCCTTTATCGCTTTCTTAATTACTTCTGGGTAGCTTAACAGGTAAAAGAATGCACGGTCAGGATTTTGAGGAAACATTTCTAGTTCATATACACTATTAGGGCTAGGTTCATTGCTTAGTTCAGCCTCATTTATGCTGCCATTTGGGTGTGCAGGAGCATATCTATAGTAGGGTTTGTTTTCTCCATCTTCAGTATAGTTATTGTGTGCTGGTGCAGTAGGTGTATCGTGAGTTTCAATTTCCTCTATACTGTTTATAGCGGCCATAGGTTGCGTATTTTCCATATAGATGCTTTCAATTGGTGCAGCTATGTTATCAACCTCATACATTGGCTCCTCATTAGCAGGTTTTTTTAGGCTAATGCTAAAATTAGATTGCTCCGGCTCATCGTCAGTTACATCTGGCTCCGTTGGTTTAGATGCGTCGTTTTTAGGGTTATTTACATCAATAGCCCAAGTTGGTTCAGTAGTTTTAGGCGTATATTGGTCTTTATGAACTTCTTGTTCTAAGGCACGAACCATTTCCATAGCTGTTTGCGCCATTTTAGACCCTCTGCTTATTTCTAATTTATCTTGTTGACTTAGTCCCCCTTGATTAGGTTTGTCACTGTTAGTACTTAACTTTCTTCCTTTTAGGAAATTTAATACAGATAAACCTAAGGCTGCAATGCTAATCAAAAGTGCCAACCAACCTACCATACCATTACTTGAGCCTCCTTTTTGTTCTGCATCTACTTCCGTACTTTCAAAGTTGGTATCTGCAGCAGTAACTTCTCCCTCGGGTAATGTCGAATTTGGTGGTAAAGCTGTGTTATTGATGCTACTAATAGCACTGCTGCGTATTTGTGCCAATTCATTTTTAAACTCGTCAACACTATTTTTTCTTTGCTTGCGGCTAATATTATCATAGGCATATTTTATCACCACATCTATTTGAGTACCTAATTCTTTACTGTCAACGTATTTGTTTTTATACGATTCTATTTTAGCTGCTAATATTGCGGTTGTACCTTTTTCGTCTTGCGGTATGGTAGCCTTTATCCCTTCGTAAGATGAGCACTCTATGTTGGTGGCAGACTCTGCTCGTCCTTGCTCCCTATGTATAAATTTAACTGTGGCACAGTTTATTTCATTTATTGCATTATCGAAGCTTGACTTTTGTCCAGATTGAGCCGATGCCAAAGTAGAAACAAAGGCGGTCAGAATTAAGAATAAATAAATATGTAATTTGCTCATAGTGTTATAGTTGAGAATGCGCCTAATGCTGGAAATAGATACTAATATACCGTAATAGGGCAAAAATAGTTAAATACATAAGCAATAGGCAGATAAGTTTTACCCGAAATGATTGGGGTTAATTGGGGTTTTCCACTATTGTCCAGCAATAAGTTAGCGAATAGCAAGTAGTTAACTTAAGTGAACTATTATATCAAGCTTGTACACCATACTTACCATACTGATGTATCAAGTAATAAATTTGTCCATTCGTGCAAGGCATTTTTTACATATTATTTGGTATTAGCTTTTTGGGGCTTTTACATTCCTACTTGTTATTCCCAATTGCCCTACAAATATTGGCTAAAGGAAAGAAACTTCAGGTTAATAGCTTTTCACTTATTAATACAGATTCATTACCCGAAGTATATATACTTTTAGCTGTATATAATGAAGAAAAAGTACTGGCACAGAAAATTGAATCTACACTGACCAATACCAACTATCCACTAAATAAGGTAAAATTTATAATAGGAAATGATGCAAGTACTGACGCCACAAGTGCCATATTACAGCAGGCACAGCTAACGTATCCAGATCAACTTTTGGTTGTGGAATTTCCAGGTAGAACGGGAAAATCTGGTATTATTAACCATTTAGCAACACTAACCCCTGCACATAGCATATTAATATTGACCGATGCAAATGTGTTTTTTGTAGTGGATACTATATATCAGTTGGTGAAAAACTTTGCAGAGCCAAAAGTAGGGTTGGTAGGTGGCCATATATTGAACCCAATAATCAAGAAAGATGGTATTAGCCTGCAAGAGAAAAGCTACCTAGACCTAGAAAATAGGCTTAAGTACAACGAGGGTTTGCTATTTGGGGGGATGATTGGTGCATTTGGTGGTTGTTACTCAATCAGGAAGTCAATCTATAGACCTGTTCCACCACTTTTTTTTATGGATGATTTTTACATCACTATGTCAGCTATTCGATTGGGTTATCAAAGCATAATGCAGACAGAGGCTACCTGTATAGAAGATGTAAGCAACATAACCAAAGAGGAATATCGCAGAAAGGTTCGCATTAGCATAGGGAATTGGCAAAACTTCAAGGAATTCAAAGGGATGCTATCTCCCATTTGGTCAGCCGTAGGGTTTAGTTTTCTATCACATAAGGTTTTGCGATGGTTTGGCCCATTTTTTCTGCTTATTATGCTGGCATCATCTATTGCTTTAGTTAGTGCAGGCGTCCCTGTATTTCTGTATGGTACTTTAGGGCTATTAGGTCTATTTATGTCTCCATTAGTAGATGCATTATTCAAGCAAGCTGGTATTCATTTGTCTGTACTTCGATTTTTTAGCCATTTTACTATGATGAATTTGGCACTACTGCACGGCTTTGCTAAATATGTACGAGGTGTTGATAGCAATATTTGGCAACCAACTCAAAGAAACCAGTAGCAGATTTATTTGCTGGTATCTTTGCTACTTTTTCACAGATTAGTTGTTATAGCGAATTAGATTTTTTAATCCATACATACTTTAAAAACTTATGTTTAATACAATAGAGGAAGCATTAGAAGATATACGTAACGGTAAATTAGTAATCGTAGTAGATGATGAAGACCGTGAAAATGAAGGTGACTTTATAACTGCAGCCGCTAACATTACGCCAGAGATTATCAACTTTATGAGCAAGTATGGTAGGGGTCTAATATGCGCCCCACTAGACGAAAATAGGTGCGATGAGTTGGGGCTAGGCCTTATGGTAAATGATAATACGGCTCTACACGCTACGCCCTTTACCGTTAGCATAGATTTATTGGGGCACGGCTGCACCACAGGGATATCTGCTCACGACAGGGCTAAAACCATTCAGGCATTGGTTAATCCAGATACCAAACCAGAAGATTTTGGAAAGCCAGGTCATATATTTCCGCTTAGGGCAAAAAGTGGGGGCGTATTGCGCAGAATTGGCCACACAGAGGCAAGTATAGACTTAGCTAGATTAGCCGGCTTTGGTCCAGCAGGCGTATTGGTAGAAATCATCAATGACGACGGTAGTATGGCCCGTGTGCCAGACCTAATAGAGGTAGCGAAAAAATTTGATATGAAGCTAATCACTATCAAAGATCTAGTTACCTATAGAATGACTAAGGAAAGCCTAATAGAACGATCGACAGAAGTAGATATGCCTACAGAGTTTGGTCACTTCATATTGCGTGCCTATAAGCAAATAAATACCGATGAAATACATTTAGCCCTGTTTAAAGGGGAATGGGCTGTAGATGAACCTGTATTAGTACGTGTACATAGCAGTTGTGTAACGGGCGATATATTTGGATCTTGTAGGTGTGACTGTGGCGACCAACTACATAAAGCTATGGAAATGATAGAAGCAGAGGGTAAAGGTGTGATTGTGTATATGAATCAAGAAGGCCGCGGCATTGGATTGTTAAATAAGTTAAATGCCTATAAACTGCAAGAGCAAGGTATGGATACCGTAGATGCTAATGTGAGTTTAGGGTTTAAGCCAGATCAAAGAGATTATGGTATTGGAGCACAAATATTGAGAGATTTAGGGGTTTCACGCCTTAAATTAATCACCAATAATCCTGGAAAAAGAGCTGCAATTCAAGGCTATGGGTTAGAAATAGTAGAGAAAATACCCATAATTATTCAAGAAAATGAGTATAATTCGGGCTATTTACACACTAAAAGAGATAAAATGGGACACGAGTTGTAAATTCTATGTTCTTGTTTATCATATAGTTATGTTATTTCTTGACTAATTTTATCGTAAGAAATTATCATTTTTTGTATTTTTTCAAATACTTGTTATTCAGTTGTTTACGCTCATATTTTACCACTTTTTACACTTTTAGTACAACGATCGTTGTACGAATTTGGTTTAAATATTTCATACTAATTAGTATAATAATCGTTGTACTAATTAGGGGTGTAAAAATCATACTAAAAAGTATTATATTCGTTGTACTAAAAAGTACAAGAACCCTTGTACTAGTTTGACAGATTAACCCAGGCACACCCGTGAGTTCAACACCATTCATATATGGAAAAATAGTAGAGGAAGAATCCTTTATAAACAGGACACGAGAGTTTAACCAAGTAAAAACCAACTTGGTTAGAGGCATTCACACTATGTTGATGTCACCACGTAGATATGGCAAATCGAGCCTAGTAAACAAAGTTATAGGGGAAATAAGAGACGAATATGAAGATATAAAAGTGGTGAGGATATCAGCGGATGAGTTCAATAATTTGGAAGAAATGTACTCTCAGCTAATAAAAAAGGTAATGACAGAGGTTGAAACCAAAGTCCAGAAATTTATAAACGTAAGCAAGAGACTGTTAAAAGGCATCGTCCCAAAAATATCAATTCCCGTAGATGGGATCAATAACTTCGAAATTGCCCTTAGCTATGAAGATGTAGAACGCTTTGAGAAGGAAATATTGGACTTTCCTGAGAATTTAGCAAAAGCAAAGGGGATTAGAATCATCATTTGTATAGATGAATTTCAAGCAATAGTTAAGTTTGGACAGCAAAATATAATAGAAGCTAAGTTAAGAAATGCTTGGCAGCACCATCAGAACGTTAGTTATTGCCTGTATGGAAGTCAAAAGCACATCTTATCTGAAATATTTGACAAAAGAACTGCTCCATTCTGGAATTTTGGAGACAAGATTTACTTGAAAACCATTGAAACAAAATATTGGGTTCCATACATATATACTGAGTTCAAGAAATTGGACATTTCAATCACTCGAAAACTGGCCGCACAAATGGCAGACTATTTAGGGGGGCACCCACTGTATATGCAGAAATGGTGTGATAAAATATACAACCTAAGGGTTTCTAAGATTAACCTTAACATTGCAAACCAAGCATTGGAAGATGTGGTACTGGTAGATGATGGACAGTTTGTATATATGTGCGAGAGAATGACCTCTATTCAAATGAATTTATTGAAAGCCATAGCTGGCAATGAGGAGCACCTGACTGGTGAAGATACCATAACTAAATATCGACTGTTTAACAAAAACAATGTCACATTTAACCTAAAGCGCCTATATGAGGGAGATATTATACAAAAGACAAAGAAGTATTCTGATACCAATAAAATAGTACAACGGGTAAGCTATGATTTTATTGACCCTATTTTCAAATTGTGGTATAGAAATAAGTTCCTAAAAATTCCCCCAGATATGCCTAAACTCTTGTAATTTCAATCAATATCTTACCTTTGCCAGTCTGTCCGTAAGTTGGCTTTTACTTGACTTGAATGGGTGTCATTTACGGCTGATATAAAAACTATGGAATACGATCCAATTAAAGATAAATTAGGAATATATTTTAATAAATCTCCGCTATTTCGTCGATTATTTTACAGAGTGTTAGACCTAATATTATTACGTACTTGGCACGTACATCAAGATTTAAAACTTTGGATGCACAAAAACCCTACTCAGGGTGAGGTATTAGATGCTGGCTCTGGTTTTGGTCAATATTGCTACTGGTTGGCCAAAAGAAACTCGAATTACAGAATATTAGCTGTAGATGTGAAAGAAGATTATCTAAATGATTGTAGGCAGTTCTTTAAAAAGCGCGGGATACAAAACGTACGATTTGAAGAGCAAGATTTGATTGTTTATCGCCAGCCACAAACATTTGATTTAATATATTCAGTTGATGTAATGGAGCATATATTAGAAGATGAAAAAGTATTTGCAAATTTCTATGCTAGCCTAAAAACGGGCGGTATGTTGATTATAAACACACCAAGTGACCAAGGGGGGAGTGATGTACAGTCAGACGGTGAGCAATCGTTTATAGGGGAACACGTGAGAGATGGATATAATTTTCAAGATATTACTGAAAAATTGCAACGTGCAGGCTTTAGTAAAATTGAGCCACGCTATACCTACGGTTGGCCCGGTAAAATAAGCTGGAAACTGAGTATGAAATACCCAATGCAACTGCTAAACGCAAGTATTGCATTTGCACTATTGTTGCCCGTTTGGTATTTATTTACTTACCCAATCAGTTATGTACTTAACTGGATGGACATCAGTATAAAACACCCAACTGGTACTGGGCTAACGGTTAAGGCCTGGAAATAGCGATAAAGCTAACTACTATGAAAAACATATCTCTTTACATTGCTCGCAGATACTTCTTTAGCAGGCAGATAAAAGGGATTATTCACGTCATTTCATTAATTAGTATGCTCGCCATTTTGGTCGGCACTACTGCGCTTATTTGCATTCTAAGTACTTTCAATGGATTTGAAAATACCGTAAGCAAGCTATACAGCATATTTGAAAGTGATATAAAAATAACTCCTGTTAAGGGGAAATTTTTTCACCTTGACGCAACTCAGTTAAAGCAACTTAGGGAGATGCCAAGCCTAAGTGGAGTAAGCCCAATAATAGAAGACAATGCTGCAATATATTATGGAGATGTACAGTACATAGCCACCTGCAAGGGTATGGAGCCAGCATTTCTACATAGCAATGGCTTAGATACTATGATATTTGAGGGGGATAGAACCTTAATGAAAGCTGGAGTGCCATTAGCAGTATTAGGTGCTGGCGTGGCCAGTAACTTGAGCCAAACATCGCTTGATGCAAATGTGCCACTGCAAATATATATGCCTAGTAAAGATGCAGACTTGACAATGGCAATAACTAATCCTACCGAATTGTTAAGAAGTGAAGACATCAGAATAGGTGGATTATTTACAGTACAACAGGACTATGACAGTAAGTACATATTGTTACCACTAGATAATTTAAGGAAATTAACTGAACAAGCAGAGGATTATACTGCTGTAGAACTAAACCTAATAGATAAGTCCAAATTGCTGCAAACCAAACTATTGGTTCAGAATATAGTGGGTGCTGAATATAAAGTACAGGACCGTTATCAACAACAACCACTACTCTACAAATTGATGCGCAATGAAAAATTTGTAGTGTATCTCATCCTCAGTTTTGTTTTACTTATTGCCAGCTTTAATTTAATTGGGGCCCTATTAATGGTGGCTACAGATAAGAAAAAGGATATGGCAGTACTGCTTAGTATGGGTTTAACTCAAGCTAAACTAAACAAGGTAATACTGTGGCAAGGGCTAATGTTGAGTATAGGTGGGGGTGTATTAGGAATGTTGCTGGGAGCTATTATTGTTTGGTTACAAATGCAATACGGCTTTGTAAAACTTTCTAGCAATTCAACCTTTGTTATTCAAGCATACCCTGTGGCTATGAAATGGATAGACTTCATTCAAGTATTTTTAACTATTGTTGGCATTGGCTTGCTTACAGCTTGGTTGCCAGCTAAGACTATTAGTAAACAGATTAACATAAACCTGATTAGAGATCGAGGTTAAGCTTCTAGTTCCAGTATTTTGGTTCTTAATGCTGCCTCAATTGGTTTGCTGGTATTTAATTCATAGTCAAACATCACAATTACGTCTTCAGCTATGGCACATATTTCCGATGCGTCGTCTCTAAACTCGTGTATTAATTTAAAGCTACTGTTACCCAAATAGCAGCATCCACTAGATATGTAAACTAGACCTGGGAAGAATAGTGGTTTCTTAAAGTCACAGTTACAACTAGCTAATATTACAGCAGGTTTATCTTCTAATGGAAGTACCGATATCCCTACACGTTGCCAATAACTAACACGTGCCGCCTGAATGTATTTAAAGATCATTACATTGTTCACGTGGGCAAATACATCTACATCGCTCCAATCAATGTTTATGATTAATTTGTTAGGTAGTTTTGAGTTTAAGTCCATATAGTAGGTCAAATATAAGTTTGGAAATAGTATTGTGTTTACCACTCATTTTACCAACAAATAAAGCCAATTTTAGCCATTTTGATAGATTAAGAATACAAAACAGTTAGTAGAATCTTACCTAGTTCTTCCGCTGCATTATGTCATTAATACTGTAAAATTCACCATCGAATAAGAAAGGAACTGAATTGCCATCGTACGGATACTCAAATTGCCATTCAGGCAAATCTGTAAAGCGTTTACCAATAGGCAGTTTACTAAGTTTCTCTAACAGATTGCTTTTTTTGTACCCTTTTAGTACGTTTATATGTAGGTGTGGTTCGGCACTAAAGCCGGCATTTCCCACTCTAGCAATAGGTTGCCCTAGTGATACGGTATCTCCTATTTTTACCGTAACCGATTTCCGAATAAAGTGGGCCATAAATAACCTATAATCTTTATTTTGTATGATGACGTGATTACCGTGGACTAGTTTAATAAAGTAGGTTCCAGGTGTATTTTCAACAATGCTATCAACCATTTGTATTACGACACCATCACAGGGGCTGAACAGAGTGTCACCGTATATGGCATAGTTATTTAAGTCTTTTGGGTGAATGCCGTTCGCTCTATTACCCAGTGGATATAAAGCTGCCACGTCCATAGCATAACCATACAATTGTTTGCTGAAGTTTCTATGTGCAGGATTGGTTAATCTGCTGGCGCCGCCTTGCATTACATAGTATTTCTTATCGGTATGAAATGGGAACTTAAGGTTAACAGCATCAGATGCAATGTAAGTATAGCCAGCTACCCAATATAGTACCAATGTTATGGCTATCAACATTAATAATATTCTGCCTACAAGCCAAGGAGTCTTAATGGTTTCACTAAATGCTTGTGCCCTAATTATTCTAGGTATTACCAGTAGCAAACCAATGATGTATAGCCCAGCTAAGACGTACTTTAAATAATAGCTAAGATATGACCACGGTGCTACTGCGTATAGGAAAAATGCTGCTGGTATAGATGCACCAAGAAACATAAAAGCCTGAAATCTACTTTTAACTCTAAGCCTATATAACCTGAATAAAGTAATGCCAGACAATAACAACATAACTAATGCAAATACGTACTCAACAGGCACGGCTTTGTTTAAAGCTATGTGCTTTAGTAAAAATATAGTTAAAATCAATGTAATTCTACGTTTGGGTTAGTCTAGTGATTAATGCCGTATGTTCTGCAAATGTTCGAATTAAATCTTGTCTTTTCGCAATTTCAAAGCAACTAAAGTTAAACCCGGGAGATACAGTACAACCTGTCAGCACATATTCTGCAGTTGGTGCTGGTTCAGATGCAAACCACACGTTTGCTGGCACCCAGTGTTGTGGTTGTGCATTATTATTGGCACTGTATAGGCTACCCAATACTTTTAATTCATAGTTACCAGATTGTGGGTCAAGGCAATGTATATGCAAATCTTCTCCACTGTAATGATGCCACATTTCGTCACTCTTTATTTTATGAAAAGTGCTATATTGCCCCCTTTCTAACAAGTAATAAATAGCCGTAGAATAGTTCATACCAGCCGGGAACTGTTGCATAAAGTCATTAGGGTGAATGCCCTGACTGCGATAAGTCTCAGTGTACCAACCACCCTCTGGGTGTGGCTGCATAGTAAACTTCTTTATAATGTCACCTACTATTATTTTTTCTTGATCCAAACGTTTTTTGTTTTTATTTGTCACTTTACAAACATAGTATAATCTATACTATTGCCCATTCTATGTATGCCTACAGCCAACTAGAACAATTTATATATAGCCAGATACCCGCAGGACTGGTTTGGCAGAGCCGTATTCAGCCCATAACAAGGTATGCTGATTTGCCAAGCGGCGCCTTGTTGCAGATGAAGCGTGAAGACGAGATGGGTATGATAAGTGGCAGCAAAACTAGGAAATACGCTAGCCTGCAACCCTACTTTCGTAGAAATGGTTTTGACACCTTAGTTGCGGCTGGTGGTGAACATAGTAACAATTTAATGGGATTAACCCTATTGGCTAGGGAAATGAATATGGGTATTCACTTTGTGGTGCCAGAGTCACACCAAAGCCAACTGAAAGGCAATATGCTTTGGCGACAATTATGTATGGTGCCTAGTCAGGATCGATTGCACACTCTACCCAGGTCAGAATATCCACCCAGCTCAGATTATGTTTTTACTTTGCTAAATACCATAGAGGCACAAGGACTTAACCCAGTATATTTACCGGAAGGCTGCGCAATGATAGAAGCCATACCAGGCGCTATGACGCTGTGTCTAGATGTGGTGCGTAACTGTATGGAGAATGATACTGAATTCGAACATATATTCATAGACAGTGGCACAGGACTACAAGCTATATCATTTTTAAGTGGTTTAGCGGAATTATGGCCATATATAGTGTTGCCAAAGGTATATGTAACACTAATAGCAGGTACTGAAGCAGAATTTCGCCATAAGGCAGAAATACTAGCCAATGCATTTGACGAGAAATACCACCACAAGATTAACCCAATGCAAAATCACATTACTTTTATATATCCACCTACTGCAGTCAGTTTTGGGCAAGTAAATAAAACGATATTGAACCAAGTTAGAAAAATGGCAACCACGGAAGGCATTTTATTAGACCCAATATATGGAATAAAGCACGCTATGGCTACTGTAAATGAGATAAATAAGCGACAACTTAAGGGTAATATATTAATGATAAATAGTGGAAATGCTATTGGATTAACTGGATTTCAAGAACAATTAAAGGAATTACTTTAATAGGCTAAAACCAGATTACTTTAGCAACCAAAATATTGAATTATGCGTCTAATATTAATACTGCTTTGTTAAGCGATAATTGAAGACATTGACGTATTAATATGCAAAAGAATTATACAGTTTCAACCTTTTGCTAAAAGTGTGGTTAAATATTTGCATATATTGCTTACGTGTAGCCGATATGTTTCGTCTAAATTAATTTTTTGTGCCACTAGTTGAGTTAGTATATTTAAAAAAAGGAATATGTTACCAAGGAACAAACTTATTATTTCATTCATTTTCCTTTTAGGAATAATAGGTTTATTATTACCAACCCAGTTGCGCGCAACGCACTTAGTAGGCGGTAGCACAGCCTTTGTCTATTTGGGTAAAGACAACAGTGGAAAATTTAATTATAGAATTACATTTACCATTTATAGGGATTGTTTATTTGGACAAGCTGATTACGATGATGATATACAAGTAGGTTTCTATGAAAATGACGGTATAGGTAATCTTTATAAAACAATAAAACTTATAAAACCCAGCATTAGAAGGGTAAATCCACCAACAGGCGGTAGCTCTTGCGCTAACATACCAAATTTCTGTTTAGAGGAGGGTATCTATACCGGTTTCGTATCTTTAGATGCATCACCTTTTGGCTACGATTATGTATTCGAACGCTGTTGCAGAAATACAATGGTGAATGTTCCAGATGAAATAGGTCAGACTTATTATGGATTTATTTCCCCGACAGGTATTGTAAATAGTTCACCACGGTTTACAGATATACCAGCACCCTATATTTGCCTAAATGATAGCGTCAAGTTAATATACACCGCCATTGATGATGACGGTGATTCTCTTGCCTATAAGTTAGCGACCCCTTGGGATGGCGCTGATAAATCAAATCCAAAACCATCACCTAGTTTAGACTTTATTTATCCTAGAAATGTACCCTACAAAGGGGGATTCTCCACTGCAAATCCATTTGGAACCTCAGGTTTGGCCACAATAGAGCCAATAACAGGATTGTTAAAATTATACAGTACAATTGTTGGAAATTTTGCTATCGCAGTTGACGTATTTGAGTATAGAAACGGAAAACTTTTGGCAGTAACCAGAAGGGATATACAAATAATTGTAACTTCTTGTAACCCCAATCCAGTTCCCCAGCGCCAGTTTGTAAATGGGAGTAAATCTAACACTTACGTAATAACAGCAGGGCAAAAACTTGAATTTGATGTTGAATATGCAGATCCTAACGACAACATTAATCTGGTAGTAACAGGCGATATATTTGATGCAAGCAAGACTAATCCACCAGCTACTATGTCTAATGCATCTGGATTCACACGATTAAGGTCTAAGTTTATTTGGCAGACAACCTGTAAAAATACAAAAACTCAGCCTTACATATTTTATTTAAGAGTATCAGATGACGGCTGCCCACCTAAAATTACAAACGACGCTATAACAGTATTTGTACGCCCATTAAAAGGACCTACTAAGATATTTGGGCCACAGCCAGCCTGTTTAGGTTCATCGCAACGCTACTATGTGAATACTACATCTAAGACTAATAAGATTATATGGACAGTGAGTGGTGGAAATTTTAATAACAGCTTTAGTAATACAGACACCAGCATTGACGTAATCTGGATTGCCAAGGGTTCAGGTAGAATATCAGCATATGAGACCACAACAGAGGGGTGTGTCAGTGACACAACTTTCTTAATTATACCTATATTTTCAAGACCAACTATTAGCAAAATAGTAGGACCAATAAATGTATGCTTTGGTAAACAGTCAACTTATAGCATAAATCAAAACCCAGATGTTGCAAACTATTTGTGGTTTGTAAATAAAGCGCAGATAATAGGTAATGCCAATTCTAATATTATAACTGTACAATGGAATAACAGAGGTACAGACATAGTTAAGGTAGTAGGTGTAGCCTCTACCGGTTGTCCTAGTGATACTCAATATTTGAATATAAGAATTAGTGAACCGTTAGCTAAGAAAATATTTGGATCTAATTCAGTTTGTCCAAATGCAAGTAATATTAGTTATTTCGTAACTGGTCAATTAAACTCAAAATACATTTGGACCATAAATGGAGGTACCCAAGTAAGTGGAGGGAATACTGCTTCCATCAAGGTAAATTGGGGTAATAAAGGATCAGGGTTGGTAAAAGTATATGAGGTGACAGAGTTTGGATGTTTAGGTGATACTTTATTAATGCCCATCATTATAGACTATGTATTATATACCCCACCTGTTATTGGTGACACCAGCCTATGTGAATTTACAAAAGGTGTAATCTACTCTGTACCTTCTACTAATAACAGTAATTATAAATGGGCAATAAGTGGCGGAACTATAATCAGCGGTCAAAACTCTAATAGCATTATTGTTGATTGGGACTCAGAACAAATAGGCTATATAGGTGTACAAGAGTTTGCATTTGACAGTGTAAACGGTACCCAATGTATAGGTAGACCGATAGGTAAACCAATAAATATTCATCCAATACCTAGGACAACGGGAATAACTGGTCCCGATAAAATTTGCGAGAACGACACTGGTATTTACAGTGTAACTGGCTTTGCTGGTAGTAGATTTACTTGGGTAGTAAATGGTAAATTGTTGCCAGACACTACGCCGACCATAAAGTATGTCTTTAGATTAAGCAGTTCAAATAAAGACACTTTAATATTTCAAGTGGTAGAATTAAGTAAAGATTCTTGTCCAGGTACAGTTAGAACATATGGGGTAAGGGTATTTAGATTACCAATTACGGGTAACATCATCGGACCTAAATCCGTGTGCTTCCCTAATTTAACTAATATTCAATATTATGTGAAAGGGTTTAAGACAAGTACCTATTTATGGTCAACTGATGGAGGCATTATAACCAGTGGTCAGGGGACTGACACTATAAGTATTGATTTTAATAGAGCTGGCATAAGGAAAGTAAATGTGCAAGAAGTAAATGATTTTGGCTGTCCAGGTCCAAAACGAACATTTGATATAATAGTAGATTCACTTGACGTAAGATTGGTGTATGTAAGCACTTTGCCAGAGAATGACAAGGTTATTAAAGTGAAATTCAAGCCAATTAATAGTCAATTTCACACCTCTAGATGGTTAATATATCGTAGAGCTGACAAGAGCGATATTGAGTACCTAATAGACAGTGTTAGTTATGAAAAGACTGAATATATAGATAGAAATGTAGAAACTGGTTTACATAGTTACTATTACAGAGTAGTAGGCAGAAACAGTTGTAGGTTTGAGATGAGTACCAATATTCATCGTTCAATATTGCTAAAAGGAAACATAAAAGACACTTCTATTTTTACAACTTGGAACGAGTATGAAGGTTGGTTACGTGGTGTAGCAACCTATAGATTTAATAGGTTATATAATGAAGATACTACCCTAAATCTGTTTAGTGAAAGTCTTGATTTGAGACAAAGCCTTGTAGCAAGTCTAGAGGGTTATAAACAATGTTTCCGAGTAATAGCTATAGAAAATAACGGGGGCGATACCAGCCGAAGTTATAGTAATAAAATTTGCTTTGACTTTGAGCCAATACTTTGGATACCCAATAGCTTTACGCCAGGCAACGGTGAAGCTGGATTAAATGACTACTTTAAGGTAATTGCATCTAACTATAAAAGCTTTAGCATCACGATATTTAATCGATGGGGTGAAAAATTATTTACCAGTAACGATTTAATGAAACAATGGGACGGAACCTATAAAGGTAAACAGTGCCCAATGGATGTATACGTGTATCAAGTAAGTCTAGGCGGAGGTAGAAGCAATATCTTTAAAAATGGTACTATTAATTTACTGAGATAGGTAGTTTTATTTGAATTAGTTGGCTTCTTTCTTAGCTTTAAACACCAATACAACCCGTTTGCCAGACATTCTAGTAAGTAACGGTGTTAGTAATTTTAATGCATTTTCTTGTGTTTGTTTCAGTATTCCTTGTTGTAATGCAGCCTTTTCTATTTGCCCCTCAGCACGCCTATACGCAGAATCAAGTGCCTCTGCACTGCCATAAAATATGTTAGCTTTAGTATCGTACACGTGGCTTTCGTTATGATTAATTTTACTATAGCATATTTCTGGTTGAGGTAACAATATAATGATGGAGCCACTATCTAAAGTAGTTACGTCACTACTGGCTATCTTTCTTAAGTCTATACATCCCACTGCCTCTCCCCCTACTACCAGCAATACTCTTGTATCTCCGCCTCTATACCAAGCTCTATGTAATGTATGTTCTACCACATCTTTTATTCTGAACTTAACTAGTTCCAGTTTTCCAAGTTCTTCTATTTGTTGCACCACCATTTGGTGGGTACTTACTTCAGTTTTTGCAGTTGTGCCCCACTTAAACCAGTTTTTGGTTTTAAAGTATGCAAAAAATAAAATGATAAAGGCAATAAGGATGACTAACCAAGGTAAAGCTCGAATCAAATAGACTAAAAATTTGCGCATACTCATAAATTTCTGGCAAAAA
The DNA here is from genome assembly GCA_034440515.1 of Bacteroidota bacterium. Classification (GTDB taxonomy): domain Bacteria; phylum Bacteroidota; class Bacteroidia; order CAILMK01; family CAILMK01; genus JAWXCF01. The sequence continues at coordinate 31,911 of JAWXCF010000026.1, forward strand.
TAGTCTCAACATCAGACCTACATTTGCAATAGTATAAGTATATACAACAATAAATATGAGAGATGAGTTAGGCAAAGGCAAGGGAAAATATACATTAAGTCAAAAGATTCTGGTATTTGTTGGGGCATTTTGTGTATCGTTTATGGCCATTTACACAGTGTATTATTATAATAAAGTAGGTAAAATTCAAAATAGTGTGGTAATGAGCACTAATGACTTAAAACGTACCAGCTTCATAACAGATTCTACCACAGATGGGCAAAAAAGTGACCAAGTTAAACTGTATGTGAATGAGCTAATAGCCAATAAAGACACAACTGGTATTTACAAAAATTTAATATTCTCAACCGCCGTAGTGAACCCAGCACTACAAGAAAAACTATCAGAACAGGTCAGCATTTGGTTTGGAAATCACCCCCCGTTAAACTTAGGAGTGGATGGAAGTAAATTGTACTATTGTTTTCTGTTCAATAACTTTAAATTTCCTGCGGCCTATAGAATATCATCTACACCGATAATTTATGCAGATTCTCAGCGCAAGGCCGCACTCGTTTATTATCCATACTATAAGTCAATAAATGATTCAAATGCTAGCCTAGCTAAGGCTGCTGATGGCTCCATAATATTTAAGGTTAAGTTTCCCAAGTTAGGTCAGGAGTTAATTTATTTTAGCTATCCTAAACCTAAATCGTCTATCCCTAATTGGGAGCTAATGTTTAGAATGGAGGCTGAATTGAGTGCTAAGAATATGTTTAAGCCTATAGACAGCAATACAGCAATAATATTCCCAATAGTAGATTTATCGTTGCAGCATATAGAAAAAAACGCAATTAGGCAGGGAGCAAAGTATGATGAAGTGCAAGAGCAACTAAAAATAAAAACTGGACTAATGAATGAGGGAGCAAAAGCTCAGACTATTGCAACCAATGTTAAAACTATTACCTTGATTAATAGCGATATAGTATGGCGTAAGCAGAATGCAAAAAAGCCATATATGTACCTGCATATAGTTAAAGCAGAAATACTACCCAACTTTAAATAGGAAATATGGTTTATTTTTTGACAACATATAGCAACTATAACTAAAATTAATAATACTGAGTAACAAAATGGTACTTATACGCAAAGGCTTTTTTGTACTGACAATATGTATTATGTTCTTTGGGAAACAGGCACTTGCGCAACTTAGCCTTATAAAACAAGACAGCAGTTTGGCAAATGCTTGGCGTGCTAAACCGAAACTTTATTTTGGGTTTGACAATGCTAGTTCTATAGCCTATGACTATGAATTGCTAAATAGAATAGGAATAAAAGCAGGTCTAATATGGGGTGGCAGGTATAGAATCGGCTTTGGCACTTACAGCATATTTACCCCTCCTCCAAATTTATTTAAATACGGTGATTCTTTATTTAGAGGGAAAAGAAGCTTGCGTTATAATACCATTTTCTTTGAGCCACTTTGGGTGAAGAACGATAAGTGGCTGATTAGTACGCCATTGTCATACGGAGTAGGTAGGGTAGGGATTAAAGAAAAAACTGGTTCATATGCCTTTAAGCCTATGACAATGTTTGAAGTTGACTTAATAGGTTATTATAAAATATATGATTGGTTGGGTATTGGCATTAGTGGAGGTTATAGATTTGCGTTTAATAATCAAACTCAATTGGTATATAATGATGCCAGTGGATTACTAATTGGAGTAAAGCCAAAGCTATTTTTAGCTGAGTTTGTCAACTTTTTAGCCTATCGACATCGCAAACAAGTAGATAGACATTTTAATAACTTTGAATATAATAGTCCTAACGACACTACAATATGGAACCCTGGAATCTGGAAGAATTAAGAGAACATAAAGCTGATAACCCTAATGCCCCTATATCGGGTTGGCCCGCAGTCGTTGGATTTATGATGAGACGATTTGATAAAATAGCTGACTTAAAAAGTATTTTATTTGTAATAGGATTGAGGGAATTAGGAACCAGACAAGAAAAGTACACTAAAGAGGAAAAACAAGATGTTATGAATCTTGCCTTTAGCAGTATTATGGCTTTAGCGGGATATTTTGAGGTAGAGTATATCGATGCTAATGGTTGGCATCACTTTAAGCAAATTAAGCCATTACCTAATATGACACCTGTAGAGCAGGAACGTTTAATAAAAGGACAAATAGTGCAATACTTTGCCCAAACAGGCTTAATTAAATTGCGAGAGAAACCAAGCAGCACAGATGAAGCTACAGCCTAAATACAGCTATTATTTAGCCTTAAAAAAAACTACTCTGCCATTCCAAATATGACAGGCTTGCCTTTTACGACATCATAGTTTTCTATACCTTCATTATAAATTTCTTCCGTCAGGTCGTCCTCATTACTAATTAATTCGCGGTATGCTAATATGCCAGTGACAACCAGACAACCCAAACCAATGATAGATAGTGATATAGGAAGTAGTAGTCTATTTATACTATTGTTATGTGTCATTATTATAAGTTTTTAGTTGTTGATTATTTACAAGAATCTATTGTCTA
>JAWXCF010000027.1:0-2881 GCA_034440515.1 Bacteroidota bacterium
CACACAAACAGGCGGGCTTTCGCCCGCCTGTAGTAACAAAACTAACCACTAATTTTAGTTACCAGCAAGAGTTCTATCTATCCTTGTCCTCCGACTAAAGGTGGTTGGGCAACTCCGGCTGGTTGGGCAACTCCGGCTGGTTGGACAACTGCGACTGGTTCGCTGAGTGTTGGAAAACCTGCATCTAGGAAATCACCAGATCCAGTACCGTCAATGTCAACAAAACTGGTTGCGCCACCGATAGACACATCTAGTTGGCTATGATCTGCAGCCCTCATCCTTACATACACTTCCATCAAGCTATCACCGACACTAAATACACTAGTATTACTATCAAAGCTAAAGGCAGTTATTTGAAAGACAGCTGGCCTGCCTTCTAAATCAGTGGTCGCACCTACTGAGCTATCAACACCTACATAAGTAATGGTTGAACCAGCACCAAATACGTTGCCCTCTACATTTCCTATTACTACAAACCTTGGGCCTGAACTAGTTATGAGTACCATTTCTACACTACCATTGCCATGTAGCCAAACAGCATGCGCATCTTGGTTTGCAGGATCATAGATTGTGTTGTTAGCCGCATATTCTTCAGTCATGACTCTTGCAATTTCAGCGACGTCAGGAGTAAGCTTTAGAGTAGCCTCTCTAGCAGTAGTCTCAGATGCCCCGTCAACTCCGTTTTGCAAGCCATTTGGATTTACTACTTGAAATCTACCTCCATCATGTACAACTCCTATTCCAGCCTTTGCGTTCGGGTGTCCAGCTCTACTTAGTCTCTCTGTTTCAGAAGAAGGTATGCTTACCTCAAATCTGTATCTATCCGGGTGTAGCAAATCAGGTATGGCTGTGGAAGATGAACCACTTAATCTGTCTGATACTCCAATAATATCTCTGGGATTAATCGGAGCTCCTTGAGCTTCAACACTTTGTGCTCCTTCCCGTAACAAATCACCTGAGGGTAGTGCGAGATAAGCGGCTGCGGCTCCTATTCCTGTAAGAAGCTTTCTACGTCCAAATCTACGTCCAGATAGTTCATCCATGTCTGAAAAATTTAATAAATATTATATTTGATTGTATAACAAAAACATATCAAATGTCAAGACTATAGGTTGTATTTTCAGTATTCTAAAATCATATTCTAGCCAAGATGACCTTTATTTTCGTACCTGTTGACTATAAGAAATTTTGCGTTTATATCAGTTCTCCTATTCGAGTCATCATATACATATCTTATAGTATTGACTTCCCTATATGGAATATGTATAATTTAAATAACAATTAACCTAATAACACAAAAATACGAGAGGCTTTTTGACGATTATTACAATTACTATATTAACAATTTCAATCTTTACTATAGGGATAGCTGGTTATCTTAGTATGAAAGAGTATATTGCTTTTCAGCGAAAGGAATTAGAACGCCAAGAGCAAGTAGACAAGAATATTGCTATTGATGAATGCATGAAAGTATCAACTGTGACTACAAAAGAAGCAGGATCAGAACGCAAAGAGCCAGTCTTGGAGATAAACAAACTTTATATAAAGACAAGGGTTACGTAACATCCTACCGGATAAAATAAATGCCATGAAGATTAACCAATATTTCAACAATGCAGATAAGTACAAGCAGTTTACTATCCTTATTCCTTGTTATAACGAGGAGCAAACAATTGGTACAGTGCTTGCAAATATGATTTCATTAAATCCAGCAAGGATAGTTGTTGTAGATGACGGGTCCAAAGATAAATCAGCCAAGATCATCAAACGAATTCAGAAAATCTCACCAGTACCTATAATATACATTTCTAATCGTATAAATCTTGGACAGGGAGCAAGTATTCAGAATGGCATAAAGTATCTAAATTCCAATATTGATTGTAGGTATGTGGTCACTGTCGATGCTGATAACCAGCACAGAAGAACTGACGTGCTAGCCTTGATGGAAAGGGCTTTAGAGTCAGATGCTGATTTCGTATTATCACAGAGAATTTTCAAGAATGTAGCATTTAGAGCGAAGGTAAATAATACACTGACGATAACTGCTTCGGTAGTTTTTTTTGGTGTCTTCCTAAAAGACCCGTTCTGTGGGCTAAGATGCTACAGTAAATCCCTATTTAACCAGATAAACTTTTTCAATCGTGAAGAATGGAATTTCAGTAGCAATGAGCTCTATTTTAAATCTAAACATAGAACTTGTGTTTTCATTCCTGCTACCTATACAGATTATTCCAGGAGTAAGGGCATATCTTACTATAGGGGAGTAAAGATGATTGCTAGGCTAACTGCCTGGAAAATAAACAGAATCCTGAAGATAAATGAAATTGCAGTAAATAATATTATCAGGAATATTAGAATTAATGGGTAAAGACGCAGAAATCTATGATAAAGCATATATAGATGGATCCGACATATGGGATAATGTCAAACATAAAAATATTCATCAGTTAATGTTTGGTGACTTAAACGAAAGACTTGAAAGACTTAGGTATTTATACTGTATAAACAAGGTACTTAACTTAGGTAGTGGTGACGGACAAAATATTAAGTTTCTAATGAGGAAAGCGGCATCAATTGATAATTGGGATATATCAAAGTCCGGAATTCAAAAAATTAATAAAGCATACAACGGGGTAAGCGGGGTTTATGCAGAAACCGTGGACTTAAATTTGACTGAAAATTATAATCTAGCTAAGTATGACTACATAGAAGGAATTGCGATCTTGCATCATATAAATACTAAAGAATTCATCATAAAGCTTGCAAAGGAAATGAAAGAAACCGCTGTGGCTGTTTTTCTTGAACCAGGTGCCCTTAACCCTCCAGCAATAATTGCAAGAAGACTTATGCGTACTAACTACCATACTGATGACGAGCACCC
>JAWXCF010000028.1:0-42154 GCA_034440515.1 Bacteroidota bacterium
GTTCTGCATCGTATTCAGGACTAAGATTTGGAATTATGCTTAGCTCACCTTGTAATATATGTTCGCCAAGCTCCAGATTTAGAAATATACTTTGCTTAGATTCCAAAAATCCTCTGCTAGTTCCTGCAGGTTTTTTAAAGTGAAATGTTTGAATTTTATAACTTAAATTCATAAAATTTACTATTGAATAGATATACCAAAAATTAAAGTAAAGACTAAAATGCTAACAGCTAACTGCTTGAGCCAAGGGTCAAAAGCTTTATTTTCAGTAATTGGCATAATCATAAGTAAATTAAACACCAACAAAGAAGTTGGAGCTAAGCCCCACATTGACTGCCACTTATGTTGTAATATATAGTAGAATATAAATAAGCTAATTGCAATTGAAATAAGTAAAAAATGATAAACTTTAGCCAATTTTAAACCTAACAAGTTGGCTATGGTGGTTTTACCAGCAGCCTTATCTGTTTGTAAGTCCCTCATATTATTTATATGTAGAACAGCAGTACTTAATAAACCTAATCCACAACTAACAACCCAAGTACTTTTACTGATGGTATTACTATGTAAAAAATAGGTACCTGCTACAGCTACTGGACCAAAAAACAAGAATACACTTAAATCTCCTAGAGCCTTATATCCATAAGGAATCTTTGTGGCTGTATAACTTATGGCAGCTATTATGCAAAGAATACCAATAACTAAAAGTATTATTATCGGCATAAATCCAACAGTTGGATATGCAAATAAAAGTAAGGTAACTCCAGATAGAAATGCAGCTATAGCAAATCGTTTTGCCATTTGCTTCATAGCTTGAATGCTCAAACTACCAGACGAACTTTGCCTGGTTGGTCCTAGTCTTTCATTAGTATCAGCTCCATTTTCTGCGTCTCCATAGTCATTTGCTATGTTACTAAGTATTTGAAGTAGAATTGCAGTTAAAAAGCTGAAAATACAAACAAATAAATTGAATTGGCCGTCTGCAAGTGCTAAAAAATTACCCATAGCAATAATTGATACTGATAAGGGTAAGGTTCTCAATCTAAATGCTGAAATCCAAGCAGAAATGTTGGACATTAAGGGAACTTTGGAAATTTAGAGAAATCGGGTTTTCTTTTCTCTAAAAATGCTTGCTTACCTTCTTTAGCTTCATCACTTAAATAGTATAATAAGGTAGCATTGCCCGCCAATTCCTGAATACCAGTTTGTCCATCTAGTTCTGCATTAAATGAGCTTTTTAGCATTCTTATGGCTAGTGGGCTTTTCTCTTTTATTTTATTACACCACTCAATTGTGGTTGATTCTAATAATTCCAATGGGACTACTTTATTTACCAGCCCCATATCTAAAGCTTCTTGAGCATTATATTGATCACATAGATACCATATTTCTCTTGCTTTCTTTTGACCTACAATCCTAGCTAAGTATGAAGCACCAAATCCACCATCAAATGAACCAACCTTAGGTCCAGTCTGCCCGAATCTTGCATTTTCTGCAGCAATAGTTAAATCGCATACTACGTGTAGCACGTGTCCACCTCCTATAGCCCAGCCAGCAACTGAAGCAATTACAACTTTTGGAATACTGCGGATTATTTTTTGTAAATCTAAAACATTTAATCTAGGGACACTATCTACACCTATGTAGCCCCCGTGTCCTCTTACACTTTGGTCGCCTCCACTGCAAAACGCCTTGTCACCCTCACCAGTTAAAACGATTACTTCAACTTCTACGTGGTCTCTGCACCAATTCATTGCATCGATCATTTCAGACACAGTAAGCGGTGTAAAAGCATTATGCTTCTCTGGTCTATTTATGGCTATTCGCCCAATTCCTTTAAATAAACTAAAATTTATTTCTTCGTAGTCTTTTACTTTTTCCCACATATATTCCACAATTTTTTAAAGTATTAGGCTATATACAATGAAGATTTTACAGCCTGAACTAATTGATGTACATTAGGTAAGTAAACTTCTACTAAAGTAGGAGCATACGGCATAGATGTGTCTTTAGCAGTAACTCTTTTGATAGGCGCATCTAAGTAATCAAATGCGTGTTTCTGTACCTGATATGTAATCTCAGCATTTATAGAACCAAATGGCCAACTTTCTTCAAGTATCACCAGCCTGTTTGTTTTTTTTACTGAATTTACGATTGTTTCAAAATCAAGTGGTCTGATTGTTCTTAAATCTATTACTTCTGCCTCAATATTTTCTTTGCTCAATTCCTCAGCAGCTTGAAGAGCAATTTTCATCATCTTATTAAATGATACTATTGTCACATCTTTACCTAGACGCTTTACTTCAGCCTTACCTATTGGTATCAAATATTCAGCTTCAGGTACTTCCATTTTATCACCGTACATTACTTCAGATTCCATAAAAATAATGGGATCATTATCTCTTATGGCACTTTTTAAAAGTCCTTTAGCATCATAAGGATTACTTGGGCTAATTACTTTTAGTCCAGGAACATTAGCGTACCAATTTTCAAACATTTGAGAGTGTTGCGCACCTAGTTGCCCTGCAGAACCACTCGGACCTCTGAATACAATTGGACAAGTAAATTGACCAGCGCTCATACTTAATATTTTAGCAGCGCTATTTACCACTTGGTCTATAGCCAATAAAGCAAAATTCCAAGTCATAAACTCTATTATTGGCCTTAAACCATTCATAGCAGCACCAACGCCTATTCCTGCGAAGCCTAATTCTGCTATTGGGGTGTCTATACATCTTTTCTCACCAAATTCATCTAATATGCCTTGAGATACTTTGTATGCACCGTTGTACTGTGCAACCTCTTCCCCCATAATAAACACTGTATCATCTCTGCGCATTTCTTCAGCTATTGCTTCCCTTAGCGCTTCCCGATATGGAATTATACGATCACTCATTTACTTTCCTAATTATGTTAGCAAATTTATACCACCTACTGGTAAATACTTAACTATATGAAGTATTCATTACTAATTTTGTCATTATGGATTTAAAGGAATCAATTTCGGTTGCCGAATTAGGATTATGGTTTGGAAGAAAGCACGTTGGAGATGAAAGTCTTATGGTTACTGGAATCAATGAAATTCATAATGTTAGGTCTGGTGACATCACATTCGTTGATGCCCCTAAATACTATAGTAAAGTACTACAAAGCGATGCTACTGTTATTATAATAAATCAAGATATTGAAGCACCCACAGGCAAGGCACTAATTATTAGCGATAACCCATTTGCAGATTACAATAGATTAGTTAATAGATATTTAGCGGCAGAAACTCCAAATTCGAACAGCGATGTGCATTTTGAAGATGTTACTATTTATCCAAATGTTTACATTGGACACTCCGTTAGTATTGGCAAGGGTAGTATTATCCACCCTAATGTGGTAATTTATGACTATACCACTATTGGAGAGAATGTTGAAATTCATAGCAATACAACAATTGGGTCTCACGCCTATTATTATAAGAATACTGAATCAGGTTTTGAAAAAATGATAAGTTGTGGTAGCGTCATTATTGAAGATAATGTTGAGATTGGCGCAGGTTGTTGCATAGACAAAGGAGTGAGTAGTGCAACTATAATAGGACAAGGAACCAAAATAGATAATCACGTTCAAATTGGGCACGATGTTACGATTGGCACCAGATGCTTAATTGGTAGTCAAGTTGGAATAGCAGGTACAACTAAAATAGGAAACAACGTCATCCTTTGGGGTCAAGTAGGAGTTACCAAAGACATCACAATTGGCGACGGGGTTGTTGTTTCAGCCCAGAGTGGGGTAAGCAAAGATTTAAGTGGGGAGGGTGTCATATTTAGTGGAAGCCCAGCCAGACCATTAACAGAAGCAAGAAAAGAAATGGCTTGGGTAAGAATGAAAATGAAAGAATTTTAGTCTAAAGTCCCAAACAGCTCTTGCATTTTTGTCTTACGATATCCAAATATTTTTTCAAGACTTGGCTTTACTAAAAACGGATGAGCAATTCTACCGAACATGCCCATAGGTACTACATAATGAACTAAATCTTCCATAAGTACTCCTCCTTCAACAGAAGTAAAAAAGTGCTTGTGGTGCCAAAAACTATATGGTCCAAAGCGTTGCTCATCAATAAAAAATTCGTGGTCAGTTACATTTTTTATTTCTGTAACCCAAGTCATTGGTATGTTTAGTAACGGTTTAACTGTATAGGCTATAATCATTCCACTGTACATTTTTTTGCCTTCGTGAATTATCTTGACGTCAAAACCCATATAATCAGGTGTAATGACTTTAAGATTAGCAGGATTACAAAAAAAATCCCAAGCAATATCTAAGGTAATAGGTAGCTTTAATTTTTCGTGAATAGTGTATATTTTCAAAATAATAATCAGTATATGTTATAACACAATATTTTCTGTTGTGTTTTGATTGAACAAATTATGTTGATTAGACATAGGTGCAAACGTCATTCTATGAATTGGCGTAGGCCCGTGCTTTATTATAGCTTCTATGTGAAATTTAGTGCCATATCCTTTGTTTTTATGAAAATTATAAACAGGATATTCATTATGGTATCCTTTCATAATTTCATCTCTATGCACCTTAGCCAATATACTGGCACAAGATATTTGATAGTATATGTCGTCTCCTCCTACATAACAAGTGTGTGGAATTGATTGAAAAGGATTAAATTTATTTCCGTCTATAATTAAGTGATTTGGCTGAAGCCTTAATTTTTCAATTGCTAAATGCATAGCAGTTATAGATGCTTTTAGTATATTTATTTGATCTATAATATGATGCTCAACTACTCCAATTGCCCAAGCTGTCGCGTTATTCTTTATGTATTCAGATAAGTCTGCCCTCATATTTTCTTTCAACTTTTTACTATCTCGAATTAAAGGATTTATTTCAGCTTTATTCCAAATCACAGCCGCGGCAACAACAGGCCCTGCTAGACATCCTCTCCCTGCTTCATCACACCCTGCCACCAATAGTCCATTAGATATATAGTTCTCCATTAATTATGTAATAGCAATGGTATGTATTTAATTTGCAACTACAGTATAGTTACATATCTAAAATAATCAAATATCACAATATGAATTCAGTAAAAGAATACATTGAAACGCATAAGGAACGCTTCGTCAATGAATTAATAGAGCTTTTGCGTTTGCCATCAGTAAGTGCAGACCCTAAGTTTAAAGATGATGTGTTTGCAACTGCTGATATGGTTAGTCAAAGACTAAAAGAAGCAGGTGCAGAAAATATTCAAATTTGCCCTACCGATGGATACCCAATTGTGTATGGTGATAAAATAATAGATGCCAGTTTGCCAACAGTATTGGTATATGGTCACTATGATGTACAACCAGCTGACCCGTATGATTTATGGGAAAGCCCTCCCTTTGAACCAGTCATTAAAAACGAAATAATATATGCTAGAGGTGCTTGCGATGACAAAGGTCAAATGTATATGCACGTAAAAGCATTTGAATATATGATTAAGGAAAATCAACTGCCTTGCAATGTGAAGTTTATGATTGAGGGTGAAGAGGAAGTTGGTTCAGCTAATTTGGAAGCTTTTGTAAAAGCTAATCAAGATATGTTACGTGCTGATGTTATTCTTATATCTGATACCAGTATGATATCTAATGATATACCTAGCATTACCGTTGGCCTAAGAGGATTAGCATATGTAGAAGTAGAATTAACTGGGCCAAGTCACGATTTACACAGCGGAACCTATGGAGGAGCTGTATCTAATCCTTGCAATGCTTTAATGCAAATGGTTAATAAGTTGATAGATGAAAAAACAAGAAAGATTTTAATTCCAGGTTTTTATGACGATGTGGAAGAAATTAGTGCCGAAGAAAAGCTTGCAATAGCTAATATTCCATTTAGTGTTGAGGATTATAAACAAGAATTAAACATAACAGAAACACTTGGAGAAGAAAATTATAGCATTTTAGAGCAAACCAGCACCAGACCTACTTTAGATGTAAATGGTATAAAAGGAGGCTACCAAGGTGAAGGCGCTAAAACCGTATTACCATCTAAAGCTTCAGCTAAAATAAGTATGAGGTTAGTTCCCAATCAAAAATCTGGAAAAATAGCTGAATTATTTAAAGAATACTTTATGTCAATAGCACCTAAAGGCATAAAAGTAAAAGTAAGTTTCCATCACGGTGGAGATCCCGTAGTAGTTCCAATTGATTGTATAGAATATAGAGCGGCTGAAAAAGCTTACGAAGAAACTTTTGGTAGAAAACCAATTCCGCAAAGAGCAGGTGGCAGTATTCCAATTGTAAAACTATTTGAAGATGTTTTGAAAATTAAATCTATAATGATGGGTTTTGGTTTAGATAGTGATTTAATCCATTCGCCAAATGAGCATTTTGGTATATATAATTTCCTAAAGGGGATTGAAACCTTGCCTTATTTCTACAAACACTACACAGAAATGAAGAAATAATTTTCTTCAAATTTTATATTTTAAGCCTTGGTGTAGTCTTACATCAAGGTTTTTTAATGATATTATGGTTTTAAGTCAATTTCAATACATTTAATTTGCCAAACTATTGCAAAACTTCTGTTACCTATTTATGAGTATTAATAACCAAGATGTCGAATTAAGTATAGTAATGCCTTGCCTAAATGAGGCAGAAACTATTGAAGTTTGCATCATAAAAGCCAATAAGTATTTTTCTGACAATAACGTAGTAGGGGAGGTTGTAATTGGCGATAATGGAAGTACTGACGGTAGCCAAGCTATGGCAGAGGCCTTAGGAGCTAGAGTAATAGCAGTACCAAATAGAGGCTATGGTAATGCATTGAAAGGGGGCATAAATGCAGCATATGGCAAATACATTATTATGGGTGATAGCGATGACAGCTATGATTTCAGTAAGTTAGAACTATACATAGAGAAGTTGAGAGAAGGCTATGACCTAGTAATGGGGAATAGATTTAAGGGTGGTGTGATGCCAGGAGCTATGCCTTTTCTTCATAAATATCTGGGTAATCCAGTTTTATCCTTTATTGGTAGGTTGTTTTTTGGTGGTGGAATTGGTGATTTTCATTGTGGCTTGAGGGGTTTTAGTAAAGAAGCTTATATTAAGATGGATTTACAAACCACAGGAATGGAATTTGCAAGTGAAATGGTTGTTAAATCAACTATAAAAAAACTTAAAATAGCTGAAGTTCCAACAATACTTCATCCAGATGGAAGAAGCAGACCTCCACATTTGCGAACTTGGAGAGACGGTTGGCGTCACTTAAGATTTTTAATGATGTATGCGCCAGCTTGGGTGTTTTTCTATCCCAGTATTACTCTTATTCTTATCGGAACCATTTTAGGTGGTTTAATTACCAATCAGCCTTTAGAAATTAGAGGCGTAACACTAGATGTCGATACCCTAATGTATATGGCGCTACTGGTATTTGTAGGTGTACAAGGTATTACATTTTATATGATAGCAAAAATATTTGCCATAAATGAAGGCTTATTACCATACAGTAAGCGTATGGCTAGGTATAGTAATTGGTTTACTTTTGAGAAAGGGTTGGTTATCAGTTTAATATTAATACTAGCTGGTTTGGTTGGAAGTATAAGTGCAATAAACCATTGGCGCTCAGTTAACTTTGGTGACTTAGAGACTGGTTTTAGTATGAGAATAATAGTGCCTAGTATTTTGGCTATTTTAGTTGGAGTGCAGTTGTTTTTCACAAATTTTGTAATGGGGATTTTAGGACTAAAGAAAAAATCTAATTCATAATGGTACAGAAAGTAACAAATCCAAATTTATTTGAAAAGAAAATTGTTTACAATTTTTTTCAATTTATGTGGATGAAAGATCAAAGACCTGAAGTAATATTCACTATTGGTATTTTTATAATTCATTGGCTGATATACAGTTGGGCTTATCCAAACCCATTAACTCTTCCAGATAGTGAAAGCTATGTAATAAGTAGTTATGGGCTAGAATCAAATTTATTTAGACCAATAGGTTATTCTTGGTTTTTGAAAATGGTACATTTTGCCAGTACTTCAGTTAGCTTTTTGCTTTTTTTGCAGAGTTTATTTACTGGACTAGCTACATTATTTGTTTTGCAGACCATAAAATATCACTATCCTCCAACTAAGCAGATATTGCTTATACTTTTAGCACTTGTTCTTTGCTTTAGCCAAAGTGTTCATATGATGAATATGTGGATACTAAGTGATAGTATCTTTTATACTTTAGCATTAATTTATGTTGGTACAGGTATCTGGTTAATTAAAAGTAAGGGCAGCATATTCTGGGCAATATTTCACGCATTTGTAATTGCTCTATTAATATTTACCCGTCACGCAGGTTTATTTTTCGCTGTTGGGTCAATAGTTGGACTATTATTTAGTCTAAAAAAGCAACGTTTAATCGCAATTTCACTATGTACCATTTCTGTGTTTATAGTTTACACTGCAACAATTCAAAAACATAAAAGAGCATTTGGAGAAAAGCAATACTCTGGCTTCAGTGGATGGAATTTGTTAAACAGTTCAATGTCTATATACCAGACTGAAGATAGAACTAAAGAAACATTTTCAGAGCCTGAATTACAGGCTGTCCATCAAGCTTTAATTGAAGGAATACAACAGGATAAGATTAATCAGAATGCAATACTTAATGGCTTGCTACTTTGGCAACCAAAAAATAATTTACGTTCCGGATTAGATACTTTAGAAAGATTTTATCCTGACAAAAGCTTTGCACAAATGTATTTTATTGGTGGAAAATGGTTTGGAAAGTATGCTCAACAACTTATAATAAAACACCCAGATACTTACATTCAAAATTTTGTATTGCCTAATTTAGGTCAGTTTTTTTGCACAGATACAATGCACAGAATTATTAATCCTGCATTAATTAATGGTAACATCATTAGGACTTTTAATGATTATTTTAAGCAAAATTATGTTGAATTAAAAGTCAAGAACGATTTCTATAAGACTTTATTTGCCCCAATTGTTAGTGTTTCACTTTCCATTTGGTTTTCAATACTTTTAGGGGTAAGTATTTACTCAATTTCATTATTTAGAGGAAGTAAGACTAGAATAACTATATCTCCCATTGCAGCTTGGTTAATTGCTGTTATTCTGATATACGTAGGTGTTAGTGCAGTTGCATCATTTGTTGAATACAGGTATATCTATTTTATTCCTATACTCATTGCTATAGCCTGCTATTTCATTATTAGGCATACTCAATTGGCAATAATACAAACTGAAGATTAGTCTAAGAAGAAGCTGATGGTATGATCTACAACAACACCTAAATCAAAAGGAAGAGATGCATTTAAAAAAGGATGTTTTGATCCAAATACGTGGTCCCCATTTGGAATTAAGTCAAGTTTTATTTTTTTATTGATAGCCTTTAATTCAATTGCTTGATTAAATGGAACAACCTCATCTTCAGTGCCGTGTACTAGAATCCAAGGTTTATCTAATTCTTTAGCTGCAGATTTTATGTCTAGTATTGAAATATTTTGTTCGTAGTCTAGCAACAAGTCAACGTCTTGCATTAAAATGTCGCCAGTTCTAGTGTTTACAATTTCCCTAAAACCCTTTACTCTCCACTTTTCTTTTAATTCCTCACTCCAGCCATAGCCGAAATCATTTACTGAGGCCCAAGTAGCTAATTTTTTGACTCTACTATCTGTTTCAGAATTAATGATGCCAATACCGCCACCTCTACTATGTCCAATAATATTTAATTTATTTATAGCATCATTTTTTTGAAGAGCTTGAAGGCTAAATAAATAATCTATAACAGATTTTACATCATCTAATTCAAGTGAATAGGTATTCTTTCTGAATAGATCTTTTTTTGTGAATTCACCTTGCTCGTTTACACCATTATGACTAAAATCAAATTTAACAAATGCAAGTCCTTTAGATGCAAAAGACTTTGCGACAAGATTCCAAGGCCCCCATTCTTTAAAACCCTTTAGCCCGTGTATAAATAGGCAAACACCCTTTTGAATAGGAAGAGTTGGCAAGGTTATGTCACCAGAAATAGAAATGCCTAATTTAGAAATAATTTCAAAATTCATCTTAATACTTTCCATTTTGTATAGTAGTTTTGGTTGGTTGAGTGAATATAAAATGATTCGATTGCACAATATTATTACATTTGCCTTCCTAATCAAGCTGAAATAGGATAAATGATTAATGCCTGACACAATATCGTTAAAAGCAATACGTAAACCCATTGATGGGGAAATGACAAGCTTTGATAAAAAATTCAGAGATAGTGTCAAAACTAAAGTACCATTACTTGACAGAGTAATGAACTATATAGTCAAAAGAAAAGGCAAGCAAATAAGACCCATTCTTGTTTTCTTAAGTGCAGGCTGTGCAGCTGGTCACATTGATGAACGTACACATAGGGGAGCTGCATTGGTTGAACTCTTGCATACAGCAACTTTAATTCACGACGATGTTGTTGACGACAGCTATCAACGTAGAGGATTTTTTAGCATAAATGCTTTGTGGAAAAACAAAGTTGCAGTCTTAGTAGGTGATTATTTGTTAAGCAGAGGTTTATTACTTAGTGTCCAAAACAAAGATTTTGATTTGTTAGAAATATCCAGCACGGCTGTACGATTGATGAGTGAAGGAGAACTCTATCAGTTGGAAAAGTCTAGACTATTAAATATTACTGAAGATGAGTATTATGACATTATAACCAAGAAGACTGCATCACTATTGGCCAGTTGTTGCGCAATGGGCGCCAGAAGCGTAACCAATGACGAAGAAATAGTTGAAAAGTTTAGGAAATTTGGTGAAAATCTTGGAATTGCCTTTCAAATTAAAGATGACTTGTTTGATTTTGGAGAATTTAATTCTGGTAAACCAAGTGGTGTAGATTTAAAGGAAAAAAAATTAACTCTTCCAATCATTTATTCTCTGCGTAGTACTGATAAATCTACAAAAAAGAAAATTTTGGGTAAGATTAGAAATTTTGACAAAAGCAAAAACGATTTGAACGAAGTGATTGACTTTATCAAGGGAAATGGAGGTATTGACTATAGTCTAAATAGAATGGAATACTACAAGACTGCAGCTTCTGATATTTTAGAAACATTTGACGAAAGTGAATACAAAGAAAGTATGAAAATGTTGATTGAATACGTCATTAGTAGAAGAAATTGACATTTACGCAGGAATTTAGATTCAATACCACTTATTGATTAATTGAATTTAAAATGTCATAAGTAATACTGACAGTATTACCTCAAGAATACATAAAAACTTTAGTGGATTGTTAATTGTCTAATACCTAGTTAATAAATAGCTATGAATTTTAACAATTTTACTATTAAGGCTCAAGAAGCCATTAATACAGCTCAAGAAATAGCAGGACAAAATCAAAATCAATCCATAGATTCAGGTCATATTTTATTAGGAATACTATTAGTTGAAGATAGTATTGCAATTCCAATTTTAAAAAAACTAGGTAGTAATATAGATGTTTTAAAAACTGAAGTGCAAGAAATTATAAATAGTTACCCTAAAGTTTCAGGAACAAGTGATAACTTTTATCTTTCTTCAAATGCTAATAAAATTCTTCAAGCATTACCGAAATTACAAAAAGAATTTAAAGATGATTACGTCAGCATAGAACTAATGTTGTTGGCCTTGTTTGAAGCTAATGACAACACTACTAAACTCTTAAAATCTAGCAGAATTTCAGAAAAAGATTTGAAAGAGGGAATAAAGTCTATAAGAGGGAATAAGACCGCTGACAGTCAAAGCGCTGAATCAACTTATGCTTCACTAAATAAGTTTGCAAAAAATTTAAACGACTTAGCCCGTTTGGGTAAGTTAGACCCAGTTATAGGAAGAGAAGATGAAATAAGACGTGTAATTCACATATTAAGTAGAAGAACTAAAAACAACCCAATTCTTATAGGCGAACCAGGTGTTGGGAAAACAGCCATAGCAGAAGGTATTGCTTACAGGATTATAAACGGTGACGTACCAGTTACTTTAAAAAGTAAAATAGTTTTTAGTCTAGATATGGGCTCATTAATAGCTGGAGCAAAGTACAAAGGTGAATTTGAGGAACGTCTCAAATCAGTTGTGAAAGAGGTGATAGACAGCGATGGGGAAATTATTCTATTTATAGATGAAATTCACACATTAGTTGGTGCTGGTGGTGGCGATGGAGCTATGGATGCCGCTAACATATTAAAACCTGCATTAGCAAGAGGCGAACTTAGATCTATAGGCGCAACTACATTAGCCGAATATCAAAAGTATTTTGAGAAAGACAAGGCTCTGGAGCGTAGATTCCAGAAAGTTATGGTTGATGAGCCTACAATAGAGGACGCAATTTCCATATTGAGAGGATTGAAAGAGAGGTATGAAAATTACCATAAAATTAAAATAAAAGATGAGGCAATAATAGCTGCTGTAGAATTAAGTACAAGATACATAACAGATAGATTTTTACCAGATAAGGCTATTGACTTAATAGACGAGGCTGCAGCTAAAACCAGAATAGAAATAGACAGTTTACCTTCTGAGTTGGATGAACTAGACAGAAGAATTAGACAGTTAGAGATAGAAAGAGAAGCCATAAAGCGTGAAAATGACACTAGAATGTTGGATAAGCTAAATAAAGACCTTGCGAATCTGACTGAAAAGAAAAATGAAATGTTTGGTAAGTGGCAGGAAGAAAAAGCATTTGTAGAACAAATACAGCTAAGTAACCGAAAAATAGAAGAGTACAGAGTAGCTGCAGAACAAGCTGAAAGAGTTGGAGACTACGGAAAGGTTGCAGAAATTAGATACGGGAATATAAAGCAAACAGAATTAGAACTTCTTCAGGCTGAAACTAAACTGAAACATTTGCAAGACACACAAGGGAGAATGATAAAGGAGGAAGTGGTAGGGGAAGATATAGCAGAGATAATCAGCAAATGGACTGGAATACCTGTAGCTAAAATGTTGCAAAGCGACAAAGAAAAACTCCTAAATATGGAGCAAGACTTAGATGAAAAAGTGATAGGACAATCTGAAGCAGTAGAAGCAATAAGTAATGCGGTAAGGAGGAACAGAAGTGGACTTAGTGACCCAAAAAGACCAATAGGTTCTTTTATTTTCTTAGGAACTACTGGTGTTGGTAAGACCGAGTTAGCTAAAACTTTAGCAGATTTCTTGTTTAATGATGATAACCTGATGACAAGAATAGATATGAGTGAGTATCAGGAAAGGCACTCTGTTTCAAGACTGATTGGTGCTCCACCTGGTTACGTAGGCTATGATGAAGGTAGACAACTAACAGAAGCTGTGCGTAGGAAACCGTATTCGGTAGTCTTATTAGACGAAATAGAGAAAGCCCACCCAGATGTATTTAATATTTTACTTCAAGTATTGGATGATGGCAGGTTAACCGACAATAAAGGTAGAATGGTAAATTTTAAAAATACCATCATAATTATGACCAGTAATATTGGCTCCCACATCATCAGTAATAATTTTAGCGGAGCAACGTCAGAAAATATGTTTGGGATAATAGAAAGTACTAAAATTGAAGTAATGGAACTCTTAAAACAAACCATTAGACCAGAGTTTTTAAATAGAATAGATGAAATAATAATGTTTAAACCGCTGGCTATTGAGGACATTAAGAAAATTGTACATATTCAGTTAAACTCGTTAACACAATTACTTTCTGAAAATGGTATAGTAGTAGAATTTACTAATGAAGCTATTGCTTTGTTAGCTCATTTAGGATTTGAACCAGAATTTGGTGCTAGACCTTTAAAACGTGTAATTCAAAGACAGGTAGTTAACAACCTAAGTAAATACATTTTGGCAGGCGACATTAAAGGAGATGGTAAAATTGTCATAGATGCAGATCAATCAGGTCAAATTAGGTTTAGAAATTCCGGTATTGCCCCTGAAATAACTGCTTAATATAGTGATTTTGTAATATCTAACTTGTTTTTTAGGTAAAATCATTATGGCATAGTGATTGACATTGAAACAACTTTATTTTAAATTAATATTGGGTTAAAGTCCCGATGTAATATTGTCGAGAATGAATAACCCAGAAGAAGATATAGTGCGAATAGACCTAATAGTTGGAAATGATGACGATACGCCAGAACTTATTTCACTATTAAGTAAGGAGGAAGAAGAAGAAATGGACAAAGAAACTCACCCAGAGGAAGTTTCATTGTTACCACTTAGAAATACCGTATTGTTCCCAGGTGTAGTTATACCTATTACTATTGGTAGAGATAAAAGCATTAAACTAATAAATGATGCCTATAAAAAGGAAAAAGTAGTTGGTGTAGTTGCCCAAATTAATGAACACGTTGAAGATCCAGGTGCTGAAGATTTATACAAAGTCGGCACACTAGCTACGATACTTAAAGTGTTGAAAATGCCTGACGGCAATACAACAGTCATTATACAAGGTAAGAAGAAATTTGTAACCTCTACAATAATTCAAGAGGAGCCTTATTTAAAAGCCAAAATTAATTTAGTAATAGATGATCCCATTGAGACAACTCCTACTTTAGATGCTACTGTTGCAGCACTGAAAGAATTAAGTACACAAATAATTAATCTGTCGCCAAACCTACCTACAGAGGCTAATATTGCAATAAAGAATATAGACAGTCCAAGGTTTTTATTAAATTTCATCAGTTCTAATTTAAATGTAGCTGTAGCTGAAAAACAAACGGTGTTAGAGACTAAGAATTTCAATACAAGGGCAGAGTTGGTCTTAGGTTTTTTAAGTAAAGAACATCAAATACTTGAACTTAAAAATCAGATTAGCAGCAAGGTGAAAATTGATATCGACAAACAACAACGGGACTATTTTCTCCAACAACAAATGCGCGCCATACAAGAAGAACTTGGTGGTGATAGTCCTGATAGAGAAATACATAACCTAAGGGAGAGGTCTCAGAATAAGAAATGGTCTGCAAAGGTTGAGGAAACTTTCTTTAAAGAATTAAATAAACTAGAACGCACCAATACTCAAAGCCCTGAGTATAGTATCGTATTGAATTACTTAGAATTATTACTGGATATTCCTTGGGGTCACTACACTGACGATAAGCTAGACTTAAAGCGGGCACAAAAAGTATTAGATAAAGATCATTATGGTTTAGATAAAATTAAGGATAGAATACTTGAGTATTTAGCTGTACTTAAGCTGAAAGGAGATATGAAGTCCCCCATACTTTGTCTGTATGGCCCTCCTGGTGTAGGTAAAACAAGTTTGGGGAAAAGTGTAGCAAAGGCACTAGGCAGAGAATACATAAGAATGAGTCTAGGTGGCCTGCACGATGAAGCTGAAATAAGGGGCCACAGAAAGACATACATAGGTGCAATGCCTGGCAGAATAGTTCAATCTTTAAAGAAAGCTGGAACTTCTAACCCTGTTTTCATACTAGATGAAATAGATAAAATCGGCAATGATTTTAGAGGGGATCCATCTAGTGCTATGCTTGAAGTCTTAGATCCAGAACAGAATTATGCATTTTATGACAACTACTTGGAATTGGAAGTAGATTTAAGTAGAGTAATGTTTATTGCGACAGCAAATAATTTAGATACCATTCAGCCAGCTTTATTAGATAGAATGGAAATTATTGAATTAAATGGGTATCTAATTGAGGAGAAAATTCAAATTGCAAAAAGCTATTTATTGCCTAAACAAATTGAAGCTCACGGTCTTAAAAAGAATCAGCTTAAGCTAAGTTCTAAAGCCATTGAGAAAATAATAGACGAATATACCAGAGAGTCTGGGGTTCGTAGCTTAGAAAAAAGGATAGCTACAATTAGTCGTCATAGAGCCAAAGACATTGTTTCTGAAAATGATTATGATATTGATATTAAAACTAAAGACATAGAAACCATACTTGGGCCACTGCGATACGAAAAGGATAATTTTAGAGATAACAACATTGCAGGTATTGCAACAGGTTTAGCTTGGACACCAGTAGGTGGTGATGTGCTATACATAGAAACATTACTGACACCAGGTAGGGGTAGGGTTCAATTAACGGGGAAGCTTGGAACAGTAATGAAGGAAAGTGCCTTAACTGCACTTACTTATTTAAAGTCTCAATATAAAGAGTTCGGAATAAATCCAAAGGCATTTGAAACTTGGGATGTCCACGTTCACGTACCAGAAGGTGCAGTTCCAAAAGACGGACCTAGTGCAGGCATAACTATGTTAACAGCATTAGCTAGTGCCTATACACAACGTAAAATAAAGTCTGATTTAGCTATGACTGGTGAGATTACCTTACGTGGCAGGGTATTACCAGTTGGTGGCATTAAGGAAAAAATACTAGCTGCTAAGCGACTTGGTATATCTGAAATCATACTCTGCGAAATGAACAGAAAAGATGTAGAAGACATTAAGCCAAAATATGTAAAGGGCTTGACGTTTCACTACGTTTCATTTATGCAACAGGTTATTCAAATAGCACTATTGAAGCAGTTTATAGATAAAGCAATTAATGTAAATAAACCGGACTTTGTATTAGATGATAAGGCTATGGGTGACCCGATAATTATTGAAACTGCAGCCGAGGTTGTCGAAGATTAGCTTATTTTATATAAGGATAAATTGATAATTAGAATTGTATAGTATAGTATAGTCAGCAAACAATAAATGAGTCCTTTTATTTGTTAATTTGTAAAGACCTTGAATTAGGTTAATTACTACTATGCCCAACCTGTTTCGTTTAGTCTTTGTAACAATTTTCTGTTTGCCATTAACTTGTATTTCGCAAATAGGGGGAAATGGTATTTTCAAAATTGCAAACCTGCCTATGAGTGCTAGAGTAGCATCACTTGGGGGGATAGTAAATGCAGTGTTCGATAACGACCCGACTATAACAATTCAGAACCCTGCACTACTTAACAAGCAGATGGATAGAAAATTCGGTATTAATTATTTAAACCATTTAAATTCTGTTGCATTTGGATCTATATCATATACTAAGTTCTTAAATAAATATAATATAACTGCTAGTAGTGGTTTATTATACATCAACTACGGAGATATAAATAAGCGAGATGAATTAAATTCCGATTTAGGTATAACTAGCCCAAACGAACTGTGCCTTTACGCATCTGCAGCCCAAAATTATAAGCGACTATCTTACGGTGGGTCAGTTAAGCTACTCTACAGCCAACTAGATGTGTATAAAAGTGCAGCTACTGCTGTTGATGCAGGATTGAGTTATATAGACACTGCTAATGGATTTATAGGTAGTGTCGTTGTTAGAAACCTAAGTCTTCAAATCTCATCTTACAACGGAATCAGAGAGAATCTACCTTTAGACATTCAATTAGGTTTTAGTATTAAACCAAAATATGCCCCGTTGAGGCTTGGTATAATAATTCACGATTTACAGCGATTTGATTACACTTACATTAATACAAACAAACAAGTTCAAACAGATTTTGCAACTGGATTACCTATTTCGCAAAAAGTCAAAACATCAGAAAAAATTGCTAGGCACTTTATCATTAATGGAGAGTTTCTAGTCACAAAAAATTTTAATATTAGATTAGGGTATAATCACCAAATAAGAAAAGAAATGGCGTTAGACAATGCCAAAGGTTTGGTTGGATATAGTGCCGGCGTAGGCTTCAGAGTGAAACGCTTTCACATTAGTTACGGAAGACTTGGTTTAAGTGCTTCAGGTGCTACTAATTCATTTTCTATAATTACTAATATAAATGATTGGCTGTAACGCATAAAAAAAGGAATTCAGTTTTTACTGAACCCCTTTACAAATGTCTATATAAAGACTATTTATAGTTAATCTTCATTTTATCAAATGTATTGTCGCTCATAGCTTTAAGAGCAACGTTGTACGATTCGTTCAATACATTTATTACTTCATAGTATGCATCACCACCATATAATTGCCTGGCTATTAGTGCTTTTAGCTGTATTTTTATTATGGTATTGCTGTTTTTTAGACCTTTTTCGTCAAGTGGTAATTTATTTGCCGTTGCATAAGAGGTTAATAATTTTACAAATTGATCATCGGCTACCCATTTGTTATTAAACTCTTCAAAGTTTTTATATTTAGCTTTTAGGTTATCTCTGTTCTTATCTAAGTGGTTTAATATAAAGTCATTAATAATTCCTTTATTAAATAATTGGTTTAGATATTTACTATTACCTGTGGTATCTAACGGTACAAATATGTCTGGCATTATACCACCGCCACCATATACTATCCTTTTACTAGCAGTGTAGTACGCAACTGTATCTTGATCTTTAGAACTGCTGTCTTTACTGTATAATTCACCGTGTTCAAATCTGCGGTTCATATCTTCATAATAGTCATCTACGCCACCTTTATAACTTCTCTGAATGCTTCGTTTGCTAGGTGTATAATATCTTGCAACCGTTAGACGAACTTCGCTGCCATCACTTAATCTAAATGGTTCTTGAACCAAACCTTTACCAAAGCTTCTTCTTCCTATTATTAAAGCTCGGTCCCAATCCTGTACCGACCCACTTACAATCTCACTGGCACTTGCTGACCCTTCATCTATAAGTATAATTAATTTACCTTTTTCAAAATTCCCAGCTGATGTTGCGTTATATTCTTCTCTAGTTCTGTTTCTTCCTTCTGTGTAAACAACCAATTTATTGTCTTGTAAATAGTCATCTGCAAGTTGGAATGCTGCATTTAAGAAACCACCAGGATTACCTCTTAAATCTAGTATTAAGTTTTTCATTCCTTTACCTTTCAGTATAGTCATTGCCTTAATATATTCTTTTATTGTCGTACCACTGAATCTATTAATTTTTATGTAACCAACACTTGGTGCAGCCATATAACTTGCGTCAACACTGAATATTGGAATTTTATCTCTAGTAATAGTTATATCAACTAGTTTCTTATCATCTCGTCTTTGGATGCTTACGGTTACTTTAGTACCTTTTTTACCTCTTAAATTTTTAAATACGTCTTCATTTTTAAATTTTACTCCAGCTACCAATTTGCCGTCTATTTTAATTATTCTGTCCCCAGACCTAATCCCAACTTGCTCACTTGGACCACCACTGATAGGTGTAACAACCACGATTGTATCGTTTAAAAGATTGAATTCTACACCAATACCCTCAAAGTTACCTATTAAGTCCTCATTGTTAGCCTGTACTTCAGTAATAGGAATATATACACTGTGTGGGTCTAATTCCTTAAGCATTGCTGTAATTGCAGCGTCACTAATTTTTTCATCGTCGGGTTTATCCACATATTCCCTATCAATTAACTGCAGTATTTCCAAAAGTTTTGTTTTAGGGTCACCACCGTTATTTGTTTTGCTCGTCCCCTTTAGCTTGGTTCCAGCTATAATCCCAATTATGGCCACAACAGCTATCAATATGGGTACTTTATAATTAAACTTACTTTTCATTAATTTTATAAAACAGTTAGCGAATTTACTAACCTAAATGCAGGTATAGTTCAATTGCTGTGTACTTTTGTCTTGCAATAATTAAACAACTTTTGTGTTACTAAGTTTTGACGATTGGTAATACATTAATATTTGCTGAATTAAGTAACTAACTATGAACCAATACCTAAATATAAACTTACCGCTATTAGCAGAGCAATGCAAAGCTTTACTAATAATTGCATCTGCTAAAGTAAGGCAAATGAATGATGAGCGATTACAAGGCAGTGCAAATATTAAAAGTGATCAAAGTTTGGTGACAGAAGTAGATATCGCAATAGAAAAATATCTATTTCAACAATTAATTCCTTTACTACCAAATAGTTCAATGCTGGCTGAAGAAGAACATCATCTGTCAGAATTAAAAGGCTACACTTGGATTTTAGACCCAATAGATGGTACTACTAACTTTGTACATAGCTTTCCAATGTATTGTATTAGCCTAGCACTTTATCGCGATAACAAACCTGTAATGGGTTTTATACAAGATATACCTTATGATAGATGTTTTTGGGCGATAGAGGGTTTAGAGGGATGTTACTTAGATGATAAAAGATTAACGACAAGCAATACCAAAGATTTACAAACCAGCATATTAGCAACTGGATTTCCAGCTACTGCTTTTGATAGATTAGATGAATATATGATTCATTTTAAGCACCTAATGCAAAATACTAGAGGTATCAGAAGGCTAGGTTCTGCAGCTTTAGACCTTGCCTATGTGGCAGCGGGATGGTGCGACGGCTTCTTTGAATACGAACTAAAACCTTGGGATGTAGCCGCAGGTGCATTTTTGGTGATGAAAGCGGGAGGAAAGGTTACAGATTTCAATAATGGGGATAATTGGCTAATGGGCAAGCAAATAATAGCTTGCAATGCTGGCATACATACAGAATTGTATGGCATTTTTAAAGACAAATAATACATTACTATATAATGACTGAAAGCAAGAAGATTAACATTGCCGTTGCAAAGGGTGACGGTATAGGTCCAGAAATTATGGACTCTGTTATCAAAATATTTGATGCAGCTAACGCGCCACTTAATTATCACTATGTTGATATGGGCAAAGATTGGTTTAATAAAGGTTTTAGCACCGGTATGACCCCAGAGGCAACTGAAACCATAGAGGAGCACGGAGTACTATTTAAAGGACCAATGGAAACTCCAAAAGGGAAAGGCGTAAAAAGTATTAATGTGACAGCAAGAAAGGTATGGAATACCTATGCTAACGTTAGGAAATTTAGAATATATCACGGTGTTGATACGGTGTTTAGTCAAGCTGGCATTCCTATTAATATGACTATATTGAGGGAGAATATAGAAGACACTTATGGTGGAATAGAATATATGCACTCGCCAGATGTTGCAGTATCTTACAGACTAATTACTAAACCGGGAAGTGACCAGTTTTTTAAATATGTATTTGAATATGCTAAAGCTCAAGGGGCTACGCAAGTGACTTGTGCCCATAAATCAAACATTATGAAACTAACTGATGGTTTATTTATGAACACTTTCTATGAGGTGGCTAAACAATACCCTGAAATTGAAGTAAATGATCTTATAGTTGATGATTTGGCTATGAAATTGGTAAGATTTCCGGACAAATTTCAGATTATTGCATTAACGAATTTACAAGGAGACATCATCAGCGATTTATGTGCTGGTCTAGTTGGTGGACTTGGATTTGCTCCTAGCGCAAACATTGGTGACAACATCTCAATATTTGAAGCAGTGCACGGTACAGCTCCAGACATTGCTGGTCATAACATTGCAAACCCAACCTCATTATTACTAAGTGGGATAATGATGTTGAGGCACTTAGGTCAGATTAGTTTTGCAGACAACATAGAAAATGCCTTGCTATATACCTTGGAAAATGGTACTCACACAGGAGATTTTGGCGCAAAAGATTCTAAGCCAGTTTCCACAACTGAGTTTGCTGACACAATAATAGCAAATTTTGGGAAAACGCCAGAAGTAGGTATGGTAAAACACACGGGGATAGCAGACTTCACGCCAGTAAAAAAATCGAGACCTAGTGAACTAAGGATTCTACCTGTTACTCAAGCTCCCGAAATGAAAATAGCAGGTGCAGATATATTTATAGAATCTTATGATTTACCAAATGTAGTTGCACAGCAAGTAGCTAAAGTGATAGGAGACAAAGTTGTATTGCAAATAATAAGTAACAGAGGAACCAAAGTATGGCCAAGCAATTCTGTATTTACAGATTCAGTTCCACACTATAGAATGAGATTTGTTGCGGCAGAAGAGAATTCTCATTTAAATTATTCAGATATATTTGAATTAGCCACTAGACTCTCAGAATTAATGATAGTAAGTGATGTAGAAGTCCTGAAAGAGTGGGGCGATCTAATAGGTTATAGCAAAATACAAGGCGCCTAGTATATTATAAGTTCCCCAGCCGCACTAGGTTATCCATAATTATAGCGCTAGCCATTGCAGCATTTAAAGATTCAGCATTTCCGTTACCGGGGATGCTGATTTTTTTTTGAAAGAGTGTCGCAACTTCTTCTCTGATGCCGTGACCTTCGTTACCTATACAGACCAATGTAGGTAGGTTAACTTTCAAGTTATGTATAGAATCACCCCCATTAGCATTCGTACTGTAAGTGTGTAGATGTTTAGGCAGTATAGTAGTTATTAAATCTAAATAATGAACTTTAACTCTAAATATACTAGCCATACTAGCCTGTACTACTTTGCTTCCATAAACATCTGTAGTGTCTTTTGATGCCAAAAGATTTTCGATGCCGTACCAATCACACAATCTAATAATGGTACCTAAATTCCCAGGGTCTTGAATGTTATCTAAGTAGAATGTTAGTTTCTGGCTGGATGTGATACTTTCTAAATCTAATTCAAACACAGGTTTCTTGCAAATTGCGATTATTTCTGGTGCAGTTATTAATTGAGTTATAGATTTTATTTCATCAACTGAGCAAATGGCTAAGTTGTTGTTGTTGATAAGGTTAAATTCACCATTATTGGCTATAAACAACCCGGTAGCATATATTTGAGTGATGTCAACACCACTTTTTAAAGCCTCTAAAACTATTTTTGAACCTTCTATGACAAACAATCCGAGAGTTTTTCTGTATTTTTTTTGAGAAAGCGCTCTGATAAGTTTTTTTTGTGAAATTGAAATCATCTTTATTTAGAACTAATATAAGTGCTTTTTTGCTACTAGCTATTGTCTCTATTACAACAACTGGGTGTAATTGGAGAAAAAAAATAGGCAGTGGAAAATCGCTCGTTACAAAAATCAAAGTTAAAGGTGCACCTCTAGCTTTAGAAAGCGAAATAGCCAGTTTATCGCAAACTAAGCCAAATAGTAAGACTATTTTTTTGTTTAGGTACAATATGTGGCTATACATTTGGAATAACAACCCAGACTATAATGGCAGGAGTAAGGCAATAATTAGAAAAGAAAATCAAACAGCTGATCTCAAGTCTAGATTTAATGCTACACCAGAAAGCGATACAAGGACCTATAATTATTTAAATAAGCGCTATACTAAAAGTAAGCGTCGACTAGATAAAGCTAAAGAACGACGAGCAGAAAATAGTAGAACTGTTTGGGAAAAACCTGCAATATTAGACACAGCTAAAATCATTTCAAGCATTGATAATATGAAACGCTTGCTATTTAATAGGGGCTACTTTGTGGCACAAATGAGTTATGAAACTACCCTGAAGCGAAGAAAAGCTAAAATTATCTATAAAGTCGTCCCATATAATCAATATTACATTAAGACAATAAGTTTTAAAATACCTGACAAACGAATACTTAATTTGGTAAATAGTATGAGCCTGAAAAGTAGATTTCATACCAAAAAGCCCTACGACGGAAATGTGATGTCTGAATTTAGAGATTCCATAACTAATGTATTAAGAGACAATGGATACTTTAATTTTAACAAAGACTACATTTATTTTGAAGTAGATTCTACTTTAAATGGAGATAGCGTGAAAGTATCTTTAGGTATAAATAATCCAGGTATATCAAATCATAAGATTAATGTCATCAGCAAAACTTACATAGAGCCTGGATTTAGAATTGGGAAGGAATATGAACGTACCCTAACCAAAGATACCATTATTGAGGGGATGGTATTTATGGTGAATAATGATGTAAGTAAGATAAGACCGATTATTTTAGCCAATAATATCTTTCTAAGACCTGGGCAAATGTATAGATATTTTTTGTATCAAAATACTCTCAATAGATTAGCTAATTTGCAACAGTTCAGGTACATAGATGTGACATTTAATGTTGACAGTACTTTGAATAATCAAGGTGATACGGAGCATTTAGTGTGTAGGATTAAGTTGAGCAGTATGACCAAACAAGAAGTGGGTGCTGACTTAGAATTGAATAGTAAAGACAATAGCCAAGACCAACTTGTCTATGCTGGAGATAGATCATTAGGATTGGCTACCAACTTAACTTATAAAAATAGAAACATTGCCCATAATGCTTTGCAATTTGACTCAAGAATTAGGTTAGCAGCTGAAGTTCCTATAAGAATATTTAGAGACAGTGGCGACGCAAGAATAACCCCCAACTACTTAATAGGCTTTACTAATTCCCTAACTATTCCTAAAGTTTTACTTTTTAGAAGTTTTTTTACTCAAAATGCATTTAGACACCCCGATAAAAAGCCTGTAATTACCCTAATCAATTTGAATTTCATTTATGAAAATAACAATGATTTCATTAGAACTACGGTAAATACCAACTTAACGTATCAGGTAAGCAATAAGAATAAGCGATTTTTTATAGTACCCGTTGACGTAAGTCTAAATAATACGGAGTATAAGAATGAAGCATTTAGGCAACAGATTCTTAACTACGGTGATTTATTGTTGATTAACTTATTTCAACCCAACCTTATAATTGGAAGTAGGATTCAGTATTTAATTAATGAGCAACCACTTACCTTAGTTAGACAAAACACTTATTTTACTAAATTTCTATTTGAAATTGGGGGCAATTCGCTTCGATTGTTTGACAATATAGTGGAGTCTAGTAAAAATTCAACTGAGGTTGAACCTAGTATATTTAACATACAATACTTCCAATACTTAAAAGCTGAGGCGGATGCACGTTATTACTTTGCAACATCGGCTACAACTAACTTAGCTATACGTGGCTTAGTAGGATTTGGCTTACCTTATGGTAAATCATCTATTCTACCTTTCCAAAAGCGATTCTTTATAGGTGGAGCAAACTCAGTTAGAGCATATAGATTGCGGAAACTAGGACCAGGTTCATACAGTCCTGGTAATAGCATAAATTTTGACCAAAGCGGAGATATGAAAATTGAATTCAGCACTGAGTTCAGATTTCCTATTATTTCATTGTTAAAGGGGGCCTTCTTTATTGATGGTGGTAACATTTGGACGTATCGTAATGATAATAAAAGACCTGGAAGCAATTTCGAATTCAATAGGTTTTATAAGGAATTTGCACTTGGTACTGGTTTCGGTGCCAGATTTGACCTAAGCATTTTTGTATTTAGACTAGATTTGGGTATTAACCTTAGAAATCCCTCAAATCCTGAGGGGAAAAGATTTGTTTGGAATGAGGAGGGATATAAATTCTTTAGAGAATCTAACTTACAAATAGGGGTGGGGTATCCATTCTAAAAAATTTTTATATTTTCAACTACATTTGTCAGCATTATTATGTCAGCTATTCTCATATTAGGTTCAGGTAAATCAGCTTGGTTCTGCATTAATTATTTGCACGAAAATATTGTTAGTCTTGGTATCACAATTACTGTAGCTGATGCTAGTAATGATAATTTGAAGGCAGTTAAATCTGATTTTCCAAATATTCATACCATTGTCTTAAATGCTACAGACCAAGAAGCTTTAGCTGAGAATATTTTGGGTAAGGTGCTGGTTATTTCTTTATTACCTGCAATAATGCATTATTCGGTAGCTAAGATTTGCCTTCATATTGGAGTAAATTTATTAACACCTAGCTATCTAAATGATGATCTAAAAAGTCTAAATGAAGAAGTTTTTGACAAGAATTTATGTTTTTTAAATGAGATGGGATTAGACCCAGGCATAGATCATATTTCTGCATTGTCACTAATTGATCATTTGAATGAAAACGGGCACAGTATATATTCATTTGAAAGCTACTGTGGTGGTTTAATTCCTAAAGACTTAAAACCTAATCCATTTAGATATAAGCTAAGTTGGAATCCTTACAATGTTGTGAGGGCTGGTAAAGATGGTGCCGTATGCAGAATAGATAAACATACTCGATTCTATCCTTATCATAAATTGTTTGGTTCTGGTGAGTTTTTAGACATTGGCGGTGAACACTTTGAAGTATATAA
This sequence comes from Bacteroidota bacterium, assembly GCA_034440515.1. GTDB lineage: Bacteria > Bacteroidota > Bacteroidia > CAILMK01 > CAILMK01 > JAWXCF01. Next base: position 25,873 of record JAWXCF010000028.1, read on the forward strand.
TAATAGAAATTCCTTACCTTATCTAGATTTATATCATTTGCCAAATGTTAGTACTTTCGTTAGAGGAACTTTACGTTATCCTCCATTTTGTGAGGCGTGGCATTGTCTAGTAAGTTCTGGTTTGACGAATGATTATCAAAAAATACGCGTTAAACAAAATTCAACTTGGGCTGACTTTACCTCAGAGTTATTGGGTGTTGCAAAGGAAAATTTGGTCGATACATTAATGCAAAACAGTCCAAGAAAGTCAAAGGAGGGTAGGGCTGCATTACAATTTTTGGTCGAATCAGTTGTCTTTTTAGACTTTGATTTAGCTTCGCCAGCTGAGGCATTGCAATTTATGTTGGAAACTGAATGGAAGTTAAATGATGACGAGTCAGACAGAATAATCTTGATTCATAAAATAAAATATACAGATAAAGCTGGTTTAAAATATTTGTTAACCAGTGTGTTAGATTTAACAGGAGAAGATTATCATAAAACAGCAATGGCTAAAACGGTTGGTTTACCACTTGCCTTAGCAGCTGAAATGATGATTTTAAATCTAATAACAGAGAAAGGCGTTATAATGCCTAATCATAAGTCGATATATAAACCTATACTTGAAAGGTTGAATGCAATGGGTATTAATTTCACTGATACAGTAAGCACCATTTTAGTGTAATTAATGGAAAATACAAGAAAAAGTACATTTAGGAGTCAGATTATTTTACTGCCCACCTATATAAGTATAATAGGAGTTTTGGTATTTTTTGGACTGTTAATTAGCGTTTATATGAATGTAAACAATGGAAAGCAAGTGCTAAAGGAACAGTTTCAAATGAGTGTTTATTTAAGGGCAGAAAGTGACAGTCTGCAAAGAGATTCTTTAGGTAAAGCTTTAAAACATATAGCTGGTGTAAAAGATGTAAAATATACTTCGAAAGAGCAAGGCTTGATAGAATGGCAAAAAGAAAATGGTGTGAATGAAGCTGATATACTGGGCTTTAATCCTATTCCAGATGCTTACTACCTTACATTTTTAGAGAAGTACATACAAGGTGATAGCCTTAAAAATATTAAAGCCAATATAGAAAATAGTTTAGTGGTGAGAGAGGCTTTTTATAAGCAAGCAATGGCAGATAATCTAGATAAGTATGCACGAAATATAGGGTTAATACTTAGTAGCATAACTTTGTTATTGGGCATTATTAGCGTCTTGTTAATTTATCAGACAGTACGAATTACTCTTTACAGCAAAAGGTATATTATTAAAAGTATGCAATTAGTAGGTGCAACAGCTTCATTTATTAGGCGGCCATTCATTGTTCAAATGTTGATGCTTGGCGTAATAAGTGGCATAACTGCGTCATTCATTATATTATTCCTTAGCTTATACTTTACTAAAAATTTTGAGTTCCTGCCTTGGATAGATTTGAATAAGCAATTTGTAGTTACCATAATTAGTTTAACTTTGTTGGGAGCTTTTATTTCTTCGATAAGTGCCTATACGGCAATAAATAAGTATCTTAGAATGAAAATTGATGATTTAATATAAAGTAATGGCAAAAAAGGCAAATATTGCAAATAGACGTGGTCAAACTGGTGTCAATAAGGCGAATACAGACAGACCTGTTCAAAATACCCAAGCGCCAAATAGACCTATTCAACCACAAAATACTAGAGTTCTTGCCTCTAAAGTAGCGAAGCCTAGCTTTGCAGGAGATCCTTTTTTAAACCCAGCTTTTCCATTAACCAAAAGAAATTTGATTTTGATGTTTATTGGATTAGGCATTATCATAGTTGGATTTTTATTAATGGCTGGTCAAGATGATAAATATGGATTTGTAAAAATATCATTAGCCAATATGGTTGTTTTAGGAGGTTTCTTATTCGAAATATATGCAATTATGTGGCGTCCGAAATCAATTTCTCCTAGTAATATTCCTGATTCTAAAATTTAGTATCGGTCTCTATTGGGTTTTTATTTAAAGACCACATTGATTTAAAATGAAATTAGACAATTTGGACTTTGCTTCTGGTAAAGCATTATTGGTAGATAAGCCTTATAGTTGGACCAGTTTTGACGTATTGCGTTTGCTGACCAAATTAACCAAGGCAAAAATGGGTCACGCAGGTACTTTAGATCCATTAGCAACTGGATTATTAATTATTGCAACTGGCAAAATGACCAAAATGATAGACCAGTTTCAAGCAGAAGATAAAGTCTATACTGGTGAAATTAAATTAGGCTTCACAACTCCTACTTTTGATTTAGAGTCTGACCCGATATTTAAGTCGGAAACAGATGCAATAAATAATGAAGCCGTAGCTAAAGCAGCTATCATATATACTGGCACTATTCAACAGCAACCACCTGCACACTCCGCCATTAAGATAAATGGTACACGTAGCTATGAACTGGCTAGGGTAGGAATAGATAGCAAACTTAAAACTAGAGAAGTAACAATACACGAGTTTCGCACCGAGTGGAATTCAGAACAATCTGTAGTAACCTTTAGGGTAAATTGCTCTAAAGGTACATATATCAGGTCTCTGGCTAATGATTTAGGTGAAGCCTTAGGCGTAGGTGGCTATCTAAAGTCTCTACGTAGGGAAAGTATAGGAAGATTCAGCGTAGCTGATGCCTATGATATGACTACACTTATAGAAACTATAAAGACTTTAAAACTAGAGCAAAGCAATTCGAATGAAGATAATTAGAGACTTATCTGATTATAATTTAGCATCCCCAACTGTACTTACATTAGGTACTTTTGACGGCATTCATTTAGGGCATTCTGAGCTTTTGCATCAATTAGTTACTTATGCACAGCAACATAATTTACCAAGTGTCGTATTAAGTTTTTGGCCGCATCCTAGAATGGTACTTCAACCAGAGTACAAGTCGTTAAGACTATTAAATACAATTGATGAAAAAATAGAAATATTATCTAACTATAATATTAATTATTTGGTTTTTATCCCATTTGATAAAGACTTTAGCCAAATAAATTATTTAGATTTCATTAGAAACATACTTATTTCCACTTTCAATGTACAGCACCTTATAATTGGATACGATCACCACTTTGGTAGAAATAGAGAAGGTAATTATGATTCATTGTTGGAATGTGCGCCAATATTCAACTATTCTATTAGTCAAGTTGGGCCATTTTCAAAAGACTTTGTCGATATAAGTAGTACTAAAATTAGAAATGCATTAAAGTTGGGTGAAGTTGAGCTAGCCAATTCTTATTTAGGGTATAAATATTTTTTGACAGGAACAGTCATTCAGGGTAAACAATTAGGACGAGAATTAGGATTTCCTACAGCTAATTTAGACATAGAAAGCTATAAGTTAATACCAGCAGACGGTCTCTATATAGTTGAAATGTTAGTAGAAGGGAAATGGGAGAAAGGACTGGCTAGTATTGGTACCAATCCTACGTTTGGAGAAAGCAAATTATCTGTGGAAGTTTACCTGTTTGAATTTAAAAAACAAATCTATAACCAAAAAGTTCAACTACAATTTTGGAAATTTATAAGAAAGCAACTTACATTTGTCGATGTAAATGAATTAATTACGCAGATGAAAATTGATGAATCTGTCGGAAGAGATTTTTTTCTTATATAAAACTACAACATTTAGGTTTGAGAAAATATAATAAAGTAAGGCTGGTAATTGGAGTTTTTATTCTAATCAATTCGTTAATCCCTAATATATTAGCTGCAAAAGATTTTTTTGTTGATTCAGCTGCTAATGCATTATTAGAAAAAGCCCCAAAGGGACCCGTTGTTTACAGAGGCTTTGATATGGATTGGGCTAGTCTAATTCCATTTAATGATCAATACTTGACTTGGGACACTGTTCGCATTCACCCCTATAAGTTCAATATGACTCAAATGGAGGATACTACAACCCTAGTGTTGGCAGATATGCACGATTGCTCATATTCTGCGCCAGTAGCTGGCTATGTTACCAGTCAATTTGGCCCACGTACTTCAAGTAGATATCACTATGGTATAGATTTAAAATTAAATATTGGCGATACCGTACAATCTGCATTTGATGGAATAGTTAGAATATCTCTATATAGTTCTAGCTACGGCAATTGTATAGTAGTTAGACACTATAATGGTCTAGAAACTCTTTACGGGCATTTAAGCTGGAGACGGGTGAAAGTTGGCGATGTAGTAAGGAGTGGAGAACTAATTGGCTACGGTGGCAATACTGGCAGAAGCAGTGGACCTCACCTTCATTTCGAAGTGAGATATATGGGTCAAGCTATAAATCCAAACTATGTATTCAATTTTACAGATTCTACTTATGCCTTGCAGAATGATACAATTATTATTGATAAAAGTACATTTAAATATGCTGTAAAATGGAAAAATAGATCTAAGAAAAGTAAGTACAAAGGCAAACATAGTAAATATGGATATGCAGCTAAAGTAAAACATAAAAAAAGAACTCTAGTCAGTCGCAAGCGCAAAAAGAGAGCCTATGTTGCCCACGCTACTAAAAGGAAGGCAAAATATAGAACGTATATATCTAAAGCTAAAGCGCATAGCAAAAGGACAAATTCAATTAGCTACATATATAGACCAAGGGCAAAAGCTGTTTAGGCTGTAATTAAATTTCATAAAAACTCAATTGGGGGCTTTTATTATGAAATGGATAATGTATTTCTTATAATGGAATATTACCGTGTTTTCTTTTCGGCATACTATCTACTTTATTTTCAAGCATTTTAAACCCTCTTATCAATCTTTGTCTTGTCTCAGATGGTTTAATTACTTCATCTATAAATCCTCGCTCAGCTGCCTTATAGGGATTTGCAAATAGCTCAGTATATTCATTTACTTTACTTTGAAGTGCCAACTCATAGTTGGCTGCTTGACCTATTTCTTTTTTAAATATAATTTCTGCTGCACCTTTAGCACCCATTACTGCAATTTCAGCAGTCGGCCAAGCAAAGTTTAGGTCACAACCTATGTGCTTACTATTCATCACATCGTATGCTCCGCCATACGCTTTTCTAGTTATTACTGTAATTCTTGGTACTGTTGCTTCGCTAAAAGCATAAAGTAGCTTTGCACCATTTTTAATGATTCCGTGCCACTCTTGGTCAGTTCCTGGCAAAAAGCCTGGTACGTCTTCAAATACTAGAATAGGAATATTAAAACAATCGCAAAATCTAACAAATCTAGCTGCCTTTTCAGAACTCTTATTATCTAGAACTCCTGCCAAATAGGCAGGCTGATTCGCAATTATTCCAATGCTACGACCAGCGATTCTTCCAAAACCAACTATAATGTTTTCTGCATAATCTTTATGGACTTCTAAAAATGAATCGTCATCTATTGTCATATTTATGACGTCTTTCATATTATACGGCTGATTTGGATTATCAGGTATAATGTTATCTAAATCAAGCACCAATTCAGATTCTCTAGCCTGATAGGGCATCGAGGTCGGTATATCTTCACAATTTTGAGGTAAGTAACTAAGAAGTTTTTTAATGTGGTTTATGCATTGAACATCATTAGGGTACGTAAAATGTGTAACCCCAGACTTGGTACTATGAGTTTCAGCGCCACCCAGTTCCTCACTACTTACTTCTTCGTGTGTTACAGTTTTTACTACATTTGGGCCAGTTACAAACATATAACTGGTATTTTGCACCATCATTATAAAATCTGTAATAGCGGGACTATATACTGCACCGCCAGCACAAGGGCCTAGTATGGCAGAAATTTGTGGAATTACACCGCTAGACCTCACATTTCTGTAAAATATGTCTGCATAGCCGGCTAAACTCACTACTCCTTCTTGAATCCTAGCACCGCCACTGTCATTTAACCCAATCAATGGCGCACCATTTTTCAGAGCTAAATCCATTATTTTACATATTTTTTCTGCAAAAGTCTCTGATAGTGAACCACCAAATACAGTAAAGTCTTGACTAAATACGTACGTTAATCTACCGCTAACAGTACCATACCCAGTTATAACACCGTCACCTAAAATTATTTGGTCGCTCATACCAAAGTCTGTCGCTCGGTGGGTTACGAAGCCGCCAATCTCTTGAAACGAGTTTTCATCTAACAATAAAAGTACTCTTTCCCTTGCTGATAGTTTACCATTTTTATGTTGTTTAGCTATTCTTTCTGCGCCGCCTCCCTCTAAGGATTTTTCACGCATTGCATCTAATTTTTCAAATTTATTCATAAGTCAAATAAGAGTTCATCATAATATTGTCCAAAAATACACGCTAAAAAATTTATCAGATACATCAGTTTATCATTGTATGAAAAGTGTGAAAATGATCAATATCTAAGTTTTTTGCACAATTAAGTATAAAAGTCGTTGTTATATATATTGTCAAAATAGTCACTTGCTTATAAACGGCAAGTTTATTTCAACATTAGTGCATATAGATGAAGATAATGGAAAAATGGGAAAATTTGCCAACTAGAGATGAAGCTTTGGCAAAAATCACAGCCTTTGTTGTCGCACTGTCCAGCAAAGAGCTAGACAAGGCAAATTCAATTATATTGGTGAAAGACATAAACGTGTTGATAAATAAACTGCACGATTCCATTTTGTCGTATTTAGATATGGTAATAGATGATGAACAATGGTACCAATATGAAGAGAAGAATTTGGCATATGAATTAACCAATCCAGAAGAAATAGATGAGGAAGAAAGTAAGCCTGAGTTTTCTGGAAAGACAATTGTACTTTCTGAAAATGAAGAAGTAAGCATACAGTTAGCTGTATTGAATGCCATAACACCAATAAGAGTGCATTTCAAGCTGGTAAATGATGATGGCTACCTACTTCAGTTGTTTAGAATAACAGCTGATGGATCTAAGCATACACTTAAAAATTCATAATGTCAGTAATGATTTCTATGGCATACTTTTGTTAACCACTTATATTTAGTAAGTAAAGAAATATCGCAAAAACATTTAATGATTGTAGAAGAAACCCAAGATAGCCTCGCCCCGTTAACTAAAGTAATAGTAGAGGCAATGCACGAACTAAAAGCAAATAAGGTTACTGTGTTAGACCTAAGAAATTTAGTAGGTAGGACGGTTGACGAATTTATAATTTGCGATGCCACTAACGATAGGCAAGTACAAGCCATAGCCCATAACGTTGAAAAAGTGGTAAAAGAGCGGCTAAACGATAACGCTTGGCATAAAGAAGGTTACGAAAATAAAGAATGGATATTATTAGACTACGTAAACATTGTAGTACACGTATTCCTTGATCATAAGCGTGATTTTTACGCAATAGAAGAATTATGGGGCGATGCTAAAATAACTGAGTATAAAGATGAGCCCTTACTTCATAACAAAAGTGAGATTTAGTTTTTTTAACAAAACAAAAATGATTAAACCAAAAGATTTAAAGAAAAAAGCAAACGGAAATAAGAATAAATCGAATGGCAGTAAACCAAGTAGATTTAATTTTTATTGGATCTATATAATTATTGCAGTTGCATTAGTTTTTATATACTTAGTCCCAAGAAACAGTGCAAATCAAATTCAGTGGAGCAATGTAGATACGCTGTTGCAAAATAAGTCTATAGAGAAATTTGTAGTACTTCAAAATGCAAAACGTATTGACGTGTATCTGAAGGAGAAAAAAGTACAAAATAATAATCCTTTATCTGAGCAAGGTGCCGATTATTACGTAATTTCTGACGAACAGCAATTGACCAATCACATAAATGATTATAAAGCAAAAACTAAATTAGATAGTACTGCTACGGCAGAATTACCAAAAGTTGAAACGACCATTCAACAAGATTACCTAAGGGAAATTCTAAGTTGGTTGTTATTACCCGCATTAATGATAGGCTTATGGTTATTCATTATGCGTAGGGTAGGTAATTCTGGTGGAGCTGGTGGTCAAATATTTAATATTGGAAAAAGCAAAGCAACACTATTTGATAAAGATACTAAGGTAAACGTAACATTTAAAGACGTAGCAGGGCTAGAAGAAGCAAAAGTTGAGATAATGGAGATTGTAGATTTCCTAAAAAACCCTAAGAAATATACAGACCTTGGGGGTAAAATACCAAAAGGAGCTTTGTTAGTTGGCCCACCAGGTACAGGTAAGACTTTGTTAGCTAAGGCTGTAGCAGGTGAAGCTAACGTTCCATTCTTTAGCCTTAGTGGTAGTGATTTCGTCGAAATGTTTGTAGGAGTTGGGGCTAGTAGGGTAAGAGATTTATTTAAACAAGCAAAAGAAAAGGCCCCGTGTATCATTTTTATAGATGAAATTGATGCCATTGGCCGTGCAAGAGGTAGAAGCCTAATGCAAGGTGCAAATGACGAAAGAGAAAATACATTAAATCAGTTATTGACAGAAATGGACGGGTTCTCTACAAATTCTGGAGTTATAATATTAGCTGCTACCAATAGACCAGACATATTAGATACAGCATTACTTAGACCAGGTAGATTTGATAGACAAATAAGTATAGATAAGCCTGACCAAGTAGGTAGAGAAGCAATATTTGCAGTCCATTTAAGACCCATTAAAACTGGTCCAGATGTTGATTCAATCAAGCTAGCTACTCAAACTCCAGGGTTTGCTGGTGCAGAAATAGCCAATGTATGTAATGAAGCTGCACTAATTGCTGCCAGAAGCAACAAGACTCAGGTAGAAATGAAAGATTTTCACGATGCCATAGACAGAGTAATTGGTGGACTTGAGAAGAAAAATAAAATTATCAGTCCAGATGAAAAGAAAATTGTTGCCTATCACGAGGCCGGTCACGCTGTTACAGGCTGGTTCCTAGAGCACGCCGCACCTTTAGTTAAGGTTAGCATAGTACCCAGGGGTGTTGCAGCATTAGGTTATGCACAGTATTTACCCAAAGAACAATACCTATACACCAGAGAGCAATTGATGGATACTATCTGTATGGCGTTAGGGGGTAGGGTAGCAGAAGAGATTATATTTAAAAGAATATCTACCGGTGCTCAAAATGATTTAGAAAGGATTACTCAAATGGCATACGCAATGGTAACTATTTACGGTATGAATCCAAAAATTGGTAATCTAAGCTTTAATGATCCACATCAGGAATACGGGTACAATAAAATGTACAGCGAGAAAACTGCTGAAATAATTGATATTGAAGTTAGAGGCATTATAACTGAGGCTTATGACACAACTAAAGACTTGTTAGTTAAACATTTAGATCATTTAGAAGAAGTAGCCCAAGTATTATTGACTAAAGAAATAATCTTTAAAGACGATTTAACTCAAATATTAGGGGTTAGACCATTTGATCCTTTAGATGAAGCACCTATGGCAGAAATAGAAAGCCCAGGAGTAGAGCCTACCATTATATAGAAAATTTAACCTTCTAAGTTTATATAAGCCGATTCTTGTAGAGTCGGCTTTTTTTATGCCCTTGTATCTATACATTTGCATTGCTATACATTTTACCTAGTAGGCTATAAAGCCAATGGCTAACGACAAAATTGTAACTTCTAAAGAAGTCATCTTAAAAAATATAAGGAAAGCATTACTAGCTAAGAGTGAATCTTTACCCCAACAGGTAGATTTAGATCAAGAAATCTATGTACACGAAGCAGGAGATTTAAGTGAGGTTTTTTCTGGAAATTTTATTTCTAATAATGGTACATTTTTATATTGTTTTAATAAATATGACTTTGTTGATCAGTTTTTACTTTTAGTTGAGTCTAGAGGCTGGTTAGAATTAAGAACGTATAACGAATCAATTCAGTCCCTATTTAAAGAGGTTGATTTTCCATTTGAAAATACTGCATTACACGATGTTGAGGTAGGCATAACTCTTTGCGATGCTTTAATTGCTAGAACCGGAAGCATAATAGTTAATACTGAAAATAACCTTAGCAGAGTGATAAGCATTTACCCACCTGTTCATATTGTCTTAGCCTATTCTGACCAAATTTATTATGACCTAAAGGATTACTTTGCCAGTGAACATTATAATCAGGTAAAAGCAAAAAGCAGTATGGTAAGTATAATAAGTGGACCAAGTAGAACTGCTGATATTGAAAAAACATTAGTATTAGGTGCTCACGGACCTAAGGAACTGTATGTGTTTTATATAGATCAATCGCATCATAATTAATTTGAAAGTTTGGGCAAAACATATTTCATTTCTGATTTTCACCTAGGTGCCCCAAACTATAATGTAAGTAGAGAGCGAGAAAATTTTATAGTTTCCTTTTTGCAAACAATACAATACGATGCCGACGAAATCTATTTAATGGGTGATGTATTTGATTTTTGGTTTGAATACAAATACGTTGTACCAAAGGGTTTTATTAGGTTACTTGGTTGTTTAGCGCAGCTAGCTGACTCAGGTGTTAAGCTTTTTATTTTTACGGGTAATCACGACTTTTGGATGAATGATTATTTAACTAAAGAACTAAACGCCGAGATAATATATAAACCTATTTTCAAGAAAATCAAAGGAGCCGAGTTTTATTTGGCACACGGCGACGGTCTAGGCCCAGGAGATAAAGGATATAAATTTATAAAGAAAGTTTTTGCAAATCCAATTTGTAAATTTTTGTTTAGATGGATACATCCTGACATCGGTTTCTCTATTGCAAATTATTTTTCTAGAAAGAGCAGACTTTCAATTGGTGCAGATGACAGCATATATTTAGGTGAAGACAAGGAATGGCTGATTATACACACTAAAGAAGTACTTGCAGCACAACCAACTACGAATTATTGTGTGTATGGACATAGACATTACCCTCTAATGATGCAATGGCAAGGTACCGGAAGCTATGTAAATTTAGGTGATTGGATTAAATACAACTCTTATGGAGTATGGGACGGTGAGCACTTTGAGCTTAAATTTTGGAAGTAGGACGCCTGTTATCTAATATTAATTTAAAATGAACCATTCATAGTACCTTTGCAGTTGATAAAATTAGTTAGTTTAAATACTAATTTTTGATTGAATTAGCACTATGAATTTATTAGGACGATTAGAAGATATTAAGAATAGATGGGAGGATGTGGGGCAGATATTGATGCAACCAGAAACAATGTCCGATATGAAGAGATTTGCACAACTAAATAAGGAGTACAGAAATCTGCAAGAAATAGTTGATACCTACTACACCTACAAAGACTTATTGTCAAACATTGACAACAATAAGAAAATAATTTCTGTAGAACGTGATGAAGAGTTTCGTGAAATGGCCAAGATTGAATTAGACGAGCTATTTTCTCAAGTTGAGCCTCTAGAGGAAAGCATAAAATTAATGCTGGTACCAGCTGACCCTATGGATGACAGAAATGCAATCATAGAAATAAGAGCTGGTGCAGGTGGAGACGAGGCTGCACTATTTGCAGGTACTTTATACAGAATGTATCTAAAATACTGCGAAAACAGAGGTTGGAAAACTGAAGTAATTGACGAACACGAAGGGACTAGTGGTGGCTATAAAGAGGTGATAATAAGCGTAACAGGTTCAGACAAGGTATACGGTAAACTAAAGTACGAATCAGGTGTGCATAGGGTACAAAGAGTACCATCAACTGAGTCACAGGGTAGGGTACATACATCGGCAGCTTCTGTAGCGATATTGCCAGAGGCAGAGGAATTTGATATAGACTTAAAAGACAGTGACATAAGAAAAGATACCTATTGCTCATCAGGTCCAGGTGGTCAAAGTGTAAATACCACATATAGTGCAGTTAGGTTAACACACATTCCAACAGGGATCATCGTTGCTATACAAGATGAAAAATCTCAATTGAAAAATCACGAGAAGGCAATGAAAGTATTGCGTAGTCGTATTTATGAATTAGAATATCAGAAGTACCTAGATGAAATATCAACTAAACGTAAAACGATGGTGAGTACTGGTGATAGATCTGCTAAGGTAAGAACGTATAATTATCCACAAAGTAGAGTTACTGATCATAGAATTGGTTTAACCCTGTATGATTTAGATAAAGTGGTTGATGGATACATAGAACCTTTAATTGATGGCCTACAAGTAGCAGAAAATGCTGAGCTATTAAAAGAGGGTAGTTTATATGAAGTTTAAATTACAATAAAACTTTTTGAATTAATTTTTATATAAATGCCAAAATAAATAAAATTTCAATTGGCATTACCCTAGGCATTAAACTTGTTAGCAATTATTTAATATTCGTTTGTTAAAATATATTACTACTTTGCTTAATGTAATATTATTAAACAGAATCTTTTATGAAATTAACACCCTATATTGTGGATATGTCCACAAAAATCGCCAACAAGGCGATTTCCCAAAATTAAACCATAAAAGACTTTGGTCTTTTAAGACCAAAGTCTTACTTTTATCTAGCCTATTATTGTTTAATTACAGTCAATTATGGGGACAAAGTTGTCCTAAAACTGGTTCAGTGCTTAGTATCAATACAAATACTACGTATTCCAATACTATCACTTTCAATAATAATGTTAACGTAGCTTCAGGTGTAACTTTAACACTTAGGAATGGTACATTTTTATTTAATCAGTTTGTAGAGCTTAATTTAGCACCAGGTGCACACCTAATAATTGAAAATTCAACATTGCAAAATTCTTGTGCTTTTGATGTTTGGTTTGGAATTAACGCAATAGGATACGGTTCTGCTTCTAGTTCAGTATTGGTATTTAGCAACTTATCTAATCAATATGAAGAAGATTTAACGAATAATACCACTATCAAAATTGATAATTCATTTATTAAAAATGCGATTATTGGACTTAATTTATCAAAAAAAGTTATTTGCAAAGTAACGAAAACTAGTATTTTAGATTGTGAAACTAATTCCATAAAACTAAGTCATAACTTAACTACTTTATCACAAGTTGAAGAAGTTGAATACCTTAGTTCGAAGTATTATGCACCAGTTTTATTCCAAAATTGTATTTTCGAATGGACTTCAAAATCGCCGTTAATCACATAAATTTCTAAAAATTTAACTGAGATTTATTTAGGTAAACTACCAGTTGAGTTTGCAGCTTGTACTTGGAGAAATGAAGCTCAAGCTGTCCCAGCAGAAGATAATGATTGGGGCAATGGACTATTTGTAAATACAGGCATTGTATCTGTAAGGTCTGAAAATAGGAGCAACCCTGGTGGAACAGAATGCGTTACTTTCTCTGGTTTGAATTCTAGTTTCAACAAATTATCACGCGGAATTATCTATTTTAATAGTTCTACAGTTAACAAAGGTACAATGGCAATAACAGATGTTAATTTTGCCAATATACCTTGTGGTATAAATATGACTGGTGGTTACAGATACGTGATCAAAGGTGGTTCTTTTAATTGGAACCCTGTTGATAGCTTAAATGCCGTAAAAGCTACGAATAGTAATTTTGATGCTTACTATGCGGCATTTTATGGTCCAATTAATTTTTTTGTGAATAAAGTTATAATTAATGCTAAACCTGAAAAGAGCTATAATGCAGTAACTGGGCAAGTGAAAAATTCATTCAGTGGTTTTACTATTAGTAATACTGATGATAATGGTTTAAATTCTGGAATACAAGGTGTAAAAATTATTAATGATCATATTGCTCACAGTAATTCTTATTTATTGTCAGATTGGGAATATGATTTCAATGGAATAAAAGCAAGTGGTACTACTACTAATATGACAGCTAAATGTATTTTTTTTGATAAAGTCAGAACAGCTCTATTGGTCAATGGGTCAAAAGTAAAAAATATCTTTAGCAATCAATTTGTGGATTATAATCCATCTGGTTTTCCCTTCATTGATACATCTAGTAAGATTTATAGTGCGCCAGGTGTGAATGATTTATATTCAGCCTGTTATAAAGTCCAATTACCTACATTCTTTGGCAATGTTACTACTTTTGATGCTAATCCTAATATGACTAATTATGATTGCATTACCCCGCTTACGGGTTGTGGCTGGTTTCCAGATGATAAACCCAATTCAATTAAATCTGTAAGTGATAAAACTCAATTAGAAATTTACCCCAATCCAGTATCTAATAGTTTTACAATAAAATATAATGGCAATATTGTATCTGCTCGATTAATTAATAATGCAGGTCAAACATTATTTTTAAAACCATTGAACTTTATTGATAATTCTAAGTTTGAATTTGATCTTAGTAATGTCTCAAATGGCTTATACATTTTAGAGGTTATAGACAATAAAAGCAATACATATTATGCTAAATTGGTTAAGAACTAGTTTTTTATTACTCATATTTTGCATCACCTCATCATATCTTGGGGCACAAGCGTATGCTTTGCCCCAAGTATTTGATGTACCTAATAATCCCTATTACAAGGGGTATTCTTATTTACAATTAAATAATAAATTTACAACTAAAAAACGTTGTTGCATTGATGTTTCTCATAATTATCTTGGGAATAAAAATTTATTAGCAGGATATTTCCGAATTACTGATACTTCAGAATACTATTACGATAATAGTTGTTTGTTCTATGGGACTGGTGGTGGAAATAATTATGGTTCTAAATATGTACAATTTCAATGGCCAATCAATTTTTATGGGTTTACTTCGCTTCAATATTTTAATATTGATACTAATAATCATTTTTTTATTTCTAAAGTTGAACACTTTAAGCAAAAAGAAAAATTTAGATCAAGCTTATTTGAAGTAAGAATTCAAAATTCTCATTTTTTCCAGGCAAAAAGCGGAAATTTTTTAACAGGGTGGAATACACCAATTCACTTTTTCCGCGCTAATGATACTTTTTATCACAGAGTATGCCTAGAGGCGGATTCTTTTTATCTGCAACATCATATTTATCTAAAGCCTAATGGTCAATATGGCTTAATTGTAATGACGAGTAAGTTAAGGTTTTGGTTTTATGACATAGTGGGCAAAACCCCAGTGTATGTAAAAGATACTGTTATCAGTACAGGGTTCCCCGATACCTGCTCTTATAAAATGTTTCTCTCTAGATCTACTAAAAAACTGGGCTTGATATTGAGTACCTATAATAGTCTTAAAAGAGATACCCTCAAAAATCGTCACGAAGAGGTTTGGTCCTTTGATTTAGATGTGGATAATTACACCATTTCAAATAAAAAAGTAATTTTGGTTAGAGCAGATTCTGCAAATAAAAAAAATTTGTCAATTATTAAGGGGATAAACATAATGTTTGACTTAATGTATTCCTCTAATGACAGTTTGGTCTATGTATTTAGAAAGCAGTTTACGGCAAAGCAGGACTATAAATTCCTCGGATCTTCTGGTAGAGATGCTGGGCTACCCAATTTATATATTTGTTACACAAGTGGGACAAATAATGTACTGAAAGAATTAACGCTACAAGAAAAGATAAGCACTGGTTATCGCAATGCAGAGTTTGTTACCCCAATGCAAGCGATAGATGATAAAGTATATGCTATGCTGTATAACGATACTTTATCGAATGAAAGAACCAATCTAGTAATTGACAATACCAATTCATTCAAACTAATTAGAAAGGACTATCCTCAAAATAAATATTATAATTACTTATCTTTGGAAAAAAGAAATCAAGATTTATATGCGCCACAACCCATATTAAACCCTTGGACGCTATACTTACGTGTCGGTTTGCCTGATTATGGACGAACTACAATACACACTGCTGCCCACGCACCTAGTGGTGGCTTTGGTTGGTATCGTCACTATTGTACGCAAATTAGAGGCAGCTATGCAGATAGTTTTATAGGATACACCCACGCATTTACACCACCAACACCAGGCTGGTATATGATGGCACTATACGGTAAAACAAATAGCTGGATGTACAGCTGGCGCCACGACAGCCTACTGTTGCGGGGTAAACCAATAGCCAAGGCTAAGCTGTTAAGCGACAGCATAACTTGTCAGTATCAGAGGGTATGCCTGATAGACTTAAGTAAACCAAACGCAAGTGACAGTCTATTTAGTCAGGGTGCTTGGATACAAGACAGTACCTATCGCAGACTTTGGCTATGGGGCGACGGCAGCACCAGCAGAGATAGTCAAGTATGCCACGCCTATACCCAACCGGGAGTATATCAACCCAAATTGATAGTGAGCGTATCTGGCAACCATCATCCTCAATACGTAGAAGATTGTACGCTATACCCTAAAAACCAAAGTGATACATTTTACCTGCCTAGAGTACTGGTATTATCTGCCCCCAAAGCATTGTTTAGCATTAGCCCGCCCGTAGGCTGTGCCCCTATTAATGTATCAATAGCAGATAAATCAACAGGTACTGTGTTGCGTTATGTATATCA
>JAWXCF010000029.1:0-6895 GCA_034440515.1 Bacteroidota bacterium
ATGTGACGGATAAAATAAATGTGAACATAAAAGCACCAAGTTCTATCATTGATGCAGGCAAAATATTTGAATCGTATATTTGTAGTGAAACTCTATCAAAATCACTACTTTTTGTCGATTTAGATGAGCTACTACTTACAAGTGAAATAGAAATTAATGGCATTCCATTAGTGATTCAAATAAATAAAGTGATTAATTAGAACGTAATGACTACAAACTCGCAACCCGAAAAAACTAGATACAATGATATTGATTTATT
Source organism: Bacteroidota bacterium (assembly GCA_034440515.1). Classification (GTDB taxonomy): domain Bacteria; phylum Bacteroidota; class Bacteroidia; order CAILMK01; family CAILMK01; genus JAWXCF01. The sequence continues at coordinate 260 of JAWXCF010000029.1, forward strand.
GGAATTTAGAGAATTAATAAATAAAAAGCTAGAAAAAGCTAAGGCTGAATTAGAATATTTGCAGGAAAGCATCAAAAATCCAGGTGACGGTGATGATGACAGTATGAGTGCTAACAAAATGATGGAGGACACCAATAGCAGCAATGAAAAAGAGCAAAATAGTCAATTAGCTGAGCGTCAACGTAAGTTTATTAAAAATTTAGAAGATGCTATGGTTAGGATAGAAAATAAAACATATGGCATTTGCAAAGAGACTGGTAAATTGATAAGTAAAGAAAGGTTACGTGCGGTACCTCATACCACTTTAAGTATTGAGGCTAAGCTAAAAGCATCGAAATAACTTAGTTTGGAAAATCAAGACTCTAATATTTCTGCTTTTGAGGAACCCATTGAAATTCCTGTAAAGCCTACATCAGTAGCAGAGCATCTGAATGAGCCAAACATTAAGTTTACTGAAAATAGTAAAAATACTAAGCAAGCCATAATTATATCGTTTGCAGTTATTTTTATACTTTTAATCTTAGACCAATGGTTAAAAGTATACATTAAGACCAGTTATCAGCTAGGTGAGGAGCATTTGATGATTGGGAATTGGGCAAGATTGCATTTTATTGAAAATAATGGAATTGCATTTGGAATTGCGTTGCCTGGAAATTTTGGTAAAATCATATTAACGATATTTAGAATTTTGGCTTCTACAGGTATTTATTATTTGTTGCTTAAAATTATAAAAAAAGGGGCACCCAAAGGTTTAGTAATAGCAGGTTCCTTAGTTTTTGCGGGCGCAATTGGCAATATTTTAGACTGTGTTTTTTACGGTATGGTTTTTCAAGACATTAATTCTTATACAGGTGGTTTCCTAAACGGTAGAGTTGTCGATATGCTTTATTTTCCAGTTATCAACACTATTTGGCCGAATTGGGTACCAATGGTTGGTGGTAGTGAGTTTTCCTTCTTTGAGCCGATTTTTAATTTAGCCGATGCATCAATATCTACCGGAATTATAGCAGTTTTGTTATTTTACAAAAAATGGCTAAAGCACTTGTAATTAAGCTATTTCGATAAGCAACTACATATTAATACCAAAATCTTGAAAGAAATTTATTTACTTAGGCACGGACGTACAGAGTATAATGCCAAAGGAATGGTACAGGGTAGTGGTATAGATGCAGACCTTGACAACGTAGGTAGTGAGCAAGCATTAGCATTTTACAATGCATACAATCACATTCGCTTTGATCATATTTATATAAGTGCGCTGAAAAGGACTTATCAAACAGTAGAGAAATTTATAGAAGCAGGCATACCCTATACTAAATACGAAGGATTGAACGAAATTAGTTGGGGAAATATGGAAGGCCTTTCGGCAAATGTGTTAGACAAGCAACATTACTTAGATACCATAACTGCTTGGAAGAATGGTGAATTACACAGAGCTATAGGGTTCGGAGAAAGCCCACTAGAAGTAGTTGAACGACAAAGACCAGTGATACAAGAAATAATAGCCGCTGGTGGACAAGACGTTATAATAATATGTATGCACGGCAGGGCTATGCGCATACTACTTAGCACGCTAATGAATAATCCATTAAGTGAAATGGAAATGTACGAACACGCAAATACAGGTTTATATCATTTACTATATGAAAATGATAAGTTTAGCATCTTAAAAGACAATTGCCAACTTCATTTAGGCTAAATCTACTGTAAATAGGCTAATATTTTTAAAATACATATTGTGTCCTTTAATATTCAATATCTATTCAATTGAACTGCCAGAGTTATATTTGTGTATAAAGCTAATTAAGTAGCCATAACAAAGTTGTCATTTACTCAGTTGTGGTGACTGTAATGCTTGAAGAGAAATATAAATGTCTGAAGATTTAATTAAAGATGCCTTTGCCAATAAGGGCTGGCACGAACTACACGCAGAGAGTTCTTGGCAAATATTCAAGGTAATGAGCGAGTTTGTTGCAGGTTTTGATAATCTGAACAAGATAGGCCCTTGCGTAAGTATATTCGGTTCTGCTAGAACGAAACCAGGCGAAAAATACTACGAAATAGCTGTAGAGTTAGCAGGGAAATTAACCAAATCTGGGTACGGAATCATAACTGGTGGCGGTCCTGGTATAATGGAGGCCGCTAACAAAGGCGCTATAGAAAATGGTGGAGTTAGTGTTGGCTTGAGCATTAATCTACCCTTTGAGCAAAGCAACAATAAGTATGTAGGTAAAAATATCAGTTTCGAATATTTTTTCGTCAGGAAGGTAATGTTTGTAAAATATGCACAAGGTTTTGTTGTATTACCGGGTGGTTATGGTACTATGGACGAACTATTTGAGGCTTTGACATTGATACAAACTGAAAAAATAGGTGCCTTCCCAATTGTACTAATGGGTAAGGAATATTGGCAAGGATTGTTAGATTGGATAAACAATACTATGTTGAAGGAATTTTCATATATAGGTCCAGATGATACCAACTTAGTATTGGTTACAGACGATGTAGAAGAAGCAATAGATCATATTAATAAGTTCTACGGTAAGTATTTACTTAGTCCTAACTTTTAATCTAACTTAGATAATTTCAGTTCAGGTTTTATTATTCAGGCACTTGCAATAGGGAGCGATACAGTAAATTTTGCACCTTCACCTTCAGCAGTATGTAGTTGAATAGTACCACATAGCAGTTCTACTAGAGACTTGGTTATGTATAGCCCCAGCCCGCTTCCCTTTACTGTATATTTACCTTCTTCATACTCAGCTCTAAAGAATTTTTCAAATACTCTATTCTTGTCAGCTTTATTAATACCTAGTCCATTATCGTTTACTATAAATTGAAATTCTTCTTTATTTGCTATTGCTTCAATACCTATGATTGGGGTATTGTTTGAGAATCTACTGTATTTAAAGGCATTTTCTATAATGTTTTGCATAATGCTGTACATCAATAGTTTGTTTGTGCTATAGGTTAGGTCTGCTGGTATATTTATCTGAATGTTTATTACGTCTGTATATTGTAGTTTTAGTGATTGTATTATTTCCTCTACTAACTGCCTAATAGGTACTATATCATATTCTTTTAGCCCTTTTTTACCTTCACTTACTTCTAAAAACTCCATCATTTGTTCCAACTGAAGATTAAGTCTGTTTGCACACTGCTCAATTTTAGAAATATAGATTTCTAAATTTTCATTTAGAGATTCTCTATGTGATAATTGGGCTAGACCAGATATAGCATTTATCGGGTTTTTGAAATCGTGGATTAGTTTATATAAGAATAAGGATTGTTCGTCGTGATATTTTAGCATTGTATCTAATTGTTTGTATAATTGAGCTTTTACATAAGTTAAAATAAAATAAATAATTATAGCACTTAATAAGATAAATGTTGAGTCTAAAATAAGTTGATAATCATAAGAATTATCAAGACCCTGAGGGCTCATAAAATAAGTATTTGAAATGATGGCCCAAGTCATTCCCAGCACAATGTAAACGAAAGTAATAAACCAAGCTGCCGGTATTATTCGGTTGCTGTTTATGACAGTCCTTGCAAATTTAGTTAGCATTTATAGTTTCAGAAGCTCGTAGTTATTACAATAAATACCAAATAACAACTTATAGTTGCTAAAAAAGAAAAATATAGCTAAGCTGATTTGTAAATGTGTGTAATGTTTTTATGTTTTTGTCAAAATTATATTTGGTCTAATCAGCAAAGTCTAATCTAATAATGACGTTTAAAATGTATTGACTTATAAGTGTGTAAGGGTAATTTTGCAGATATTAATACTAAGTTTAAATGAAAATTGTCAGTTTCGAATATGAAGGCTCACACCGTGGAGGATTGCTAATTGATGGTAAGATTTACCCGTTTTTTGCTATGGACGGTCGAGTGCCAGTAACCGTATTAGAACTGTTACGACTTGAGGATGATGGAATGGCTATGTTGGAAAGTTTTTGTCGTCAAATAGACCACCAACCTGATGCGTTTGATAGTTTTCTAGCTGTAAAGCAAAGGTTATTGGCTCCATTGCCAAACCCTACTAGCTGTAGAGACGGATACGCATTTAGACAACACGTAGCTGCTGCCCGAAGAAATAGAAAGGTAGATATGATACCAGAGTTTGACAGTTACCCAATTTTTTATTTTACCAACCACAATTCTATAGTAGGTGGCGGAGAGTTAAGCTTTATGCCAGACCACTTCCTGAAATTAGACTTTGAATTAGAAGTTGCAGTTACAATAGGTAAAAAAGGACGCAATATAAAAGCTGCGAATGCAGATAAATACGTAGCTGGATTCACCATAATGAATGATTGGAGTGCACGTGGACTACAAATGGAAGAAATGTTGCTTAACCTTGGCCCAGCTAAAGGGAAGGATTTTGCGACGGGTATAGGACCTTTCTTGCTAACTGCAGATGAATTGAAAGCATATATAGTACCAGCTAAAGAAAATCATATTGGTAATGCATACAACCTTAATATGAAGTGTTATGTAAATGACGAATTACTAAGTGAGGGAAATGTTGCTGATATGGATTGGACTTTCGCTGAAATAATAGAAAGAGTTAGTTATGGTGTGGACATTTACCCTGGTGACGTAATAGGCAGCGGCACTGTAGGTACAGGTTGTTTGTTAGAGCTAAATGGTACAGCATTACTAAACGACTCAAACTATACACCGAAATGGCTGCAAGTAGGCGATAGGGTGAGTATGGAGATAGACCAGTTAGGTAAGTTATACAATACAATAGCCAAAGAAGATACCGACCACAGCATACTTGACCTAAAAAAATAATGAATATAAATAGAATAGACGACGTGCTGAATGCACTACGTCAAGTTGATGATCCAGATTTAGGTAAAGACATAGTTACCCTAAATATGGTGCAAGACCTAGTGGTAGATAGCGATGCTATGACAGTACAGTTTAGGCTGGTATTGACTACACCTGCTTGCCCAATGAAGGATTTGATTATGAATGCTTGTATCACAGCTATTAAGCATTTGGTTTCACCAGACTTTAAGGTCACCATAAAGCTAGATAGTAAAGTAATTAGCAAGGCTAACAACAAGGGTATAAACAATATGCCTAATGTGAAAAATATAATTGCCGTAGCAAGTGGAAAGGGCGGAGTAGGCAAAAGCACTGTAGCCACAAACTTAGCCCTTGCATTAGGGAAGCTTGGTGCTGCAGTAGGACTGTTAGATGCTGACATATACGGACCTAGTTTGCCCATAATGATGGGCTTGGGCAATAGTCGTCCAGACATAATTCAAGATGGCGATGCGATGAAAATAGTTCCATTTAAGAAATATGAGATAGTCTGTATGAGCATTGGCTGCCTAGTAGATGAGAAACAAGCGCTGATATGGCGGGGACCAATGATAAGTACTGCGTTAAAACAACTGATGCTGGACGTAGAGTGGGGAGAACTAGACTATCTGGTAATAGATATGCCACCGGGAACGGGTGATATATATTTGACCCTTTCGCAGCAGTTTCCACTAACTGGGGTTGTTATAGTAACTACTCCTCAGCAAGTTGCCGTAGCTGATGTGAAAAAGAGTATTGAAATGTTTGTATTGCCTGCCATAAATGTTCCCATACTTGGCATTGTAGAGAATATGAGCTACCTAAACCTCCCCAATAGTGCAGGCAAAATGTATCCATTTGGACAAGGTGGTGGTGCAAACCTTAGCGAAGAATATGGTATTCCTCTACTTTTAGAGATTCCTTTATTGGAAGGTCTAGCATCAGATGCTGATGGTGGCTTGCCAATTGTGATGAATGAGCATAGGACAATTGAGGCTAAAATGTTTAGTTCACTAGCAGAACAAGTAGCTAGGCAGGTAGCCATACTTACCCACTCTTAAATATGAGATAGTTGATTAATTAGTTTAATAGTTATTAGCCCAATCGTTGGTCTAACTTATTTATTAACTCTTTTACGGGTAAACCATCTGCCTCACGATAATACTTAGAGTGGTAATCATTAACTTGCCTTAAGATGATTAGCAAAGTTTACTTTTGATTATACTCTAAGTTGCCCATACGTAGCCTATTGTGAAATATTAAATTATCAGAAGCGGACTTGCGAACAGATTCCCCCACCGGAGTAAGCTGTATGCGACGTACTCGTCTATCTAACTCATCTCCACTTTTCTTTACTAGATTAGCTGACTGAAGCCTTTTCATAATTTGGGTACCACTAGGCAATTCAGTCAAAGTATTCTCGTATACTTCTGTTTTGGCAGGCTTATTTAATTTGCTAATTTCGTTTAAGAACCAAAACTCTTCAGCACTACTAATAGGTAATTCTTTAAAACTATATCTGAGATAGTATCTTCCAAATTTGTGAAGTCGGTTGAGTAACCAACACAGTTCTCTATTCAAATCTTCTTCATTTAAATTCTCAAACTTGACTGGGCTAGTTTTACGACCATTTAATTTAATATGTAGCCAGGCAATAAACTCATTCATTGATGATTGAGAATGACTTTCTTCATACTCTGCTAAGTATTTTAGCAGTTGTGATATGTCTGATGTATTAAACATTAGCCGAAAAATATTAAATCATTAGCACCAATTTACTAAATACTATACAATTGAACTATACATCGGTACATTAAC
>JAWXCF010000030.1:0-8565 GCA_034440515.1 Bacteroidota bacterium
TAGTGCTGATATGCATTGGGCCCATAACAAATGTAGAATAAAAACACTTGTATTAGTCAATTCAAATACCTAAACACCAATCAACCATACTGTACCACACGCTAATTCACAACACATAGAAACCTACAAATAACAATATTATTATTTTCTTTAAAAATACGCTAAAATATGTAGGTAATTTCAACAATATTAAACATAGTGGTTGCTCACAATAGCTTTGAACCTATAAATACTAAGCACTAATTAAGCGATGACTATGAACAATTTTATCCTCAAACTGAAAGCGAAAAGCTTCTTAACTACTTTAGCACTATCAGTGCTATCGATTGGAACATCTGTTAATGTATTAGCAGAGGGTTCTAGAAACCTGACACCTGACTCAACAGCTAGTTACCCAGCCGGTACAGCATCTAATAACTGGGTTGGATTTTTACAACACGATGATGGCGCAAATAGCGGCTCATTCTTAAAACCTAGCACTGCTAGTGGTTATAACAATCAACATAGGTTATATGTAAGGTTGCAAGCTGGTGATACATTATATTATGGTGTACGTAGAATAAATACAAACACAGGCACTACTCAAGGCAACTTAACTATTGTGCTGAGAAGAAGTAATGGAACACAAGTATCTTCTAATACATTAAACAGAAACACTTCTTCAACAAATCAAGTTAGATTAAGGACAGATCAAAATGGTGTAATATTAAATTATGCTAGATGTTCAAATGGTCCAAACACTTTAAATGGTCGTGTAACGAATGGCTATAGTCCATTATCATACATAAATACAACTAATGTAAGCCAAGATTTCTATATAGAATTCATTGACGCTGCTGGTGATATTAAAAGTTGGTATGATCTATGGGATTTTACTGTATATAATGGTACTGAAAGGACTGGCAGACTTTACAGTAAGTATTGGAGTTTCACAGGTGGTGCTCAACCAAGAAGACTTTCTGCAAATTTTAACTTATTTGTAGCTGCGCCGGACGTTTCTGACTCTACTAAGTTCTTTGTAAAGAGAATTAACTTAGCAAACGTTGACCCGTTTGGATTTATATTTTGTTCAAACGAATTTGGAACTACAACTGGTAGTGATAGAACGACTTATCGTCAAAGCGCACCATCTAACAGCATATACCCTCAATACAAGGTATTCGTTAATGACCCTGATAACACTTTATACCCTTCTACTATTCCGTCAGATTTTTATGCAAATCACGTAACTATTTGTAGAGATGCTGCAACTACAGCTGGTAGTGTTGTATTTACTATATATAGCAGCAGGCCAGGACAAGTAATTGTGTTTATAGATAGGAATGGAACTACAGGCTACCAACCAGGGACTAGCGATGTTTATATTGAGAACTATTTTTCTACAGCTGGACTTAAGAATGTCTATTGGGATGGTAGGGACGGCCTCGGGGTAGATATTCCTAGCGGCACAAATCTTCAAATCATTTATCAAGGTCAATATTCAAATGTAAACTTTCCTATGTTTGACCCTGAATTTTCAACTGGTTACAATATTTATAATGTTAGACCAGGGGTCAATTCAGCTAAAGAATATATGTATTGGGATGATAGGAATCTTAATGCTTCTCTAACTACATTTACTCCAAGATCTCAATTGATTGGTACATTAACTGATAATGTTCACACTTGGGGCAGCTCCGAAGGAAATAACTTGACTATCAACTCTTGGACATTTGGTGAGGTTAAGTATAATATAAGTAACATCGTTTTTACCGTTCAATGTGATGGTGACAATGACGGTAAATCTACAGTTGGTGATATAGACTGGGATAATGACGGTATCGTAAATAGCGTTGAATGTGGTGGAGTAGATCCAATTGCAGATAACGATGCTGATCTAATACCAAACTATTTAGACGTAGATAATAATGGACTAACAAACTTTGATGATATAAACCGTGATGGACTTTACGACATTTTAGATGCTGATTTAGATGGTATTCCAAACTTTTTAGATACAGACAGCGATAATGATGGTTTAACTGATGTGACTGAAGGCAATAATGGTACTGTATTAGCGTCAAATTATAATGCTGCAGGTGGGTATATAACTGGAGCAGTTAGTAGTCAAGGTGTACCCTTAAATAGACCTTCAAATACTTATACGGATTTTGATGGTGATGGTGTCCCTGATTTCTTAGACCTAGATAGTGATAATGATGGTATATATGATTGGATAGAAGTACAAGGGTCAAACGCAAGTACAAGAGCGCCATTTGGAACAGATGGTGACCAAGACGGTATAGACGATAGATATGATTCAGATGCGTCAGGTGGGGCAATACCAACTGCACACAATGCCGATGGTCAAGGTTTTCCAAACCAAAAAGATGCTGATGCGGATAATGACGGAATTACAGACGTTATTGAAAATAACTCAGGTATTGTCCCATCATCAAATTATGGTGCATCTATTGGTAGATATAGCTGTACTGTAAATTATAGAGGACTTTTGAGTTGTGTTACTTACAGTAATTCAATTGTTGATTTTGATGCTGATTTAATTTATAATGCAATTGACTTCGACTCTGATAATGATGGAATTAGAGATTTAATAGAAAGTCAAGCAAGAGTATTCACCAATCCTGCGAATGTAGATTCGGATGCTGATGGAATTGATAATAATTTTGAAAGTAATACAGCTAGGGTCCCTGTGAATACTGATGCTACTGATACTCCAGATTTCTTAGACTTAAATGCAGATAATGATACTCAGCTAGACTGGGTTGAGGCTTACGATGTAAATAGAAATGGTATATCAAGAGATGATTACAGAACTAGAGCTACAAATTTTGAAACGGCAAGGAGTACTGGCTGGTATTTGAATTCTTTAGATTCTGATGGAAACTCAACTCCTAATTATCTTGAAAATGGCGCAAATAGTGTAGCTCAGTTTTTAATATATGGTAATTCTTTTTACCGAGATGCTAATCTTAATGGTGTAGCTGATTTAGTGGACGGTGCCGTAACTGGTGGTCTATGGATTGCCCCTACAGATAGAAATACTAACAATATTGAAGATTACCGCGAGGGTAGCTTAGCCATTCCACTTCCAGTTAAATTATTAAACTTTGATGGGGAGCGCGTATCAGAAACACCTACTACAGTTAATTTAGTTTGGAGCACTGCATCAGAGATTAACAACAAAGAGTTTATTGTTGAGCGTTCTATTGACGGTATTAACTACTATGCTATAGGTACAGTAACAGGTAATGGTTCTACTCAAGTAAAAACGAACTATAGCTTTGACGACTTAAATGCACCTGCGTCAACTATCTATTACAGACTGCACCAATTTGACTATAATGGTGACAATGAATACCATAAAGTAGAGGTAGTTTCTGCAGTAAATGTTGCCACAATGGGAACCAATTTTAAATTAAATACTGAAGTGAAAATTTGGCCAAACCCAGTAGCCAATACAGAGAAATTGCACCTACAGGTTTCTAACACTCCAGAGGGTTATAACACTATCACAGTAATTAATATGCAAGGAGCAGCAGTATCTAGTACTAGTTACTACATATCTAACCAAAGTAGTAATGTAATAGACCTGAATATAGAGTCTCTAAATGCAGGTCTATATATGGTAAACATAGTAACTGCAAACGGTGAATCTGTAACAAAAAGAGTTATAATAAAATAACCTAAGCCAACTACAAACCTGATTATAACCGGGGTAGTCTTAATGATTGCTCCGGTTTTTTTTATGCTTTATTGTTTTATTTTAGCTTCAATAATACTGGTACTGTATCCTGCTAAAAAGGGTAGAATACATACAGAACCACCTTGATGTAATATGAAGTCAGCCCCTACTATATTATCTAAACAATAGTCACCACCTTTTACTAAAACATCAGGTTTTAAGTTTTGTATCACATTGATAGGAGTATCATCATCGAATGAGGTGACCAAATCAACTGCGGCCAAGCTCGCCATTACTAATGACCTAGCAAATAAATTTTGTATAGGGCGGTGTGTTCCTTTTAGCCTTTGTACACTGTCGTCAGTATTCAAGGCGACAACTAGTTTAGTGCCTAGAGTTCTAGCCTTATGTAAATAATCACAATGTCCTGGGTGCAATAAATCAAAACAACCGTTAGTAAACACAATTCGTTCTCTAGCTTCTCTCCATTCTTCTATAGTATCTAAAACTGTACTTAAATGATGGTCTATCTTATTTTTCGGATTGACTTGCCTCATTTATAAGCTTGTTATTTTTTATTTTCTTATACATACTGCTCAATACAAGTAAACTAATAAAACCAAATATAAGTATAACTAATATTTGAAATGTATGTGCTATAAATGCAAAATCTTTAGCAGTAGATTCGTCTATATTATATAGCATTAGGGTTTTTTGCACTATCCAATGGTATGCGCCTATGCCTCCTTGAACTGGTGCCACAAAACCAAAGCTGCCCATATTTAAAACACTAAGTGCAGGTAAAGGTCCCAAATGTGAAGTAGCAGGAAATGCCAAAAAGCAGATATAAACCTGAAGGTAATATAACAACCAAATTAAAAAAGTATAAAATAAAAATTTCCATTTATTCTCTAGCTGTCTAATTGTATTAAAGCCAATAGCGAAATTTTGAAGTATGTCTTTAAATTTCTTTACAATCTTAATATGTTTGAACTTGGTAAGTATTAGGATGATTAATCCCAAACCGAGAACCAACACTAATGCAACAATAATTAGAGTAGATGTATAGTCAGTTTTGTCGGCTTGCCTATTATTCAAATAATCTACAAAAAAGCCTTTTAATTTATCAAACTCTAATACTAAGTTCAGTCCAAGTATTATGAGTAGTGAAACTACGTCTGCTAGTCTCTCGACCACTACTGTGCCTATTAGCTTATCTACTTTAGTACCGTTAGTTCTATTTATTACGACACACCTACTTACTTCACCCATTCTAGGTACTGCTAGGTTTGCTAAGTATCCCACCATTACTGCCATAAATGCATTTTTATGAGTAACAGTGTCCCCAAGTGGCTTAATAAGCATAACCCAGCGAACACCTCTAAACCAGTGACTACCAACTGCTATGATAAAGCATAATAAAATTAGAAAAGGATTGATTTGTTGAATTGATTTTTGCAAATCAATCCATTTATGATCTTTAAACACCCAGTAAAATAAAAAGACCCCAATACCTAAAGTGACTAAGTATTTTAAAGCGTTAATTATTAGTTTCATTTATGGCTGTATGTTATTAGTCAGCCAAAAATAAGGTTTAGATTTTGTTATTACTATCTGGAAATACAATTGCAGGCTTATATAGTTTTGCTGCTTCAAATTCTAACAAACCGTAGCTAATTACAATAACCACATCGCCAACAGCTGCTTTTCTGGCAGCAGGACCATTAAGGCTAACAAATCCTGTCCCTCTTGGCCCCTGAATAATGTAGGTTTCTAGTCGCTCACCATTGCTCATATTCAGTACCTGAACTTTTTCTCCCTCTATCATATTTGCAGCATCTAATATGTCTGCATCTATGGCTATGCTACCTACATAGTTTAGGTCAGCCTGGGTAAGTTTCAGATGATGAATCTTTGATTTTAATACTTCAACTAACATATTTGGAACAGTTGCCCAGTGTTTATTTTAGGGCAATTTTTAAATGTACTTGTTACTTAACCAGCATATTATCTATAAGCCTGACACCATCTGCGTGTACAGCTGTAAGTATAATGAGTTTATTATCAGGCATATATATATCAACACTTTGTAATGTTTCTGCATTGCAAATATCAAAATAATCTATGATAAAGTTCCCCATTTCAGACAATTGCTTTATAGCTATCAATTTTATGATGTCAATACTGTGACCTAGCTTAATTCTGTCTAATGCTTGCAACATAGTACGATAAATTATCGGAGCCTTTTGTCTAGCGTTTATGCTTAGCCTCACGTTTCTACTACTCATTGCCAGTCCGTCCGCTTCCCTTACAGTGTCGGCAGTAAATACATCAATCGGAAGCCGATAATGTGCTACCATTGCTCGAATAAGTAATTGTTGTTGGTAATCCTTTTGCCCTAAAAAGGCGATGTCTGGTTGAATCAAGTCAAACAAGCGTTTTACAACTGCTAACATTCCACTAAAGTGACCAGTTCTATACTTGCCCTCTAATAGCGTGATTAATTCAGTTGGTTCAAAATCAATCGTTTTATAACCAGCATTGGGGTATATGTCTTGTATGCTAGGAAGATAAACTATTGCACAATCAGTATGACTTAGTTTCTGAATATCATCTTGATAATTTCTTGGATATTTATCATAATCAGCTTGATTGTTAAATTGGGTGGGATTTACAAAAATGCTAACTACAATAATATCACATTTTGTTGAAGCTATTTTAATTAATGATAAGTGTCCTTCGTGCAATGCACCCATTGTCGGGACAAATCCAATGCGTTTATTGTCAGCTTTTATAGGGCTCAATAATAAAATGAGTTCTTCACTTTGCGTTACTGTAATCAAGTCGATTTGCTAAGAATTGTAAACAAAACTAATCATTTTTTTTAGTCGAATTTTTTTCGTTAATTTTGTACATTCATATATGAGCAGTCTACATAAATTCTCGACAGTAATAAATTTAACGACTGCAACAATTACCTACTCTTACTACCTTAATTTTTCAATTTCTTAATTTAAAGCACCTATATACAGATGGCAAAGAAGAAGATTTTATTTTTAGCGCACGAAATGAACCCATATTTGGAACTGAGTGACAATGCAGTTATGGTACGTGAGGTGCCGACTTGGTTGCAAAAGTCCGGTCAAGAGGTTCGCGTGTTTATGCCAAGATTTGGAGTGATAAAAGAGCGTAAACACAGACTTCACGAGGTTATAAGATTAAGTGGTATAAACATACCCGTCGGGGAAGATGATAATCCTTTGATTATAAAGGTCGCATCATTACCAAGTGCAGGTATGCAGATATATTTCTTAGACAATGAAGATTATTTTGCGCAACGTGGAATATTTCACGATGAGGATGATAATACTTTTTACGATGACAACTCAGACAGGGTTGCATTCTACAATAAAGGGATTATGGAAATAATCCATAAACTAGGTTGGATACCAGACGTAATATACAGTGTTGGTTGGATGGGGTGCCTAACTGCACTTTACGCAAAAACAGTAAAAAGAAACGAGACAGTATTTGAAAATACTAAATTCATTATCACTTTGCAAAAAGCAGATTTTGAGAATAGTTTGGGTGAAGGTTTCGCAGACAAAGCGTTGGTAAGCGGGCAAATGAGGGAAGTTTTAGAACATTTAGACAACCCAACTATAATAGACTTGTATAAAGCAGGTATTACATTTGCTGACGGTATCATCATTGGCAATGACGTTGACCCATCATTAGTAGAGTTCGCTCACCAGTCTGGCAAACCAATCGTACAACAAACTGATGAATCAAATACCGTTTTGGCAGAGGCATATTATGAATTATATAAAAATTTGTCTGAAGACGAAATTTTACAATCAAATATTTAATTCTTTATTTTTGGTATTAATCAGTAGTCTGATTCTTACTGAATCTGGATGCAAAAAAACTGAAGATATTTACTTAAACGAGTTGCCTCCGCAAGGGCAGCTCGATTTAATTTCTTTAGATTCTTTTGGCTTAGATTTATTTACAGCTCCTAGAAGAAATTCTTACGGGAAATATTTAACTTACCAAGTGTTGGGTAGCTATATAGATCCTGTATTTGGCAGCTCAGATGCTAGCTTTTATACTCAAATAGCCTCACCTACTCAGTTGCCAGACATTAGTGGTCAAAATATAGTAGATAGTGTGGTGCTAATAATTAGAGCGAGACCTGATTTAGGTCAAATAGGCGATGCCAAAGTACCTGTTAACTATAAGATATATCAAATAAATGAGACGCTAAATACCAGTAATTCTGTATTTTATGCATCAGATTCAGTTTTAAGTAGAGGAAAATTATATGGTGAGGGTACTACTACCTATAATAAGGACAGCCTAATAAGAATAAAATTAAATGACCAATTGGGTTATGATTTGTTTGTAAATCAATCTTGGTTATATAGTTCATCTTTACTCAACGAATCATTTAAAGGCCTATTTATTCAAAGTAATAGTATAGGTCAGTCAGCAGCACAGTTTCAAATAGACCCTGTTAGTTCACAAAGTGGGATTAACATATATTATCATAGTGATAAAGTAACAAGTGCCATATTAATTATGAAAATGGATCAAGGCACTTTTAAGTTACAGAACTATAACAATGACGCTATTGGTTCAGACTTGGGAAACCAATTGAATAATCCTATAATACGATATCCTGAAGTATTGATTAATAATGGAGGTTCCACTCAAGTTCGTCTAATCATTCCAGGGCTAAAGGAGTTTGCTAAAATGGGTAATGTAGCCATCAACAGGGCCGAGTTGAAATTGCCAGTAGTAACTATGAGTAATGGAAAGTCTAGCGCGTACAATACAAGAAACATTTTCATAAGACCAAGTAACTCTATGGGGTATGA
>JAWXCF010000031.1:0-11156 GCA_034440515.1 Bacteroidota bacterium
GGATACATTATTTTTTATATATGACCTATTGGATATTCCTTTAGGTCATTTTTATTTAACATATTATTGCAGTCTTTATTAGACTTACACTTCGATGGCCAATATATTTCCGTTTGTTCCGCTGATAGTTAATGACATTGATGCTTTAGAGTTTACTACTCCTAGTGCAGAGATAGAATCATTGATTGAAGAAAACCAGCCACTACCAGAGTTTTGCTATCAGCAGATATTGAATCCACAGCTTTTTCAAAAAATTGGAGAAGACAAAGACAGAACTCAAACCTCAATTGAAAATTTTAATAAGTTTTTAAACGAGCAAGTATTATTACCAAATCAAACTGAGGGTATATATATTTATCGTCAGCAAACAAAAAATAATACATACCATTCCATAATAGCACTTACATCACTAGGTGATTATAAAGATAGTAGAATAAAAAAACACGAGCATACTAGGCACGAGAAAGAGGAAAAAATGACTCAGTTCTTTAGAAATGTTAGAATAAATGGCAATCCTGTTTTACTAACCTATAGACCCCACGAATCAATAGATACTTGGATAAGGCAACAAATTGTCTCTACACTTCCAACACATTCGTTCTCATCTACAGAACGGCAAATGACTCACGATTTTTGGTTTGTAAGTGAGCTGCAATTAATCCAAGAAATTAAGCATTTGTTTAAACAGGTGCCAGAACTATATATAGCAGATGGCCACCATAGATGCGCTAGTTTAGTAAAGATGTATCCAGAGGTTGATAAGTTTTTAACTTGCTTAATCAGCTCTACAGAAATGAATATTTACGGCTATCACCGCTATGTTAAGGACTTGGGGGTAGTTAATAGGAAAGAGTTGATAAAAACATTAATTGATTCAGGATTTTTAGTTGAGGAGTTACAGGAACCATCATTAGGTATAGAGGGTGTGTTAAACTTATATATTAAAAAGCGTTGGTATAGTATTACCATTCCTCAACACTTAAAAGATGATACCGATATCAAACATCAATTAGATGTTTATATTTTGGACAAATACATTTTTGGAAGCATTCTCCACATTACCGATACCAGAACCAGCGATAGGTTGAAATTTGTTCCAGGTAATTTAAGCTTAGACGAATTAATTAGCCCGATTAAGGAAGGTAGTATCGATGCATTATTTCTTTTGCAACCCATTAAGCCAGAATACGTCTTCAATATATCTGATGTAGATGACGTAATGCCTGTGAAGAGTACCTGGATAGAACCTAAGATGCGAAATGGTCTTTTGATACATCATTTTTAAAATTTTATTATATTTGAAAAAAAGAATATGAAAAAGTATATATATCTTCTGACAGCAGGTTTGCTGTCTCTAACTCTGGCTTCTTCTACTTGTAAGAAAAGAGAAACTGTTGTTCCTACCACAACTGGTACCACAACTGGTACGACTACTGGTGGTGTCCGTACATCAGGTGACCTTACTGTAATTGTAAAATTAAATTCAATTGCTGGTAATGGTGCCGTAAACGCTGATGTTTCATTAGGAACTACACCTGATAGTGCTAGACAATTTTTAGGTAATGTAAGATCTACGGATGCTTTTGGTAAGTATGACTATGTTTCGTTAGACCCTAGAAATTCACTTATACCTGGTAAACCTTCATATGCAGTTGTAGGCAGGTACATAGATGGAAGTACTGATACATTGAGAGGTGAACAACTAGATGTTCAAGTATCTGCAAATAAAAGGACAACAATTACTTTTGCAGTTAAACTTTAAATTAATTTAATTAGAAAGCCCGAGAGAGATTATATTCTTCTCGGGCTTTTTATGCTTTAATCTATATCAGCTAACTTCTATTTTGCAGCATTAGGGTCAAATTTAATTGAGCTGAATAAATACAGCATAATTAATCTACCTAAGCGGAAATTAAATGGTAGTGTAATGATAAGTGCTACTATTATTATGCCCATATATACTTTTACTTCTGGGTCGTGAAGCAAATAAAATGTAGGGAATGCTAAGCCAAGCATTAACGCAACTGTTAGGGCATAGTTAATATACATACTACCCCAAAAGAAGCCAGGCTCTATCTCATAATGAGTGCCACATACTGAACAGTCTTCGTTCATTACTTGAAATTTTAAAGAATAGGGTGCACTTTTGAATACTTTGCCGGTATGGCAATGAGGGCATTTATTGCTAAATAAAGCAACTATTCGATTATTTACTTTATGTGCTTCGCTTGACATAACAATTAAATTACTTATTCTTATTAGCTCTGCTATTCCTATACCATAAGAATCCAATGCTAGCAAATGCGATATATGGCATAGATAGTAATACTACGATGCCACTGTTTAATCCTGAACCTACTTTTTTAGTACTGTCTTTCCTAAGTGAGCTTTCTACATTATGTTTACACATAGGACACTGTGCGCTAGTAGATACACTGAGGCAAGTAAAAAGTAAAACTATAAGTGAAATGTGAATGTATTTTAAAACGCTTTTCATTTTATTAGAAAATTTTAATTTATTGGGTAAAACGGAGAAATCATTAAATAAACAACAACACCAGTTATGCTTACGTACAGCCAAATAGGAAAAGTATAGCGGGCTAATTTCTTATGTTTAGCAACATTTCCTCTGTATATTCTTGTTATAGTTAATAACGCCATAGGCACTATAATAGTTGCTAAAACTATATGGGTAATCAGTATAACATAGTAAGTAGTAAATCTCCAAGCTGGAATTATTGTTTTCTCCGCTTTGTCAACTATTCCATCGTTATTCAGGTCCCCAAACTTAGACTCTGGTGCACTGTAGTGATAGATTATATAACTAACTAAAAATACAATGCTGAATACGAAAGCCGACATCATACATATTTGGTGATACTTAATTTTCTTTCTACTTATAAATATCACACCTAAACTGAGCAATATGCTAACTGAACCATTTAAAAAAGCATTAAATTTTGGGAAGAAATAAATGCTTTGGTCAATACCATCTGATAGAGTTGCAGGTTTTGCTGAATATATGAGTCCTGCTACAACCAATACTACCAATAGAGAAACGGCAATAATTACTTTGAAAACAAATTTCTCTGAATATTTAGTTAAAAACTTTTGAGTAAATCTTTCAGAATTATCGTTTATCATAAGAATATATCAACATATAGATGTCTTCGCCTAATCGCTTTATTTCTTCTGGATCTACTCCGTTATAGGTACCTCTAATGTAGCCTTGTTTATCTAAAAGCAATACAATTCCAGAATGCCTAAGCTTTAAAGGATCTCCATCGGGTGATTGTTCTGACCTAGGTATTAAAAATTTTCTAACAAGTGAATCGGTATTGTTACCAGCATTTAATAAATGCCACTTGCTGATGTTGATACCGTTTTTAGCTGCATACTTTTTTAAAACAGTAGGCTGATCATATTTAGGATCTATAGAAACACTTAATATCTGAAAATCTTTTCTTGTTTTTCCGTCTTCCTGGATGGTTTTTAAATTTGTAGTTAAATCTTTACATATAGATGGACATCTAGTAAAAATAAAGTCAACTACTGTGATTTTGTCTTTTAGTATTGCATCTGTTACTCTTTGGCTATCCTCATTTAAGGCCTGCCAAGGCGCTGTAGTGTAGTAAATTGTGTCACCGGCTTTATCTAGTTGTTTTTCTCCAACATAGGGTAGTGACTTGTACACATTTTTACCAGCTTTGCTACAAAAAAACAAGACAAGGGGTACTGCGATAAACATTAGAACTGGAACACCAATTTGTCCAATTCTTTTAAGTTTTAACATATTGTTATTTGATAATCTATCCTAAACCTACACCGTTTCTAAACTCCATTAGCAATAACGCTATTAGATAAAGTATAAACATCAAGGGTAATAAGATGGTATAGGCCATATTGATGCGTTCGTCTTTAAGGTGCATAAAGTATGCAACTATATAGAATGCCTTCAAAATGGTTAAGGCAAAAAATACAACAGTTACAGTGGTTTCACCCATACTGTTTTTTATGCCTGGTGTAAGCGCGATAAGAAATTCTAAAACAGTAATTGCTAGAAGTATAAAGAATACTCTCCAAATTTGTTTTTTGCTAGAATGTACGGTATGCAAGCCCGGTTCGTCAGTACGTTCTGGAACTTCGTGGGTATCTTTAGTAATTTCCATATATGATGATTATACTATGATTTTTGTTAGTGAAATGAAAGAGATATTAAATTAAGTAGAACAAGGTAAATACAAATACCCAAACTAAGTCTACAAAGTGCCAGTAAAGACCTACTTTTTCTACCATTTCATAGTGTCCAACTTTCTCAAAACCTCCTTTATAGGCTTTCCAACATACCAATGAGTTAATAAATACGCCACTTAATACGTGAAAACCGTGAAAACCTGTGATCCCAAAGAATAGTTGTCCAAATTGTATTGGACCTATTTTAGAAGGGTCACCTTTTAGAGCAAACGGGTTGTTATGCAATGTTAAACCTTCTTCAATTAAGTGAGTCCATTCCAAAGCTTGACAACCTAAGAACATTGCGCCACCCAATATGGTAAGCAACATATAGTTTACAACTCCCTTTCTATCCATACGGTGACCAGCCTCTACAGCTAGTACCATAGTAACACTACTAAATATCAATATAAATGTCATTATACCAACAAAGACTAAGGGCAATCCACCTTCTATTATCCAAGGAATTCCTTGAAACACTTCCTCTGGATTAACCCAAGCCATAGCACTACGAAAGAAGCCATAAACGACAAGAAGTGATGAAAATGAAAATGCATCTGAGATGAGGAAAAACCACATCATAAGTTTTCCATAGCTGGCACCTAATGGTACGCGGCCGCCTGACCACAGGCTAGGTTTAGTTGATAGTGAAGTTGCTTCTGCTGACATTGATATTTCAGTTAGCTAAAGATGTTTAAAATCGCAAACAAATATACCCATAGCACCCCAATAAAGTGCCAGTACGTTGTGCAAAGATTAATTCTTAGCATATTTCTGCTATGTACTCTAAATCGGTACGCAGATATTAAAGTGAATAAAAGTATAAATACGCCGCCCACTACGTGGAGGGCGTGAATTCCACTAATTACGTAAAAAAATGCACCATTTTTGGCAGCTACACTGTGCCCATTTACAACAGTGGAATCACCAGTTAGATGTATTCCATTTGCTGTCAGGGCTTTATAACCCAATACTTGTGCTACTAAAAATACCATACCTAGAATAAAAGTTATCCATAGTGCAAGTCTATTTTTATCAATCTCATTTTTACCTGCATTATAGTATGCCCATTGCATACTAAGACTACTAAGTGCTATAACTACTGTGCTAAAGGTGAATATATTTGGAATGCTATAGCTTATCCAGCTCCCGTTTTGAATAGCATCTGTCCTGCTGACTATTAAAGCCGAGGTAAATGCTGCAAATAGCATAGTCACCGTAATTAAAAATAACCATAAGGTAAATCTAGTTGGGTTAACTGCTAATTGTGATGTCCGTTCTTTGTATAACTCTACTCTTGCCATTGCTTTGTTTTTGTTATGATATTAGTTTGTCAACTAACATTATTAAAAAGATGATGGGTAAATACATTATTGACCCAAACATCAAACGTTTGGCTTCCTTATTAGTTTTTTCTTCATACAATTGATAACTCAACCAGGAGAAAACAATGCTGCAAGCCATTATAACAAAGGCTGTAGCCAAATGGCCAATGCCTAAGAAATAGGGTAAAAAGCTTACTGGAATAAGTAAGAAAGAGAACAACATAATTTGAATGCTGGCGGCATTTTGAGTTTTAGCCCCAATAGGGTGAAGTTTTATTCCAGCCCTTTTATAGTCGTCTTCTAAAATCCAGGCAATACTATAAAAGTGCGGAAACTGCCAAATGAATTGAATTAAAAACAAAGTCCAAGCTGTAGTCCCTAAAGCCCCAGCAGCAGCTGCAAATCCAATCATAGGTGGTATAGCACCTGGTATAGCTCCTACATAAACAGCAAATGGAGTGTGTTTTTTAAGTGGAGTATATAAGAATCCGTATAAAAGTAAAGAAACTAAGCTAAGTATGGCAGCTAGATTATTAAGGTAAAATGCAATTAAACCAACGCCTACTATTCCCATTATTAAGGTAGAGACAACAGCTTCAGGTACACCCATTCTATTGCTAGCTAAGGGCCTATTTTCTGTTCTCAACATCAAGGCATCACTGTCTTTCTCTATTATTTGGTTTATTCCATTAGCAGATCCTACAGTTAGAAAGCCACCTATCAGTGTTATTATTAAGCCAAAAGTATCAAACTCTGCACCACTTCCTAGCATAAAGCCTATAAAAGTAGATAGCACAACAGTTAGGTTCAATCGAAATTTAATTAACTGTTTGTAATCATTAATTTTACTTTTTATAGTACTAATCTCGGTCTTTATGATTGCAGAATTACTCATTTCAATTGTGTTGCAAAGTTACTCTGATATTGGGATGTATTTGACATTAGCTGGGTTGAAATATTTATCGGAAATGCATAAAATAATTCCACATAGTAAACTGGTACTAAATGTAAGATGTAATAATTGAGAAGCAGCTGGAAATGAGAATTCCGTCAATAAAGTGCCAGTTATTATTTGTGCTGAAACTGAACCAATCATTAATATAGCTCCCCAGAAGGTTGGTCTACTAAGGTTGACAGTCTTACGACTAGCTATGTATATTAGTGCAACTATTATGGTTACAACTGTACTAAATAGCTTGTGTATAGGCAGCCATTTGTAAGCCTTTATTATCCAATCTGCTCTATCTAAAATATTAGCCTGAGTTATATATTTATCTATCTCTGTTCTTACTTGTGTTCCTAATAGTATTTGCATAGAAATAATGATGAAGCCTGATATTAAATAAAGCTGATAGTTCTTACTTACTATTTTATTCGGTAAGCCATCTATGCCATTGTTATTCATTACATCTAAAACTCTATAGCCATTTAGACGTGTGCAAATAATTACACTAATGGATACTATAATTAAAGCTGGGATTAAATGAATAGTTACTCTTAGGCTATCTAGATCATACAAAACAACTATTTTGCCTAACCAAGCTGTAAATCCAGTTAGGAACAACATAAGTAATTGTAGAATTAAGAAAGACTTATCTTTTTTTATCCAAGTCAAACTAAGCAGGGTAGAGGCTAAAAGTAGTGGCCCGACTATAATTACAGACCATAACCTATTTAGATATTCTATCCAAGTCATTAGTGGGAAATCAGATTTGCTGTAGCCTCTGGTTTCGTAAAACTTTATGTAGTCAGCAGGCAAATCTGAAATGATTGTTGGAGGAATTAATCTTCCAAAACATTTAGGCCAATCTGGGCAACCCATACCTGAACCAGTTATTCTTACGGTACCGCCAATTACTATTAATAAAAATAGCGAGATAAAGCAAATTACTGAGACAGTGTAGTATATGTTTCTACCCTTAGTCAGGATATTCATACAGAAATGTAAAAAGATAAGGGATTTTTACAAATCCCTTGTCTTATATGATATTACTTCTTGTTTTTATTTTTATAGTACTCATCTCGCACTTGAAGCATTATTGCATTCTGATGTGCGCTACTACTTACGTGATCATCATTGTGATCATCAGTTGCAGTTGGATCATAGTTTTCATTATCATAGTCAACTTTACCGATGATATCTTTATCACTCATAGTTTGTGGTAAATAGTCTGCCTCTAAGTCAGGACGACTATAGTCATACGGCCAACGATATACAGCTGGAATTTCACCAGGCCAGTTACCGTGTATTCTCTCTACTGGAGTAGTCCACTCCAAAGTATTTGCACTCCAAGGATTTCTGGTAGAGCGTTTACCATTAAATATACTATTAAAGAAGTTGTAAATAAAGATAAACTGTGCTGCTAAGCTACCAAAAGCCGCAACTGAAATTAGTTTATTAACTGCTGACCATTGGTCAAATTCTCTAAATGCTGTAAATGAATAGTAACGACGTGGTACACCATCTATACCCATAATATGCATTGGTCCGAATATCATATAAACACTTGCAAAAGTTAACCAAAAGTGTAAAGAACCCAAGGTTTCATTCATATGACGACCAAACATTTTAGGGAACCAATGATATACACCAGCAAACATTCCGAATATGGCAGCAGATCCCATTACAAGGTGGAAGTGGGCCACTATAAAGTAAGTGTTATGTAATTCGAAATCAATAGCCGCATTACCAAGAAATAAACCAGTTAATCCACCTGATATAAATAAACTTACCATACCTAGAGCATAAAGCATACCTGTAGAGAGGTGAAGGTTACCTTTCCAAATTGTAGCTAACCAGTTAAATACTTTAACAGCTGATGGAACAGCTATAATTAATGTTGCTATTAAGAATACTGAACCTAAGAATGGGTTCATACCTGTAATAAACATATGGTGACCCCACACTAAGAATGATAAAAATGCAATTCCTAATATTGACCCAATCATAGCTCTATAACCAAATACTGGTTTACGAGAGTTGACAGATAAAATCTCACTAGTCATACCCATAGCAGGCAATATTACGATGTATACCTCAGGGTGACCAAGGAACCAAAACAAGTGTTGGAATAAGATAGGACTACCGCCTGTGTGAACCACACCGCCAGCCATAGATGGAACAATGTCACTTAAGTAGAATGAAGTATCTAATACTCTATCGAATATTAACAATACTGCTGCAGCAAACAACACTGGGAAAGATAGTACACCTAATATAGCTGTTATTAAAAATGCCCAAATTGTAAGCGGCATCCTTGTCATAGTCATACCTTTAGTACGCATATTCAGTACAGTTGATATGTAATTTAAGGCTCCCATTAATGAAGAACCAATAAATATAACCATTGATATCAACCATAATGTCATACCCATACCAGAGCCAGGCATAGCTTTAGGTAATGCTGAAAGTGGTGGATAAATGGTCCATCCAGCACCAGCAGGTCCTGTTTCTAAAAACAACGATGCAATCATTATACAGCTACTTATAAAGAAGAACCAATAGCTTAACATATTTACAAATGGAGACGCCATATCTCTAGCCCCAATTTGTAATGGTATGAGTAGATTGCTGAAAGTACCAGACAAACCGGCTGTTAGTACAAAGAATACCATTATGGTTCCGTGTATAGTGACCATAGACATATAGAAGTTAGAATCTAAACTTCCTTTTCCTACTTCATTTACGCTAATCCATTTACCTAATAGGGGTTGTAACCAACTCATATTTGATTCTGGAAAACCCAACTGAATTCTAAAAATACTTGAGAGTATTCCTCCAATTAGTCCCATTAGAATTCCTGTGATTAGGAATTGTTTAGCAATCATCTTGTGATCTTGACTGAATACGTATTTTGTCAAGAATGTTTCCTTATGATGCGCGTGTTCGTGAGCATCGTGATGCTCTACTTGTACTTGTGTGACAGTTGCTTCTGCTACGCTCATATATTTATATTTATAATTCTGTTTTATTTAACGCTTAATCTTAAAAATTGTGCTACTTTTTTGTGTTTAGTGCAGTAGATATATTTTCACCTTTATAGCTTGCTATAGCCGGTTTGTGTGCACTAGTATCAGACTCCCATTTCAAATAGTCTACATTTTCATCTACTTGTACTACTCTTCTCATATTCCAGTGTGCTCCCCCACATAGTTGGTTACACGCCATTTCATAATCAAATTTATCTTGACCTACTTTCTTTCTCATAGTTGCAGTGGTTATGGAAGGTGTAAATGTAAGTCTGTTGTCCATACCAGGGTTGGCGTACATTTGCATTCTGAAGTGGGGAAAATAAGCTGCGTGAGTCACATCTTGGCTCCTCAATAAAATGTGTACTGGTCTGCCCAAAGGCAATCTTACTACATCTGTAACTAAATAATCATCTTTAGAAGCAGGGTCACTAAAGTCAATTCCAAGTGGATTGTCAGATGTTATTTTTAGGAAATGCGACTTACCTAATTTTCCATCTTTACCTGGGTATCTAATAGTCCAGTCAAACTGTTTTGCAAATGCTTCTATCGTCAATGAATTATTATCTGGTGCTGCATTTGCACGTCTCCAAGTTTTAAAGCCATCAAGTACTAAAAATGATAATACTAATGCTGGTATAATAGTCCATACAAACTCAACGGTATTATTATGGCTTAAGAAAAGAGCTTTTCTTTTATCACTACCTCTGTATTTAAATACGTAGTAGAACAATAGAATGTGGGTAATGAAGAACACAATAGCTGTAACTTTAAATGTATTCCAGAATAATCTATCAATATCAGCACCAATTACAGATGCTGAAACTGGTCTTAAATAACTAGAGTGACTACTAATATCTGCATATAATCCTATCATAGCCAATATGAAGAATATTGGGAATATGAAGGCATTTATTTTCTGTATTCCAGTTACGTGTTTACTTGGTCTATCTAAATGTGTTAGGTCCTTACCTTCCTCTGGTTTTAAAGATTTCTTAAGTTTAAATACTAAGTAACCTATTACTCCTAATATTATTAGAATTCCTATAAACAGGTATTTTAGGTTACTATTGCTTTGTGGTACTGGCATAAAGCTTACCCCCGCACCTCCTGCTGCTACAGCAACACCTGTACCACCTGCGTGAGCGTATTCTACTACGTCGGCAGCTTGTTGAGCTGTGATGTTTCCTACGTTCATTACTGCATTATTGTATTCTTTTTGCAGTTTGATGATGTACGGGTCTTTGTCAATGTAATTGGAAGGATGTTGAACGAAATCCACCAACTTATTATAGTCAGGCCAACGATCCTTGACGCCAATTAGGTTTGGACCAATAAGCTTACCGCCCAAGACGTGACAAGATGTACAATAGTTTGAGAAAACAGCTTCACCTTTAATAGGGTCGCCTTTGGGTGCTTTGGGCACAGCTACTACAGATGCACTTATGAAGAGCATCATAGTAAATATTGTTAATTTTCTTATTGCTGAACGCATACTTGAAAGCTATGAAACGCGTAATTAGTTATCGATTGCAAATTTAGTTTTACTCCTCTACTTAATACCATATTACCTGTATGTATTATACCTACAAAAATTATCTATTTGCCAATTTATAATTAGTACAAATA